>JACQRC010000006.1 GCA_016206665.1 Candidatus Omnitrophota bacterium | reverse complement strand
GTTCAAGGATGAGCCGTACATCCTGATGTGGGTGCTGGGCAATGAGAACAACTATGGCGGCCAGCACGGCTTCGTCGGCGGCGTGGGCAACGCGGCGCAGCATCCGAAGGAGTTCTACCAGTTCATCAATGAACTGGCGGCGTGGATTCACACGGCCGATCCCAACCACCCGGTCGTCCTGGGCAACGGCGATCTGCTGTTCTTGGATGAGATCGCCGACCAGACCCCATCCGTGGATGTGCTCGGCGTGAACAGCTACCGGGGCTGGCACGGGTTTGGCTACAGCTTTTGGCAGGACGCCCGCAGCCGGTACGGCAAGCCGGTGTTGATTACCGAATACGGCTGCCCGGCCTACCACAAGGGCCGGACGACGGAGGTCGCGGAGGCCGAGCAGGCCTGGTATCATTGGGGCGCCTGGGCGGACATCGCCGCGAATCTGGCCGGCCGGGGCGCCGGCAACGCCCTGGGCGGCGGACTCTTCGAATGGATGGATGAATGGTGGAAGGCGGGCCAGCCGCCGCGCTTCTCCTCGAGGGTGCACGAGACGGACGGCAGCTGGGCCGGGCCGTTTCCCGGCACGTGGAGTTACGAGGAATGGTACGGTATCGTCGGCCAGGGTGACGGGACGCACAGCCCGTTCCTGCGACAACTGCGCCCGGCCTTCCGGTTGTACCAATTGTTGTGGAATCCTGGCGCGTCGGAGACGGAGTTCGCCGACGCGGCGGCCGCGCCCGCCGCGAATGTCGCGCGCGTCACGCCACGAGCAGCAGAGGAAGGGGGTTTCGTTCAGTGAAATACGGTCGCTTCAGTCAGGACGGCACGGAATTCATCATCACCAGCCCGGTCACGCCACGCCCGTGGATCAACTATCTCACGAATGAGGAGTACTGCGCGGTCATCTCGCAGTCGGCGGGCGGCTACAGCTTTTACAAGGACTGCCGCACCGACCGGTTGCTGCGATGGAGCCCGGAGAATCTCTATGTGGACCGGCCGGGCCGGTATCTCTTTGTGCGCGAGCAGGCGCAGGGCCGGCCGCGCGTGTGGAGCGCCACCTACCAGCCCATGCAGCTGCCGGCGGATCGCTTTGAAGCGCGCCATGGGCTGGGCTACACCGTCATCACGTCGGAGTATCACGGCATTCGCATCGAGATCACCTATTTTGTGCCGGTGGACGCGCCCTGCGAGATCTGGGCGGTCAAGGTCGCCAACCGGACCCGCCGCGCGCGCGCGCTGGAGCTCTTTCCGTATGTCGAGTGGCTGTTAGGCGATTACCACCTCGAGCTGCGCTACCGCAACATCATGAACCTGTACAACCGCGTCTGGCTGGATGAGCCCAGCCAGGCGATCTTCGCGAAGAAGACCGCGGCGTGGGGCGACTTCAACATCCGGCCCTTCACCGACACGGTCTTTTTCGCCAGCAGCCTGCGCCAGCAGGGTGTGGCGACCATCAAGGGGGACTTTCTTGGGCCCACAAACACCGAGGAGCGTCCGGCCATGCTGCTCTCCGGCCAATGGAAGACGCTGCCGTTCTGCTCAGGCGAGGACGCCATCGGCTGCCTCCGGCATGTCGTGAAACTAAAGGCCGGGCAGACGGTCGAGTTCTCCGTCATCCTGGGCCAGACGGAGGGCGAGGCGAAGGTCCGCGGTCTCATCGACCAGTATCGGCAGGCGGCCCACGTCGGGCAGGCGCTGGCCAAGACCCGCGAGACCTGGCGCCGGCGGATCCTCGACAACATCGTCGTCGAGACGCCGGATCAGGATTTCAACACGATCATGAATGTCTGGGTCAAGTACCAGCTCTACATCTGCAACTTCTGGTCCCGCTCGCCCTCCTTTTACCACGAGGGCTCCGGCGGCCGCGGGTACCGCGACTCGTGCCAGGATGCCGAAGGGATCATGGCGATCAACACCGCGCACGCGAAGGCGAAGCTGCTCAAGCTCGCCTCGCTGCACCGGCGGGACGGCACCTGTGCGCCGGGCTGGTCGGACACGACGGGGCCGGCCGGGCACCGGCCGAACAAGGACCATCCGGTCTGGCTCACCTCCACCGTGGCTGCGTATGTGAAGGAAACCGGGGACCAGGAGATCCTGCGGGCCCGGATTGCCTACATCAAGGACCGGTGGATTCGCGGCTGGGAGGTGGATCTGCAGTGGAAGGGCGGCGCGGTGGAGGATGAGGCAGGCACGCTCTTCGAGCACCTCTGGAAGAATCTCGACTTCACCTTCAACGATGTCGGCCCGCACGGCATCCCGCTCATCGGCCACGCCGACTGGAATGACGCGCTCGATGCCGCCGGCATCCAGGGCAAGGGCGAGAGCCTGTGGCTGGGGATGGCGCTGGTCCGGAGCCAGAAGATGCTGGCCGAGTTGGCCGAGCTCATCGGTGAAGCTGCGAAGGCGGCCGAATTGCGCCGCCGGGCGCAGACCATGACCGACCGCATCAACCAGGTCGGCTGGGACGGCGCATGGTACGCCTACGGCTTTACCGACGAGGGGGAGCTCTTCGGCTCCGCCAAGAACCGGGAGGGGAAGATCTACCTGAACACCCAGGCGTGGGCCATTCTCTCCGGGGTGGCCACGCCGGAGCGGCAGGAACGGCTGCTGCGCAGCGTCGATGAGCACCTCGACCGGCCGCACGGCCTGGCACTGTTCTACCCGGCCTACTCCCGCTGGGAACCGACGCTCGGGCGCATCAGCATGTTCTCCGAGGGCACGAAGGAGAACGCCGCCATCTTCTGCCACGCGGCGACGTTTCAGATCGTCGCGGATCTCTCGGTCGGGCGCGGCAACCAGGGCTATCGCAGCCTGCGCAAGGTCATGCCCAATGCCCAGCCCGACTATGATCGGTACAAGGCGGAGCCCTACACCTACGCCGAGTATCTGATCGGGCCGGAGAGCCCCTACCGCTCCGGCGAGGGAGCCTTCACCTGGATCACGGGGACCGCCGGCTGGACCTTCATGGCCGGCACGGAGTGGGTCATGGGGGCCCGCCGCGACTATGAGGGGTTGCGCATCGATCCGAGCATTCCCTCGACCTGGAAGCGGTGCAAGATCACCCGGCCCTTCCGCGGCGCGACCTACGAGATTACGATCCTCAATCCGCAGGGCGTGCAGCATGGGGTGGCCTCGCTGCGCGTGGACGGCCAGCCCATCGCCGGCACGGTGGTCCGTCCGCACCGCGACGGCCGGGTCCACCAGGTCGAGGTGGTGCTGGGCACCTCATCGTCGGCGAAGCCGTCGCGCACGCCGGGTCGGCGCACCGTCACGACGCTCACCTGACCTGTGACCCGCTACCGCGCCCCCGCTGATCGCGTCCTGTGCGGGGTGCCGTTAGGCGGCATCGGCACAGGCGCGGTTGAGCTGTGGCCGGATGGATTATTGGGAGCCTGGACGATGGAGGTCCAGCCCGCGCGCGATTCGGAGGGGCGCGCGATTGGCTGGCTCTCGGGGTTGCTCGTCGAAGAGTCGCGGCGCCGGGTGGCCCGGCTGCTGACCACCCACGCCCTGCGCTGGCCCACGGTGCGCCGGATCACCTATGAAGGCCGTTTTCCCTCCGCGACGCTGACCTTCCACGAACCGCGCTGGGCGCTGCGCGTCACGCTGACCGCGCACGGCGCCTTCCAAGCCGGCGCCAGCCGCGCGTCGGCCATGCCCGGCGCCCTCCTCGTCCTGAGGCTCGTCAATCCCACGGCGCGCGACGTGCACGCCACCTGGTGGGTTGGCGCCGTCAATCCCGTCGGCCCCTGGCAGGTGGGGCGGTACAACGTGGTCGAGCGACGCGCCAGCGCCACCTCGCTGGTGTTTCGTCACCGCGCCCAGCCGGACGCGACGATGGCGCTCACGCTGCCCCGGTCACGGGGCGGGCGCGTCACGGTGCTGCCGGGCTGGAATCTGCAGCGCCGGTTTTTCCGCTTTGATTGGGCCTCGCTCGCGTTGCATCCATGGGAGCAGCTCTACACCAACGGGGTGATGGCGCAGCCCCCCGCGCCACCCGAGGTCCGCAGTGAAAGCGTCGAGTGGGGCGGGGCGCTCGCCTGCCGCGTGCGCGTGCCGGCAGGCGCTGCGCGCGAGATTCCGCTGGCCCTCACGTGGCGCACACCGACCGCCGCCGGCCACCGGTACGAGCGGCTCGCCGGCCACGCGGCCGCCACCGGCCGACACCTGTTGCAGCGGCGCTCCGCCATCGCCGCGCGGCAGGCCGCCTGCCAGCGGATCCTCGCGCGGGCCGGATTGCCGTCGTGGCTGGTCGACGCCTCCCTGAACAATCTGTACCCGCTGATCGCCAGCAGCCGCTGGACCCGCGACGACCGGTTCGCGCTGCTCGAAGCGCCGCGCGCCTGTCCGCTCCTCGGCACCCTCGATGTCCGCTACTACGGCTCGTGGCCGCTCTTGATGCTGTTTCCCGATTTGGAGGTGAACGAGCTGCGCCAGTTCGCGCGGGCCCAGCGCGCGGACGGCTATCTGCCGCACGATTTGGGCCGGGGCGAGGTGGCGTTGCCATCGAACGGCACCACCTCGGTGCCCTGGCGCGATTTGAATCCGAAATTTGTGCTGATGGTCTATCGCGACGTCCGGTGGCTCGGCGATCGCGCGCTCCTGCGCGAGTGCTACCCCCACGTGCTCCGGGCCCTGCGCTGGATGGAGCGGATGGACCACAATGGCGACGGGCTGCCGGACCACGTGGGCCAGGACCAGACGTATGATCTCTGGAATCTGCGCGGCACGATCGCCTACTCGTCGGGCATCACCCTCGCGGCGCTCTCCGCGGCCGAACAGATGGCGCAGATGCAAGATGATGGGCGCACCGCGCGCTGGTGTCTGCGCTGGCGCGCGCACGCCCAGGAAGAGCTGGTGAGGCAGCTGTGGACCGGCCGTTACCTGCGGGCGGCGAGCGAGCCGGACCGGCGCAATGACGCCTGCACCTTGCACCAGCTGAATGGCCAGTGGTATGCTGGACTCCTGGGGCTGCCGCCGATCCTGGCGCGCGCGCAGGTGCGCAGCGCGATGGCGACGATGCTGCGGTTGAACGCCCGCGCCTCCCGCTTCGGCGCGGTGAACTCGGTCTGGCCCAATGGCCGGCGCGACCATACCTGCGTCCAGTCCGCGAACATCTGGCCTGGCACCGTCTATGCGTTTGCCAGTCTCGCGATTCTCGAGGGGTTTCGCGCGCAGGGCCTGGCGGTGGCCCGCCGCGTCTGGGAGACCTTCGCCACGCGGGTGAAGAGCCCCTGGAATCAGCCGGATACGCTGTCCGCCGACGACGGCCGCTTCCTGTTTGGGGATTACTACATGCGTAATCTGGTCATCTGGACGATTCCGCTGGCCTTGCTCGGGTGGCAGCGGATGCGCGCCGTGACGCGCGCGATGCGGCAGGCCGCCCGATGAGCGGTGTGACGCTGACCCAGCGCGGCTTTCGGCTTGGCGGCCGGCCCTTCTTTCTCTACGGCGGCGAGATCCACTATTTTCGGATCCCGGCCTCGGCCTGGCGGTCGCGGTTGCGGCAGGCGAAGGCGGTGGGCCTCAACACCGTGGGCTGCTATCTGCCCTGGATTGGGCATGAACGGCAGGAAGGCGCAATCGACCTGCGCGGCCGGACCGGCGCCCAGCGGAATCTCGAACGCTGGCTCCGGCTCATCAGCGATGCCGGCCTGTACTGTTTCGCGCGCGTCGGGCCGGTCTGCAACGGGGAGCTGGCGAACGAGGGGATCCCCCCGTGGGTCCTCGCGCGCTATCCTGAAGTGCGCCTGCTGCGGCGCGATGGCACGCCGCATCCCTACCCGCCGCTCATCTCCTATCTGCATCCCACCTTCCAACGGCTCGTCGGCCGCTGGCACGAGCGCCTCTTCGCCCTCCTGCGACGGTATCAGTATCCGCGCGGCCCGGTGATTCTGGTGCAGTTGGACAACGAGATCAGCATGCTCAACTGGCTGACCAAATCGCCCGACTATCACGGCCATGTGACGACGCGCTACCAGGCGTTTCTGAAAGCCCGGTACCGGCGCATCGAGCCGCTCAACCAGGCCTACCAGACGGCCTACCGCCGTTTCGACGAGGTCGAGCAGCCGCGCGGCGACGTGGAGCGGGAGGGGTTGCGGCGGAGCTGGGACTGGGCCGCGTTTTACCGCCACTACTACGCCACCTACTTCGCGACGCTTACCGCGCACCTGCGCCGCACGGGCATCCGCCTGCCGGTCATGGCGAACATCCCACAGTTCTACGACTATCAGCAGTGTGGGCGGGCGGTTCCCGGGCTCATGACGAGCTCGATGTTCCGCGAGTTTTCGCGGCAGGTCCCCGGCACCATCTTCGGCGGGGCGTACCAGCTGCGCCGGTGCGACTTTGAAAACTTCCATGACCTCTACCTCATGGACGAGGCGGCGCGCGCGATCGCCGATCCCCGGGCCCCGGCCATCTGCGCCGAGTTTCAGACCGGCGGCATCAACGACCGGCCCCGCATCTACAGCTCCGACGTGGCGCTGAATTTCAACGTCTCGGTCGGCCACGGCCTCAACGGGGTCAACTGCTACATGTTCGCGGCCGGCCACAACACGCCCGGCCTCGGCTGCCGTGGGAGCTATCATGAATGGCAGGCACCCGTCGCCTCGGATGGGACCGAGCGGCCGCACATCGCCCCGTTGAAGGAGATCGGGGCATTCCTGGCCCGGCATGGCACAGCGCTGGCCCGCAGCCGGGTCTGCTACGATGACGGGGCGCTGGGATGGATTCCCGGTTACTACCCGACGGAATATTTGAGTGGGGCCTATCCCGCGCAACTGACGACTTGGCGCGACCGGCTCTTCTTCGACGGGCTGGCGCGATTGACCGTCCTGGCCGGGTACACGCTGCCCCTGATCGACCTGGAGCGCGCGACACTCGCACAACTCTTGCGGCACCGGCACCTCTTGGTCTTCAGCCTGCCCCAGATGCCGCATGGGGTGCAGTTGTTGCTGGCATCGTATGTGCGCCGCGGGGGACGGTTGTTGTTGATGCCGGCGGTGCCGACCCAGGATCTGTGGCAGCAACCCGATACGACGCTGCAGCGCTCCCTCGGCATCCGCCAGGTGCGCGCCGTCGCCCCATCATTCGCCTGGGTGGGCCTGCCTCGCCCGCCGAGCCCGGTGGGCTCGGCGAGGCGGGGCCGCCGCGATGCGCTGGTGGAAGAGTTACAGTTCGTGGTGCGCGCCCCCGGCGCGAAGATCATCGCGCGCACACCGTCCGGCGAGCCGTGCGGCATCGTCCGCCGGGTCGGGCGGGGCCGCGTCGTCGTCGCCGGCTTCGGGATGCCGCATCTCTACGATTATCACGTCGAGGTCATGCGCACGCTCTGCGAGACGCTGGGACTGACCCCGCAGGTGCGGGTGACTCCATGGGATGTCCATGCGGTCGTGCGCATGACGGGCCGGCAGGGCTTCCTCTTTCTCTCGAACTTGAACGATGAGCCGCGCCGCGTCGCGGTGGATCTGCCCAGGCCAGGCACGCGCGGAGGGCTGCGCGTGCCGGCGCAGGGTGTCCTGCCGATGCCAGGCCGCTCCGCGCGCATCCTGCCCATCGGGTGATCGACAACCGGCCGAAGATCGGGTATCATGGAAATCAGGAGTGCGTGTCATGCCCAGTTTGACCGTCCGCGATCTGCCGGTGTCGGAGCGGCCCCGTGAGCGGCTGATCGCGTGGGGGCCTGAGCGCCTATCGGCCCAGGAGCTGTTGGCCTGCGTGCTGGGCCGCGGCATCGCCGGCGAATCGGTGCTGGTCACCGCCCAGCGTCTGCTGCAGGCCTTTGGCGACCTGCGCGGCGTGCGGCGCGCCAGCGTCGAGGAGCTCTCCGCGGTGCACGGGGTGGGGCCTGCCAAGGCCGCGCAACTGAAGGCGGCCTTCGAGCTCCATCGGCGCGCTGACGCATCCACCGACGGATCGCAACCGCCGCTGGTCGAATCCTCAGAGGCGGCCATCGCCCTCGCCGGCCATCACCTGCGCGGCAAAACCCAGGAGCAGTGCATTGCGCTGCTGTTGGACAGCCGCCATCGACTCATTCGCATCGCCGAGATTGCGCAGGGCACGGTCAATGCCAGCCTCGTCCATCCGCGTGACATCTTCAAGGCGGCGATTGCGGCCAATGCGACCGCGCTCATCCTCGCGCACAACCATCCCTCGGGCGATCCCGCGCCGAGCGACGAGGATCTGGTCTTGACGGAGCGCGTGGTGGCGACCGGACACCTCGTCGGGATCGCCGTGCTGGATCATCTGATCATTGGACGAGACAGTCACTGCAGCTTCTTGGCTCAGGGATGGTTGGCGCAGCCACCACGCTCGCGGCCGAGGCGACGCCGATGAGACGGACGCTGCTCCTCGCGTGCCTCATCTGGGCTGGTATTGTGCCGGCGGCGCAAGCCAGCATCTATGACCGGTTCATGCGCGGGGAACCGGTGCTCACGCGGCGTCGCGTCACCGCGCCGAGCCCCTATGCGGGCTGGTTCAGCACGCCCATCGACAAGTGGAGCGGGGGGATGGCCAATGTGCTGACCGGGCCGCTCGAGCTGCCGGTGACCATCTACAACGTGGGACGCAGCGACGGCTGGCTGCTCGGCGGCACGAAGGGTCTCGCGGTCGGTCTGTGGCGCGGCCTCGTGCGCATCGTCGGTGGAGCCATCGATGCGGTGACCTGTTTGACCCCGCCCTACCACCACCACTGGCTCGAGCCGCCACTCCTCTTCGGTAGCCAGTCGCCGATCACTGATGCCGAGGTACGGTAACCCGGATGGCATCGGGACTGCGCTGTGGATTGTTGGGATTGCCCAACGCCGGCAAATCCACGCTCTTCAATGCCCTCACGAATGCCCACGCGCCGGTCGCCAACTACCCCTTCACCACCATCGATCCCCAAGTCGGCGTGGTCACCGTCCCTGATCCGCGGCTCGACCAGCTCGCGCGCCTGATCCCGCACGACCAACTCATTCCCACGCACCTGGAAGTCACCGACGTCGCCGGCCTCGTCGAGGGCGCCAGCAAAGGGGAGGGGAAGGGGAACCAGTTCTTGAATAACCTGCAGGAAGTGGATTGCCTCGTCCATGTGGTTCACCTGTTTGATGACCCCAACGTGCCGCATTACCTGGGTGTGATTGACTCGGTCCGTGATGTCGAGCTGATCGAGGCGGAGCTGCTGTTGAAGGATTTGGAATGGGTGGAGCGGATGGTGGAAAAGTTCGCGAAGAGCGCGAAGGGCGGCGACCCCAAGGCGAAAGCCGCAATCGCAGCGCTCGAGTCGTGGCAGACTTCTTTGGGACAGGGGGTGCCGGCGCGGCGGTGGAGCGTGACCAAGGAGCTCTCACCCCAGACGTTAGGACTATCGCTGCTCACCATGAAGCCGGTGGTCTATGTGGCCAACGTCTCTGAGGCGATGGTGGCACAGCCGCCGAAGCCGCTGGCCGCGTTGCGCGCCTGGTGCGAACGGGAGCAGGCCCCGCTCATCGTGGTGGCGGGACGGGCCGAGGCGGAGCTGCAGGAGCTCGAGCCGGCCGACCGGTCGGCGATGCGGCAGGAATTAGGCGTGGGGGAGACGGACGCGTTGGGGGCCGTCGTGCGCGCCTGCTACGCGGCGCTGCGGCTCGTGACCTTTTTCACGACCCAGTCGCGCATCCTCCAGGCATGGACGGTCAGTGAGGGGACGGCCGCACCGCAGGCCGCTGGCAAAATCCACACCGACTTCGAGCGCGGCTTCATCCGCGCCGAGGTCATGGGTTTCGACGCCCTCGTCCAGGCTGGCAGCGAGGCGGCCGCGCGGGCGAGCGGCCACGTCCGGACTGAGGGGAAGGAGTACATGGTCCGCGACGGCGATATCATTCATTTTAAAGTCGCCACATGACACCGCGCCGTACGACGCTGGTCCTCTCCGGCCACGACGCCACCCGGCTCATGACCATGCGGGAGGCCCTGCCGTTAGTCGAGCGGGCCTTCGCCGACTATGCGAGGGGACGCTCGCGGATGCCGGTGAAGCTCTACCTCGACGTGCCGCCGTGGGGCGATTTCCGGGCGATGCCGGCGTTCCAGGCCTCGCCGCTCGCCGCCGGCCTCAAATGGGTCAATGCCCATCCGAACAATCCCCAGCGCGGCCTGCCCTCCGTCATGGCGACCATCCTGTTGAATGATCCGAAGACGGGCTATCCGCTCGCCATCATGGACGGAACCGCCATCACCACGCTGCGGACAGGAGCCGGGGGAGGGGTCGCCGCTAAGCATCTGGCGCGCCGCGACGCCGACACCGTGGCCCTCGTCGGGTGCGGGGTCCAGGCGGCGAGCCAGCTCGAGGCGATTGCGGCGGTGCGCCGTCTCCGGTCGGTGCGCGTGTGGGGCCGGACCCGCGCCGAAGCGCTGGGCTTCTGCCGGCGGATGCGCCATCTGCGCCTCCCGATGACCGTCTGCGACACCATCCAGGCCTGCGTCCACGATACGCTCATCATCGTGACGACGACACCATCGCGTCGACCGCTGGTCCGGCGCGGATGGGTCCGCCCAGGCGCCCACATCAACGCCATCGGGGCAGACGCTCCGGGCAAGCAGGAGCTCGACCCGGCCATCTTGCGCGATGCCATCGTCGTGGTGGACGACCGCGCGCAGGCCAGCCACGCCGGCGAGATCAACGTTCCCATCCGCCGCGGCCAGTTTCGCCCGTCGCAGATCGCCGCCTCCCTCGGCGAGGTGGTGGCCGGCCGGAAAGTTGGTCGTCGCCGTAGCTCCGATATCACCGTCTTCGATTCCACCGGCCTCGCCATCCAGGACCTCGCCGTCGCCTTCGCCGTCTACCGTCAGGCCCTGCGCCGGCGCATCGGGTTGCGCGTCAACTGGCTCTGATGAACCGCTCCGCTTTCCATTTGACCATCCTCTAATCTCCCCCTATAATAAAGAATTCAAGTGCTTACACACCGATGAGACGACCTTCGCGCACCCTCCCTGATCGCCACGGCCGGTTCGGCCGGTTCGGGGGACAATTTGTTCCCGAGACGGTCATGTCTGCTCTTGAGGAGCTAGCGCGGGAGTATGCCCGCGCCAAACGCGACCCGAAATTCCGCCGAGCATTGCGCGAGTATCTCGATCAGTACGCGGGCCGGCCCACGCCGCTCTACCACGCGAAGCGGCTGACCGCCGCGCTCGGCGGCGCGCAGATTTATCTCAAGCGCGAAGATCTCCTCCACACCGGCGCGCACAAGATCAACAACACCCTGGGACAGGCCCTGCTCGCGGTACGGATGAGAAAGCGGCGCCTGATTGCGGAGACCGGCGCCGGCCAGCATGGGGTGGCGACCGCGACCGTGGCCGCGCTCTTCGGCCTGGCGTGCGAAGTCTTCATGGGGGAGGAGGACATCCGCCGGCAGGCCCTCAACGTCTTCCGCATGCGGCTCTTGGGTGCCAAGGTCACCCCGGTCACGAGCGGCTCGAAGACGCTCAAAGATGCGTGTAACGAAGCGATCCGCGATTGGGTGACCAACGTCCGCACGACCCACTACATCATCGGCTCCGTCGTCGGGCCGCATCCGTATCCGGTGATCGTCCGCGATTTTCAGTCGGTCATCGGGCAGGAGGTGCGCCGCCAGCTGCCCAGGCGTCCTGATCTCCTGGTGGCATGCGTGGGCGGTGGCTCGAATGCAATGGGGTTGTTTGCGCCGTTTGCGCGGGACCGCCGGGTCCGGCTCATCGGCGTCGAGGCGGCGGGACGGGGGTTGCACAGCGGCGCCCATGCGGCGACCCTCGTCGCCGGGACGCCCGGCGTGCTGCACGGTGCGATGAGCTTATTGTTGCAGGACGGTGACGGCCAGGTGCAAACCGCCCATTCCATCTCGGCCGGGTTGGATTATCCGGGCGTCGGCCCTGAGCACGCGTACCTGAAGGCGATCGGGCGCGCCGAGTATGTGGCGGTGACGGACCGCGAAGCGTTAGAGGGATTTGCGCTGCTTGCCAAGACAGAGGGCATCATTCCCGCGCTCGAGCCGGCGCACGCCATCGCCTATCTGCGGCGGCTCGCACCTCGATCGGGACGACGCAAGACAGTCGTGCTCTGCCTCTCGGGCCGTGGCGACAAGGATGTGACGATGGTTTCGGAGTTGATGGCGGGTCGCCGATGAACAAGTTGGATGCGGTCTTTCGGCAGTTGCGCCGCGAGCAGCGCAAGGCCTTCATCCCGTTCGTCATGGCCGGCGACCCCTCGCTCGCCCAGACCGCATCGCTCGTCGATGCGCTCGTCGAGAGCGGCGCCGATGTCGTTGAGTTAGGCGTGCCGTTTTCTGATCCGTTAGCGGATGGACCGACGATCCAGCGCGCCGCGCAGCGGGCGCTGCGCCACCAGGTCTCGCTCGCCGATGTCCTGGGACTCGTCCGGCGCTTGCGCCGGCGTCATGCCGTGCCGCTGGTGCTGTTGACCTACTACAATCCGGTCTATCGGTTTGGCGAAGGCGCCGGCCGTGGCGCGCAGGGGCCGCGGCGCTTCCTCATCGCGGCGCGCGTCGCCGGCGTCGACGGTGTCATCATCCCGGACTTGCCGGCGGAGGAGGCGCGGTCGCTTGTCGCCGAGGCGCGACGGCAGCGGGTCGCCGCCATTTTGCTCGCGGCACCCACGAGCAGCCCGGCGCGGCTAACGCGGATCGTCCGGATGTCCCGCGGATTCATCTATTTCGTGTCGCTGACCGGGACCACGGGTGCGCGGCGGCATCTGCCGGTGGAACTCGAAGCTCAGGTGCGCCGGTTGCGCCGGATGACGCGGACCCCCGTTTGTGTGGGCTTTGGCATTGCCGCGCCGCAGGAGGCCCGTCGCGTGGCCCGTGTGGCCGACGGGGTCATTGTGGGGAGCGCCCTGGTGCGTGTGATCGAGCGGCACCGCGGACGTCGGTTGAAGCAGGCGGTGGGACGGTTCGCGAGACAGTTGCGTCGGGCCATTTGAGTGACTAGTGACTAGTGACTGGTGACTGGTGATTGGTGACTGGCAAACGAATGAGTGTTGCGTCACGGCAGGTATATGCGGCGATCTTGGCGGGGGGCAGCGGCGAACGGCTCTGGCCCTTGAGTCGCCAGCGCTCGCCCAAACCGCTGCTGCGGCTGAACGGGTCGCAGAGCCTGTTAGACGAGACGATCGCGCGCGTCGCGACGGTGGTGCCACGCCGACGGATGGCCGTCATCGCCACTCTGGAGTGCGTCTCCGCCCTGCGGCGTGCCTGCCGCAGCGCCCGTCGCGTGCACTGGCTGGCGGAACCGTCGGCCCGCAATACCGCGATGTGCGTGGGGCTGGCCGCCGTGTGGGCGGCCAGGCAGGATCCTGCCGGCATCATCGTGACGCTGCCGGCCGACCATCAGATTCACACGCGCCGTCAGTTTGCGCAGGCGCTGCGCCGCGCCATCGCCGTCGCGGGCGCGCGCGAGGCGATGGTCCTGCTGGGCCTGCGGCCGACCCGCCCTGCGACGGCCTACGGGTACATGCAACGGGGCGCGGTACTCGCGCCGCGCGTCTACCGTGTCGCGGCGTTCCGCGAGAAGCCGAGCGCGGCCCGGGCCCGGACCCTGCTGCGGCAGGGCTGGCACTGGAACGGCGGCATCTTCGTGGCCCAGGCCGGCGTCATCCTGCTGGCGATTCGGCGTTGTCTGCCGCGGTTGTATGCGCTCCTGCAGGCGATCGACGCGGCGTGGGGCACGGCCGCCTTCCCGCAGGTCCTGCGGCGCGCGTATCAGGCCGTCCGCGCGGTCTCCTTTGATAACGGCGTGCTGGCGCACAGCCGCAACCTGATCATGGTGGAAGCCGGGTTCACCTGGTCTGACGTGGGCTCCTGGGATGCCATCGGCCCGCTCTGGAAGGGGCGGCAGCTTCGGCCGGTCACCGTCGATGACCGCGGTTCGGTGGTCATCGCCTCCGACCGTCATCTGGTGGGCCTGTTGGGCACGTCGAACTTGATCGTCGTCCAGACGCCGGATGCCACGCTCATTTGCGACCGGCGGCACGCCGCGACATTGAAGCGGCTGGTGGGGGCGATCCGCGCGCGCGGCTTGGCGCGGTACTTGTGAGCGGCGCCGTGACGGCGGCACGCACCTTGGCACTCGATGTGGGCAGCCGCCGCATCGGCCTGGCGATGAGCGATCCGTTAGGACTGACCGCTCAGGGGCTGCCGACCTTGACGCGCACGACGCCTCGCGACGATGTGGCGGCGATTCAACGCCTCGTGCAGCGGGAGGGCGTGGGCACGGTCGTTGTCGGCATGCCGATTCGCACGACGGGACAACGCGGCCCCGAAGCCGAGCGGGTGGAGGTTTTTGCGGCGGCGTTGAGCGCCGCGCTCGACTGCCCGGTTCGTCGGTGGGATGAGCGATTCTCCACCGCGGAGGGCGCGCGGCTGTTACGCGACCATGGTCTCAATGCCCGCCGGTCGAAAGCCCATCTCGACCGGCTGGCGGCCCAGGTGATTCTGCAAGGATATCTCGAAGCCAACAGAACGTACCGTGAACTGGAGCGATCATAAGCAATCAGCAGCCAGCAGTCAGCAATCAGCTGATTGCTGATGGCTGATAGCTGATTGCTATCTGTTATGGCCTACGAACTCCAACAATTGAAGAACGGCCTCACCGTGGTGCTGGCCCCCATGCCGCAGGCCTCCTCGGCCTCGATTGGCATCTGGGCCAAGGTGGGCGGCCGGTACGAGCCGGCACGGCTCTCCGGCGTGTCGCACTTTCTCGAGCATCTGCTCTTCAAAGGCACCGCGACGCGGAGTTGCCAGGAGATCAAGACCGCCATCGAGGGCGTGGGCGGCTCGATGAACGGCTTCACCAGCGAGGAGTTCACCTGCTACCTCGCGAAGGTGCTGGAACGGCACGTGCTCACGACCCTCGAGGTGCTCTCCGACATGGTGTTAGAGCCCCGCATGGCGCCAGTCGATATCGAGAAGGAACGGCAGGTGATTTTGGAAGAGATCCGCATGTATCTCGACCAGCCGGCCCATCACGTCCATGACCTCTTTGACGAAGTGCTCTGGCCGCGCCAGCCCCTCGGCGCATCGCTCGCCGGAACGCCCGAGACGATGCGCCGGATGCGCCGCGCCGAGGTGGTGCGCCACCAGCGCACCTACTATCACGCGCAGAATCTGGTCATCGCGGTCGCCGGCGCCTTCGACCGCGACGCGGTGCTGGCGAGGATCCGGCGGCTGTTCAAACAGCCGGCCGGCCGGCGCGCCCCAGGGTTTGCGCGCGCCCGCGGCCGCAGCCATCCGGGCGTCCGACTCGAGGTGAAGCAGACCGAGCAGGCCCACCTGTGCCTGGGCACCTACGCCTTCCCGCGCGGCCACCGCGACCGGTACGCGCTCGATCTGCTCCACGTCGTGCTGGGCGCCAACATGTCGTCGCGGTTGTTTCAGGAGGTGCGCGAGCACCGGGGGCTGGCGTATGAGATCGGCACCCACGTCAAGCGGTTCCATGACACAGGGGCCTTCATCGTGAACGCAGGCTGTGACCCGGCGAAAATTGTGAAGACGGTCGAGGTGATTCTGCGGGAACTGCGCCGCATCACAGCCTCCAGCGTGGGCTCGACCGAACTGACCCGGGCGAAGGATTACTACACCGGGCAGTTTCTGATGGCGCTCGACGACACGATGGAGCATATGCTGTGGATCGGCGAGCAGGTGGCCGCGCAGGGGCGCACGCTGAGTGCCGATGAGGTGTGCGGGGCGGTGGGCCGCATCACCGCCGGCGATGTGCGCCGTGCCGCCCGCGCGGTGATGCGCCCGCGCCGTCTGCATCTGGCGGCCATCGCCCCGCTCACCACGATCCAGCAGCGCCAATTGCGCCGGCTGATCGGGAGCGTCTGACCGCGTGCGCAGCTACATCCCGCTTGTGACCCTCGGCGGTATTCGCATCAAACTGCACGTCACCTGGCTGATTCTGCCGCTTCTCTTCGGGCTGGGGTTCGGCCTCAAAGGGGTGGTCCTGATCAGCTGCGTCTTTGTCTGGGTGACGCTGCACGAGCTCTGCCATGCGGTGCAGGCCCGGCGGTTCGGCATGCACGTCGAGGATATCGTGCTGTGGCCGATCGGCGGGGTGGCGAAGCTGGTCACGGTGAGCGAGCAGCCCCGCCAGGAGCTGATCACCTCCGCGGTGGGACCGCTCTTCAACTTTGTCTCGGCGGCGCTGCTCTTCTATCCGGCCTACCGGTTGTTGGGGCCGGAGATTCTGCTGAGCCGTGACGTCTGGTGGAGCAGCTCGCTGGAGACCTGGCGCCACACGCTGGCCTCCGCCTTCTGGATCAATCCGCTCCTCGGCGTCTTCAACCTGATGCCGGCCTTTCCGATGGATGGCGGGCGGATCCTGCGCTCGCTCTTGGCGCGCCGGTTCGGCTACACCCGGGCGACGGAGATCGCCGTCACGATCGGACGGGGGTTTGCCATCATCTTTGGGTTCGTCGGCCTGTTGTCGCGGCCGATCAATCTGCTGCTCGTCCTGATCGCCGTCTTCGTCTATCACGCGGCCTCCCAGGAGCAGACCCGGGTGGCGCTGCGCTCGACCCTCGACCATTTTCGCGTGGGCCAGGTGATCCCGCGCGCGGTCCAGACGGTCACCCCGGCGACGCCCCTAACGCGCGTCGTCGAGCAGATGTTTCAAACCCACCAGCAGGATTTTCCCGTGGTCGACGGGGAGCGCCTGGTGGGCTTCGTGCCCCGGTCTGCGTTGGTGGACACCCTCCACCGCGACCCAGGCGAGGCCGACCGGACGGTGGAGGCGGTGATGCTCCGTCAGTTGCTCACCGTGCCGGCGCGGGCGCCGCTCGCGCTGGCTCAGCAGTTGATGGAATCGAGCGGCTGGCGGGCCCTGCCTGTCGTCGACGAGCAGGAGCGCTTGGTGGGGATGGTGACGATCGAGGATATCCGGCGGGTCTATCAGGTGATGTCGGAGGCATAGCGAGGTGACCACACCATCGATGAAGATAGCGTCCAGTCTACTGGCGTCAGATTTCGCCCGGCTCGGAGAAGAAGTGCGCGCGGTGGAGGCGGCCGGCGCCGACTGGCTCCATTGCGACGTCATGGACGGCCATTTCGTGCCGAACCTCACCTTCGGGCCGCCGGTCATCGCCGGCATCAAGCGGGTGGCGACAAAACCCCTGGATGTGCAGTTGATGATCGACGATCCCATCACGTATCTCGAGGCGTTCGTCCAGGCCGGTGCCGACCGGCTCACGATCCACGTCGAGTCGCCGGTCTTCAAGAACCGCGCGGCCCTGCGCAAGACCCTGGGCCGCATCAGGGACCTGGGGGCGAAGCCCGGCGTCAGCGTGAAGCCGAAAACGCCGGTCGCCGAGCTCTTCGATGTCTTGGATGTGGTGGATCTCGTCCTCATCATGACAGTCGAGCCGGGCTTCGGCGGCCAGCGTTTCATGGCGAACCAGCTGCCAAAAATCGAAACCGTGCGGAAGCATTTTCAGGGGGAAGTGGAAGTGGACGGTGGCATCAACGAGCAGACCGCCAAGCAGGTCATCGCGGCCGGGGCCAATGTCTTGGTGGCAGGGACGTACATCTTCAAATCCCCGGACTATGCCGAAGCCATTCAGAAATTGAAGCAATCAGCAGCCAGCGGTCAGTGCTTCGACTCCCCCGCCGCTGGCGGGGTCGCTCAGCACTGACCCTGAGCGAGCGAAGCGAGTCGAAGGGGTCAGCAACCAGCAAAAAACTTTTCAGAGGTATGTTGCTGATTGCTGATTGCTGATTGCTGATTGCTGGTCGCTATCGCTTGAAGGAGAACCGGTGCTCCTGCCCTGCCAGCAGGCGGCGCAGGTTGTCCCGGTGCCGCAGGATGGTGAGCAAACTGAGGGCCACGCCAAAGATCACCGTCGGCAGCGGAAGCGCCCCTAACGCCAGGGCGAATGGCACGGCGAGCGCTGCGATGACCGAGCTGAGCGAGACGAATCGGCTGACCGCGAAGCAGGACCCCCACACGGCGGCCGCCACAGCGGCCACCCAGGGTACCAGCGCGGCCAGCACGCCGAGTCCGGTGGCCACACCCTTGCCGCCACGGAACCGCAGCCAGATGGGAAAGTCGTGCCCCAAGATGGCGCCCGTGCCGGCCAGGAGCTGCAAGGTGTTAGACTCTGTCCCAGTGCCTCGCGCAATCCACGGCCCGACCAGGCCGACCGCCACCGCCCCCTTGCCGACATCGATGAGCAGCACTAACAGCCCGGGCACTTTGCCGAGGACGCGCGCCACGTTGGTCGCCCCCGTGTTCCCGCTCCCCTGCCGTCGGATGTCAATGCCGGCCACCCACTTGGCATACCAGAAGCCGGTAGGCACTGAACCGAGGAGATAGCTGAGGAGCAGGGTCAAGCCCCAGGCGAGCGCCTGTGCCATGGACGTATCCTACGATGCCGGTTCCCCGGCGCTGCCGTTGAGCAATCGTGTGCCGTAGCGCAGATAGCCGATCCCTGAGAGGACCGTGAGGATGGCCGCGGCGACCGCCCACCATCCGGCCCCCGGCCACCCGAGCAGCACCATCAGCACCGCCGCCATCTGCAGCGCCGTGGTCACCTTGCCCAACGCGCTGGGGCGAATCTCGAGACTGCCGGTCAGATAGTAGATGAGGACGCTGCCGAGAATGATGAGGACGTCGCGGGAGATGACGGTGAGCGTGATCCAGGGGGCGATCTTGAGCGACGGCGGCAGTTGCTCCAGCGTCGAGAGCGCGACAAAGGCCGTCATCAGCATCAGCTTGTCGGCCAGGGGGTCGAGGACGATGCCCAGGCGCGAGTGCTGATGCTGGGTGCGGGCGATGAAGCCGTCGACCGCATCGGAGACGGCGCCGACCAAAAAGATGGCCAGAGCGGCGAACCGGAGTCCGTCCCGCTCTGGCCGATAGTACAACAAACAGGCGATAAACAGCGGCACCAGGATGATGCGAAAGACGGTGATGCGCGTCGCGACGTTCATCCTGGCGGCATCGCCTGGTCAAGCCCTATCGCTGTTTGTATTTCAGTTCAACCCCGTGCACCGGGCAGTACTTGATGCCCTCGCCGTACTCCTCGCCGCCGACCGGGCAGAACTTCGTGTTCCCTGTCGACGCTGGAGCGGCCGTCTGGCCCCTGGACATCTCATCCATGCCATGGCCGACCATCCCACCCGTCAGCGCTCCGAGGCCGGCGCCGATGGCCGTCCCCGCGCCCGGGTGCCCGGTCTGGTTGCCAATGATGGCCCCAGTCCCTGCGCCCAAGAGACCACCCACGACGGCCCCCTGGCCCGTCTTGGTGCTGGTGGCCTGCCCGACGGTTTCACACCCGGTCAGCGCCATCAACCCCAATCCTACAACCGCCACTGCGATTGCTTGTCCCTTCATCACTCACCTCCTCCACGAAGTTGTCGCCTTAATCGTAACATACCGCTCCGAAAAAAGCAAGTCTCCTGTCGTCACCGGATCACCCGGCTGCGCTGGATGGGCCAGAAGATGGCCAGCGCCTTGCCCAGCAGATGCTTCCTGGGCACAAAACCCCAGTACCGGCTGTCCTTGGATGATTCGGTGTTGTCGCCGAGGACGTAGAACATGCCCTCCGGCACGGTGATGGCCTGGTCGGCCTGGCCGTACGGGCCGTGATTGGTGTAGGCGAGACGATGGAAGATCTCGGGGGTTTCGACGAGCTGGCCGTTGATGTAGAGGTGCCCGCCGCGAATCTGCACGGATTCGCCGCTGCTGGCGATAAAGCGCTTGATGAAGGCGCGCTTGGGATCCTCCGGATAGCGGAAGACGACCACCTCCCCGCGTCGCGGCTGACGGAAATGGTAGATGAACTTGTTGACCAGGATCCGGTCACGCTCCATCAATGTCGGGCGCATCGAGCCGGTCGGAATCTTGTAGACGCCGATGACAAAGGTGCGCAGGACCACCGCCAACAGAATGGCGGCGCCGAAGGTCTCGGCGTACTCGCGGATGACCGGTTTGAGGCGGGCCCAATTCAGGGGCGCCATCAGATCTTCAGCGCCGCGAGGAAGGCTTCCTGCGGAATCTCCACCTGGCCGAACTGTTTCATGCGCTTCTTGCCCTCTTTCTGCTTCTCCCAGAGCTTGCGCTTGCGGGTGATGTCGCCGCCGGAGCACCGGGCGGTCGCGGCCTTGCCGATGGGCCGGATCGTCTCGCGGGCAATGACGTGGCTGCCCACCGCCGCCTGCACCGCCACCTCGAAGAGCTGCCGCGGAATCAGCTCCTGCAATTTGGCGACCAGGGCCCGCCCCTTCTCGTACGCCTTCGCCTTGTGCACCAGCGACGAGAGCGGGTCGCAGAGCGCTCCGTTCAGCAGCAGATCGAGCTTGACGAGCTGTGCGGGACGGTAGCCGATCAACTCATAATCCAGCGACCCGTAGCCGCGCGTCATCGATTTGAGCCGGTCGTTGAAGTCGACGATCAGCTCGGCGAGCGGGAGCTCCAGGGTCAGGCTCACCCGCTCCTCGCTGAGCGACTGCGTCGACCGATAGAGGCCGCGCCGCTCCTTGACGAACTCCATGATGGCCCCCAGGTAGGAAACCGGGGCGATGACGGTCACCCGGGCGTACGGCTCCTGAATCTCCAGAATCTCGCCGGAGCTCGGCAGCTCCGAGGGCCGTTCCACGTCGTGCAGGGTGCCGTCATGCCGGCGGACCCGAAAGACCACGCTGGGCGTGGTGATCACGAGGGATTGGTCGTACTCGCGCTCGAGACGCTCCTGGATGATCTCCATGTGCAAGAGCCCCAGAAAGCCGCAGCGGAAGCCCGGCCCCAGCGCATCGGATGACTCCGGCTCCCAGCTGAACGACGCGTCGCTGAGCGTGAGTTTCTCCAGCGCCTCGCGCAGATGCACGAAATCGGCCGTGCTCGATGGATAGACGCCGGCGAAGACAAACGGGTGCAGCCGCTGAAAACCGGGCAACGGCTGCGCCGCCGGCCGCCGCATCTCGGTCACGGTGTCCCCCGCCACCACATCCTGGGGGTCGCGAATCTGGCAGGCCATGAAGCCGACCTCCCCGGGACCCAGCTGCTCCAGGGCCGTGACGCGCGGCGTCATGACGCCCAGCTCCAGCACCTCGAAGCTCTGCCGCGTGCCCATGAACTGAATCGTCATGCCCGGCCGCAGCGTGCCCTGCATGATCCGGACAAAGACGACCACGCCCTTGTAGACGTCGTAATGCGAATCGAAGATCAGCCCCTGCAACGGCGCATCGGACGCGCCGCGCGGCGGGTCGATGTCATGGACGATGTGCTCGAGGATCTCCTCGGTACCCTGGCCGGTCTTGGCGCTGGCCAGGATGACCTCCTGATGCGGTTGCCCGAGCAGCTGCCGCAATTCGCGCGCGACCTGCTCCGGCTGGGCCTGGGCCAGGTCGATCTTGTTGATCACGGGAATGATGGCGAGATGCTGCGCCAAGGCGAGATGCAGATTCGCCACCGTCTGGGCCTCAACACCCTGGGCCGCGTCGACGACGAGCAAAGCGCCTTCGCACGCCTTGAGGCTCTTGGTCACCTCGAAGGAGAAATCGACGTGGCCCGGGGTATCGATCAGGTTCAGGGTATAGCGCTGCTGGTCCGAGGCCGTGTAGTGCAGGCGCACATGGGAGGCCTTGATGGTGATGCCCCGCTCCCGCTCCAGGTC
>JACQRC010000074.1 GCA_016206665.1 Candidatus Omnitrophota bacterium | reverse complement strand
GTGGTGTAATGGTAGCACAGCAGACTCTGGATCTGTTTGTCCAGGTTCGAGTCCTGGCGGGGCAGCCAGTTGACGTCCGTGAGCCCCGCCAGGACGAGAACCAAAGGGGGGTTGGACAGAACGTTTCGGTGCGGGGGGAAAAATTTCCCCCCCGCACACCCTTTAGGGAAAGGAGAGCTGAGGGAAACCGTAGGTTTCCCTCAGGGAGGTTGCCGCAAGGGACGTTGAGTGCTGCGGCAACCGACGGTTCGTATCCAGGCGAGGCAGCTCTACTGCGCCCAAGCACTTTCGTGCTTGGGCTTCGTAGCAACTGATGCATTCAAAAATCCATGCCCTGGTTCGTCTACATCCTCCGATGCGGCAACGGTGATCTGTATACCGGGGTTACCAACCACCTTGCACGCCGGTTAGCAGAGCACCAATCAAAGAAAGGCGGCCGGTTTACCGCGGCCCACCAACCGGTCGAGCTGGTGTATCATGAGCAGGCTAAGGACCGCAGCGCTGCGCTGCGTCGGGAGCAACAGGTGCAGGGGTGGAGTCGGCGAAACAAGTTAGCTTTGGTCGCGAGTGACAAAGGCCTGCTGAAGGCAGATTAACCTCACCCGCAATCGACGGGACGAATCCAGGCGAGGCAGAGTCATTGGAAATAGAGGCCTGTGGTGAAGAATAAAAACGTATACGTCATTGCCGGGCCAAACGGATCGGGCAAAACAACATTCGCAACGATGTTCTTGCCCGAGTACGTCCGATGCCCGAATTTTGTGAATGCCGATTTGATTGCGCAAGGATTGGCACCGTTTGAACCGCGCAGCGCAGCAATGAAAGCGGGAAGACTCGTCTTGCAGCAAATCCTATGTGCATTTGTTCTCTGAATTGAAGACAAAGGGCTACGCGCTGCATCTGTTCCTTCTCTGGATACCGAGTGCCGAATTAGCCATCGCTCGTATTAAAGAACGAGTTGCGGAAGGCGGACATCATGTGCCGGCCGAAGATGTCCGGCGGCGTTTTGGACGGGGGATCAGCAATTTCTTTCATGTATATGAGCCGTTGCTCGATTCCTGGATGTTCTTTGACAACTCCAAAGCCAAACCCATGTTGATAGCCAAAAGGCGCAATAGTCACAGAGAAATTTTGGATGAAAAGTCATTTGAGCTGATTCAAAAGATGGCGAGGTAGCCCATGAAAAAACGAATGTCGTTGCAGGATAAAGCAGAGGCGGCCTTAAAGAGGGCGGTGCGCGGTGTGGTCGAGCGGCATAAAAAAACCGGCCGCCCGTTGGCTGTGTGGGAGCATGGTAAGACGATCCATATTTCTCCGAAGTCTGTCAAGTAACAGCCAAGATGGTCGGCGGCAGGACCCGTCGGGGCCCTCGGGCGGCGGGCTCCGCTACAGCGGCTCCGCCGCCCCCACTCGCCACCCCTGCCTGTGCTAACACCCGCCCCTCGTCATCCCCACGCGCTTCTGTTATAATACGGTTGAGAATCGAAAAACCTCTGTCACGCAGGTGTTTCAGTAGGCGATGATGAGACGCGCATCCCGGACGACGCGGGGGCAGAGCACGGCGGAATACGCCATTCTGATTGCGGTGGTCATCGCCGCCTTCTTGGGGATCCAGATCCTCATCAAGAACGCGATTCAGGGCGGTGTCATGGACCGGGCGCGGCAGATCGGCTCCAGGTTTTCGCCGTCCGATACCATCTCGACCGTGACCACGACCACCACGGCGCACCGGCGGGAAGAGACCCTGCCCACCGGCGAAACCATCTCCACATCGTTATCGGATGAGGTCACGCGCATCACGGTGAGCGCCGAGGTCACCGAGGACGTGAGGGGAGCGCTCTTCAAATAAGCGGCGCGCCGCTTAGCGCCGATCCTCGGTGGCCGTCAGGGGGGCCGTCTCGGGCGTGTCGGCAGGCGGGGGGGCGAATTGCGCGCGCAGCAGCGCGAGAAAGTAGGGATGCCGCCGTCGCGCCCGGTAGATGGCGCGCAGGGCCTGCTCGGTATCGCCGTGCTTGTTATACAGGTGGACGAGATCAACCCAGTACTGCGCGTGGTAGGGGTTGATCGCAATGAGTTGCTCGTACACGGCGATGGCCGGGGAGACATCCCCCAGCCGCTCGTAGGCGTTGATCAGTTCGCCGTAGACGGGCGCGGTCGTGACATATTCGCGGCGCAGGGCCTCCAGCACCGTGACCGCCTCCTGCGGCCGGCCGGCGCGGATGAGGCTTCTGGCATAGGCCAGCCGGACGGGTAAACTCCTCGGCGGCTCTAACGCCATACTGCGTCGGTAGGCCTCCGCGGCCTCTGCGAAGCGCTGCAGACGTTCCAGGACGACCCCCTCCCAGTAGTGCAACTCCCAGCGACCATCATCGAGCGATACCGCCTCGCGTAGAGATGCCAGGCCCGCCTCGCCGTCACCACCCCGCAACCGCGCCCGCCCGAGATACCATCGGGCGTCCGCCGAACGGTCGTCCAACCGCGCGGCCCGTTCAAACGCAGCGATGGCTGAGAGGAGGCGGCCCTGCGCCATGTCACAGCGTCCCAATCCGGCATGGGCGGCAGCCAGTTGGGGGTCGAGGGCGAGCGCTTGTTCGAGATACGGCCGCGCCAAGCCAGGGAGGTTCCGCTCCTCCTGCAGGTATCCCTCCGCAATCTGGAGGAGCGCTGCCGGTTGCTGGTCCAGCGGCGGGCCGGTGGTACGCAAGGCGGGAAACCGCTGGGCGCGAAACGAGGCCAACACGGCCCGGACGAGATCGGTCGTCTGGGCATAGAGCGCCCACGGGGCGCTGAACTCCAACCAGAGCTGGTCGTCGGTATTGAGCCGCGCATCGCGGCTGAAGGCGCGCGCGTCGGCCTCGCCCAACTGAAACAAGGACAGCAGCCCCGCCGCCCCATGGATCCCAACGGCCGCCAGCTCCCGCTTGAGCGCTGGGGAGCGATTCAGCCGACCGGCAATCCGGTCAAAGTCAACGACCAGGGGGTCGTTGCCGGCGATCAGCAGAAAGTCGGACGGCATGGCCTCCCAGATGGTGACATGCGGAAAGACGCGCTGGACCGAGGCGACCACCATTTGCACGTCGCGCGGGTCAATGTTGTAGGCTTGGAGCCATTGGCAAAAGAGGCCCTGTGGGGCCAGATGACGGCGCACCTGCTCGTAAAACTCGACACTGAAGAGGGTGGCCACGCCGGCCATCCAGGGATTCGACGGTTCGCTGATGATGACGTCGTAGGCGCCCCGCTCGATGAGCAACTGATTGCGCGCATCGTTGAGGATCAGGCGCGTCCGAGGATCGCGGTCCGCCCGATGGTTGATCCGTTCGAAGTAGGGAGCCGCCGCCAGGACCGCCGGTTCGATCTCAGCGCAGTCCACCTGGCTGACGGGGTGGGCCAGGGCGGCGTTGAGGGTGGAGCCGCTGCCAAATCCGATGATGAAGGTTCGGCGCGGATCGGGATGGAGCAGATGGGGCAGGTGGCCGACGAGGACCTGGGTCAGCAGGTCTCTGCTGGTGGAGGCGTCGGTTTTCCCGTTGACCTTGAGATACCGTTCGTCGTCCAGCTGGTGGACGCTGACGATGCTGTTGAGGCCTTCGCGGTAGAAGAGGACCCGGGAGGCCCGCGCGAGGTCGAGCAACTGCGTGGCCGGCTGGCCGATACTCTGGCTGGGGCGGACATGAAAGCCGGCCGTCAGGAGAGCCGGATCCCAGCCGCTGCGGCTCGACCACAGTCCGGCGACGAGAACCAGCGTGGCGGCGATGGCCGCCGCCGGACGCCGCAGGGTCCGCCGGGCATCGGCGAAGGCGGCCGCCAGGCCCACCAGGCCTCCCAGAGCGATGGCGAGGGTCAGCGCCCGGTGGATGCCCACGGTGGGGATGAGGAGGAATCCAACGGCGAGCGAACCGAGAATGTTCCCGCAGGTGTTGGCGAGATACACCGTGCCCAGGCCGCGGCCCAGCACCGCGGCGTCCCGGGTGTACAGGGCCGCGCTCACCGGGAAGAGCGCTCCAAAACAGCAGGTGGGCACAATCATGAGCGCGCCGCAGACGAGGAAGCGCATCACCTCCAACCAGCCGGGATGGCCGATGGTGAAGGCGAAGAGCCGCAGCGTCAGGATGTCGACGCGCTCGAACAGCGGCAGGGTGCCCAGGGCGAAGAGACTGATGGTGATTTGCAGCCAGCTCCAATCGGCGAGCCGGACGGCGCGCCGCATCAGCACCCGTTCGTAGGCCGCGCTGCCCAGGGCCAACCCGCACAAAAAGGTCGCCAGCATCAGGGTAAAGGCGTACGTCGAGCTGCCCAGCACGGTGGCCAGCACGCGCGTCCAGCCCACCTCATAGATCATGGCGGTGGCTCCCGAGACCACGAGCCCTCCTAACAGCCACGGGGCGAGGCCGGATGGTGCACGGACGCTCCCCGGCTGATGGGGGGCCGGCGCCGATGGCATCTGAGGCGGCGGCCGCTCGGTGGTGAGGGGAGCCAGATCGCGGGACAACAGCACCGCCAGCAAGCCGATACCCACATTGAGGGTGACGGCCATGATCAGGCTGGCTTTCATGCCGAGCAGCGGCAGGAAGAGGAAGCCGCTCAACAGGGTGCCCGCGACGGCGCCCGCCGTGTTGAGGCCGTACAGGAGCGCCGTGCCGGCGCCAATCGCTTCGGTGCGCCGCACGTAAAACTTGGCCAGCACCGGCAGCGTCGCCCCCATGAAGAACGTGGGGATGAACAGGATGGCGAAGGAGAGCAGCAGCCGCACGGTCGTAAACAACGCCGGGCCAGGCTGGAACTGCTGGGCGAAGAGGACATAGAGCGCCTGGATCCCCTTCAGGATGGGAAAGGTCAGGGCGGCGTACGCCCCGATGCCGATCTCGAAGGCACCATAACTCGTCAGGGGATGGCGCCAGCGGTCCGCCGAGCGTCCGATCCAGTAACTGCCGAGCCCCAACCCGGCCATGTACGCCGTCAAGACGGTGGAAATCGCATGCGTCGTATTGCCAAAGACCAAGCCGAGGAGGCGCACCCACAGCACTTCATAGATGAGGGCCATCGCGCCGGACAGGAAGAAGAAGGCATAGCCCGCGCGGGCGACGAGCCGTTCCCGCGGTGTGGGCGGGACTGCCTGCCGGTAGGATGCCATCGGGGTCATCAGCGCTCGGTCTCCATCAAAATCTCATGCTACCATGATCGTCCGGCGGTGGTCGCAGAAAGGATCCATCGGACCGGCCCGTCAGGTTGAACCCGCGAGCTTCTCCAACCCTTCCTCAAAAAACAGGATGGCGGCGCGCAGATACATCGGCGCCGGCCGGTCGCCCAGGTGCCTTCGCTGGGTGAGCAGCGCCTGATGCTGCGCGGTCAAGGGGCCGCGCAGGGTGGGGTACTGTTCCCGGAAGACGGCCGGGGCGATCGTTTTCAAGATGAGGAGCGACAACAGCGACAACGCCGGATCCTGCGCGAGGTCTGCGTTGGCCCTCAGGTAGGCCGTCAGGTGAGCCTGGCGGTAGAACGGGTCGTAGGCCTGATGGTGGACGCGCCAGCCGTAGAGGACGTGGAAGTAGTAGTGCTCGGTGACCGAGCGCCGCACCGGCGGCGCGGCGGAGACGAGCAGTTGCTGGACGGCAGGGACATCCTCGTCGACCGCCTCGAGGAAGAAGATCGTCTTCGGGTAAGGTTCGCCGCCCTGGAAGGAGCGCCAGTCGCGGTGATATTGAAACGGATCGCCGGGGCCCGGGCCCAGGAGGCGCACGGTGATGGGGGCGGTGCGGCCATGCACCATCTCGTGCACCAGCCGGACGATCGTGCGCCGCTCCTCGTCGGTCCAGTCGCCCATGCGCAGGGCCAACTGCATCAACTGCTCGGCCGCGTACGGATCCTCGCGCAGCGAGGCGGCATGGCGCGCGATGACCGGGAAGAAATAGTGGAAGGACGCGGCGGTGAGCAATCCGATCGTCTGGTCGGTGACCAGCCAGTGGATCTCCCCGGCGGTGATGGTGTTGGGGTCGCGGTCGAGCAGCTTGTTGTAGGCGACACCGTGCACGTCGCAGCACCAGCGGCCGTCATCGGGCAGGATATGACTCGGTTTTCTGTGTTTCGGTGTGTTCATGCCGTTCCCGGGCTTCTGTGCTTCTGTGAAATCCTAACAGAAGGCTCTTTGGGAATCAATCCGGTTGCGGTAAAATGAGGCGATGGCCGGCACTCTCTCCTTTCGACCCGCAACACCGTCGGGATGGGTGACCTGGTGCGTCCAGGTCGGCAGCAGCGTGGATCTGGCCTGGCGCAACCGGCTCCGCCTTGAGCGGCGCGACTTGGAGACGCTGCGGCGCGTGCCGCCGGACGCCGGCGTCGTCCTCGTCGCCAACCATGCCGATGAGACGGACGTGAAGGTCTGCCTCGAACTGGCCCGCCGCTGTCATCGCCGCTTCCTCTTCATGGTCAACCGCGAGGCCTTCGATGAGGGCTGGGGCTGGGCCGGCTGGTGGCTGCAGCGGCTGGGGGCCTTCTCCGTCGAGCGCGGCGGACGGGACGAGGCGGCGAAGCGGTACGCCATCGACGCGGTCAAGCGCGGCGCGGATGCGGTGGTCATCTTTCCGGAAGGAGAGATCTTCTACCTCAATGACCTGGTGCAGCCCTTCAAGAGCGGCGCCGTGGATATCGGGCTGCAGGCGGTGCTCGAAGCGCGCAGGAACCGCAGCGACTGGACGGCCTATCTCGTGCCGCTCGCCATCAAGTACCGGTACCGTCAGCCGGTCGGCCCCATCTTGGAGCGGCGCATCGGCTGGATGGAGCAGCGGCTTTTCAAGCACATCAGCCGCTACGCTTCGCAACGCAAACTGGCGCTCATCATGGCGGAGTTGCTGCATCGGGCGGAGCTGGCCCACGATCTGCCACCCACGCCGCACCGGTTGACCGCGTTGAGCGAGCGGGTCCGTGGCGTGCGACAGGCGGTCCTCTCACAGATCGAGGCGAAGTACGCCCACCCGGCTGCCGGTTCCACTGCTCCGGTGGCGGACCGGTCGCGACGACTCAGCTTCTATCTGCGCAGCCAATTGGCCAAGGGACGACTCTTCAGCGCCGAGACCCGCGCCCAGCTCCGCCAGGATGTGGCGGAGCTGAAGCGCATTTCACAGATGGGCGGCTGGCAGCCGCACTACGTGGATTTGGACCCGTCCCAGGAACGGTTGGCGGAAACGGTGCTCAAGTTGGAACGCGAGGTCTACCGCGTCAAGCGGCCACGCCAATTAGCGAACCGCGACGTCTTCCTCCGCGTGGGAGAGCCGATTGACATCGGTCCCTTGATCCCGGTCTATCAGCAAGAGCCGCAGACCGTCCGGCACCGTCTCGCGGAACAGCTCCGCGACACGATTCAAGCCTTGATCAACACCATTGTTCCGCCCACGGGGAGAGCGGCGGGTTCGCCCGAGGCCCGGTAAACCATGCGTGTGTCCGGCCAGTCGTATCGCTCCGTCTGGCTCGAGGGCGCGGTCGTCAAGGCGATCGACCAGCGGCGCTTGCCGCACGAATTTGTCATCACGGAGCTGCCTGACTGGCCGGCCACCGCCGAGGCGATCCGGAACATGACGATCCGCGGAGCCGGGGCGATCGGGGCCGCGGCCGGTTTTGCCGTCGCGCAAGCGGCCCTCACTGCGTCGGCCTCTGAATTCTTCCAGGCGATGGATGAGGCGGCCCGGGTGATTCGCGCCACGCGGCCGACGGCGCGAGACCTATTTTATGCGGTGGAGCAGGTGCTCTCCACCGCCCAGCGCGCTGGCGAGGTGGCACGAGCGCGGCAATCGGCGGTCGAGACGGCCCAGGCCCTCGCCGACGCAAATGCCGCAGCGGCCGAGGCGATTGGGCGGCACGGCGCGGAGTTGCTACGCGACGGGGCGCGTGTCTTGACCCACTGCAACGCCGGATGGCTGGCGATGGTGGACTGGGGCTCGGCGCTGTCACCGATTTATCACGCCCGGCGGCAGGGCCGTCAGGTCTCGGTCTGGGTGCCGGAAACGCGTCCCCGCTCCCAGGGGGCCAAGCTCACGGCGTGGGAATTAGCGCAGGAGGGCGTCACCCATACCATCGTGGCGGATACGGCCGTGGGGTCGCTCTTTCAACGGCAGCAGGTCGATCTGGTCATCGTGGGAGCCGACCGGATTGCGGCCAACGGCGACGTCGCCAATAAGATCGGCACCTACACGATCGCAACCCTCGCGCATCTGCACCGCGTGCCGATGTATGTGGCGGCACCACTCTCCACGATCGATGTTGATTGTGCCACCGGCCAGACGATCCCGATCGAGGAGCGCAGCGTCGAGGAGGTCATGCTGGTCTCGGGTGCCGCGTCGGATGGTCGACCGGCCACGGTGCGCATCGCCCCTGAGCAGAGCCCGGCGTTCAATCCCGCCTTCGATGTGACTCCGGCCTCCTTGCTGACCGGCTTGATCACGGAAGCCGGCATCATCCCCGCCGACTCCGCGGCGATTCAGACGGTCATGGCATGAGCGAGGTCGGCCTGCCGTTTGACGTCGGCTGGGTGGAGCGTTGCGTCCCGGCCCATCACGCGATCGGTACGCTGCTCGCCTGGGTGCACCGCTTTCACGAGTTAGGCTGGACCCCATCGTATGGGCCGGGCGATCACGGCAACATGAGCGTGCGCAGCGCCGAAGGGTGTCTCATCACGGCGACACGGAGCTCCAAGGCGACCCTGACGGCGGACCAGTGTGTGGAGGTGCTGCGGTGGGAGAGGCGCCTGGGACGGCCGCGGCTCTGGTGCCGCGGGCAACGTCCGCCTTCGACCGACGCCGTGCTCCACTACGAGTTGTACCGTCGGTACCACACCCTCGGCGCCATCCTCCACGGCCATGATGCGCAGACGCTGCGGCGCGCGGCCCGGCTGGGTCTGCCGGCCGTCACCGGCTCCAGCGCCATGGAACTGCTGCCGCAGGTCCTGCCGCTGGCCGGTCACGCCACCTATCTGCTCATCGCCGGCCACGGCTTTCTCGCCCTCGGCCCGACGCTGGGCAGCGCCGGAGCCGTGGCGCTGGCGATGCACCGGAAATCGCTGACGGCAGGAGAGTCCTCATGATAGAATATCGCTTCACAGGCAGGAGCGCGTGCCGACCAAGACCACTCGTCGCGGCTTGACCATCCTCTATACCGGCAACGGCAAGGGCAAGACCTCGGCCGCGCTCGGCGCCGTCATGCGCGCGCTCGGCCATGGCTGGAAGGTGCTGGTCATCGAGTTCTTCAAGGGTGATTGGCCCATCATCTTTGGCGAGGTGGAGATGGCGAAGCGACTCTCGCCCCAGTTGGAATTGCTCCAACTCGGCAAGGGATTTGTGAAGTACATGGGGGACCGGAAACCCTTCGGCGAGCATCAACTGGCCGCCGACGAGGCGCTGCGGCGCGCCCGCGAGGCGATCGCGTCGGGCGCGTACGATCTGGTGGTCCTCGATGAGATTATTTACGCCATCGATTACGCGGATGTGCGGCTGATTCGGTTGGAGGACGTGTTGGCGATGATCCGGAGCAAACCGCCGACGATGCATCTGATTCTCACCGGCCGCCAGGCGCCTCAGGCGCTCATCGACGCAGCCGACCTGGTGACGGAGATGGTGGAGGTCAAGCACCCGTACCAGGCGGGCATCCCCGCCCAGGCAGGCATCGACTACTGACCATGACACGACGCAGCGATTTGGTGACCAGCGGCAATGAGCGCGCCCCGGCGCGGGCGATGATGCGCGCGATGGGTCTGCGCGACGAGGATTTTCAGAAGCCGTTCGTCGGGGTCGCCAACACCTTCAGCGAAGTCACGCCCTGCAACGTCCACTTGAACCGCCTGGCGAAGGCAGTCAAGCGCGGCGTGCGGGAGGCGGGCGGCGTGCCGTTTGAATTCGGCACCATCGCCGTGAGCGACGGTATTGCCATGGGCCACGAAGGCATGAAGGCCAGCCTCGTCAGCCGCGAGGTGATCGCCGACTCCATCGAGCTCGTCATGCACGCCCACCGGTACGATGCGCTCGTGACCCTGACCGGCTGCGACAAGACGCTGCCCGGCGCGCTCATGGCGATGGTGCGGCTGAATGTGCCTGCCATCCTCATCTACGGCGGCACCATCCTGCCCGGAACATTCGAAGGGCACGATGTCACCATTCAGGATGTCTTCGAGGCGGTCGGGGCGCACGCTGCGGGGAAGATGACGGCCGCGCAGCTCAAGAGCGTCGAGTGCGCGGCCTGTCCGGGCGAAGGCTCGTGCGGGGGGCTGTTTACCGCGAACACGATGGCCTCCTGCATCGAAGCGCTCGGCATGATGTGGCCGGGCCATGCGGCGATTCCTGCGCCGGATGCGCGGCGCGACCGAACTTCCTACGAAGTGGGCCAGGCGGTGCTGCGGGTGCTGCAACAGAGCCTGACCCCGCGCAAGATTTTGACGAAAGAGGCCTTCGAGAATGCCATCATGGTCGATGCGGCGATGGGCGGCTCGACGAATGCCGTGCTGCACCTGCTCGCGATCGCGCACGAAGCCGGAGTGCCGCTCAGCGTCGATGATTTTGACCGGATCAGCCGGGCGACACCGCAGTGGGCGGACATGAAGCCGGGCGGGCGGTTCGTGATGGCCGACCTGGATCGGGTGGGGGGCGTACCCCTCGTGATGCAGCGGCTGCTCGAGGCGGGTCTGCTGCGCGGCGACGCCATCACCGTCACCGGCCGCACCGTCAAAGAGAATCTGCGCACCTTCCGTTTCACCAACGGCCACGACGTGGTGCGTCCCTTGAAGTCACCGGTGGCTCCCTATGGCGGCATCGCCATCGTGAGGGGGAACTTGGCTCCGGAGGGTGCGGTTGTGAAAATCGCCAACGTCAAGAAGTTGGCGCATCAGGGGCCGGCCCGTGTCTTCGATTCGGAGCTGCTCGCCTTCGAAGCGGTGCAGGCGAAACAGATCACATCCGGCGACGTGGTGGTGATCCGGTACGAGGGGCCGAAGGGCTCTCCCGGCATGCCGGAGATGCTCGCGGTGACCGCCGCCATCCGCGGGCAGGGCCTCGGCGAGCAGGTGGCCCTGATGACCGACGGGCGGTTTTCCGGCGCCACGACCGGATTGATGGTGGGCCATGTGGCACCCGAGGCTGCGGTCGGCGGCCCCATCGCGTGCTTGCGCGATGGGGATGCGATCACCATCGATGTGGCGAAACGCCAGCTCTCCGCCGCCTTGTCCGATGCGGAACTTGCCGCGCGTTTGACCTCGTGGAAGCCGCCGGCGCTCAAATACCCCTCAGGGGCCTTCGCCAAATATGCGCGGTTAGTGGGCTCGGCCAGCCGCGGCGCGGTCCTGGACGAAGCGCCATGAGCGACACCCTGCTCATCCGGCAGATGGAGCTGGGCCCGATGCAGAACTTCATCTATCTCATCGGCGATCCGGTGTCGCGCGAGGCGGCAGTCATTGATCCAGGCTGGGAGGTGCCGAAGATTCTTGAGCAGGCGCGCCGTGACGAGTTGACGATCAAGCATATTCTGGTGACGCATAACCATTTCGACCACATCAACGGGATTGCCGCGTTGCTGGAGGAGACGGATGCCATCGTCCATGCCCACCGGGAGGATGCGGAGGGTTTGACGATGGAGGTGGCACCTTCCAGCATTCATCAGGTGAGCGGGGGAGATATCGTGCAGGTCGGCCAGGTGCCTGTGACGTTGGTCCATACTCCCGGCCACACGCCGGGCTCGCAGTGCGTGCACGTCCACGACCGGCTGCTGACAGGGGACACCCTGTTCATCCGCGCCTGCGGGCGGACCGACCTGCCGGGCGGTGATCCGGCGGAGCTCTACCGCAGTCTGGCCACCCTCAAGAAGATGGACGACCACACGCACGTCCTGCCCGGCCACAACTACGCCGACAAGCCCACCTCGACGCTCGCGGAGGAGAAGCGAGAGAACCCATTCCTCCAGTTTCAGGCCTTAGACGAGTTTTTGCGCCTGGTAGGCACATAGGAGATGCGAAGCAATCAGCAACCAGCAGTCAGTGCTTCGACTCTCGCTCAGCACTGACCCTGAGCGAGCGAAGCGAGTCGAAGGGTCAGCCATCAGCTGATTGCTGATTGCTGATGGCTGATTGCTAGCGAGTCGCAACATGCCTGTACCTATAGCCGTTGCCTTAAAAGAATGGGCCGTGGTGGTGGAGGCGATCCGCTCGGGCCGCCAGCGGGTCCTGTTCCGCAAGGGCGGCATCGCGGATCCCAGCGGCCGGTTCGATCCCGCCCATCGCGCATTCTGGCTCTTCCCCACCTACGAACACCAGCAGCCGCACGCCGTCCGTCAGGAGTTTCAGTCGCTCTTCCAGCGGCTGACGCTACCGCCGGCTGGCACGCTGCGGTTCGATACCTGCTGCGAAGTCGTGGAGGCGGTGGCCGTGACCTCGCCCCAGGAACTCGAGGCGCTCGAGCCCTTCCATATATGGACCCGCGAGCATGTGGCCTCGCGCTTCACCTATCAGCCGACCGAGCCACTCTGGGTGCTGGTCCTGCGGGCGTACGCCCTGCCGGAACCGATCGCCGCGCCGGCGCTGCCGCAGTATGGCGGCTGCAAATCGTGGGTCACCCTCGCCGCCGCGCCGGACACCCAACGGCTCACGCCCGTCCTGCCTGACACGGCGCTGCAGCCGCTGCTCCAACAGCTCCGTTTGACAGCCTGAGCGATCTTTGTTACGCTGACGACACGCACTTATTGGGCACGTGGCGGAACTGGCATACGCGTATGGTTGAGGGCCATATGCCGCAAGGCTTGGAGGTTCAAATCCTCTCGTGCCCATTAGTTTTTCTCAATCCTCGCGCGGAGGATTTGAACCTACAGGGGGAGCCCGAGGGGGAAGTACCGTTCCCCCTCGGCCATGCCGGTCTCGAAGGGGAGAGTAGCGAGGCCGCAGGCCGAGCGATGAGAGGGGCGAAGCCCCTCTCATGGAGGTTGCCGCAAGGGACGTAGAGTTCAGCGGCAACCGACGGTTCATATCCTCTCGTGCCCACCACTATCGTCTATCTGACAAAGGCACGAGAGGATTTGAGGGGAGTGCCGAGCCCATGCAGGATAAACGCAGGTTCGCCCGGCTCCGCACCACCGTTGACGTCACCTACCAAACCGCCCCCGAGTCCGTGGTCCAGCGCGCGGAAACCAAAGACCTCAGCCACGGCGGCATCTGTCTGGTGGTGCGCGAATCGCTGGCCATCGGCTCCGTCGTCCATCTCACGCTGACGCTGCGGGGGATTGCCGCGCCGATTGCCTGTCAGGCCAAGGTGCGATGGCTGAGAGAGGTGCGGCCCGCCGACGTGGGGATCTCGGCCTGGACCGCGTTTGAGGCTGGATTGGAATTTGAGGAATTGACGGCCGAGGACCAGGAAGCCCTCCGCCGGCACTACACGCTGCAGCAGCTGGGCCCAGGCGAGACCTAAGTGACCTGCCGCCGTTCCTTGACGTACAGGCTCTTGTTGACGCGCTTGGCGTAGGCCTTCAGCTCGGCGCCGACCTCGGCGATCTCGGCCACGTGGGCACGTCTCCGGTCGCTGTTGGTCACCACGCCGATGGAGATCGTCAGCAGCGGAACGTGGACGATGTTGCCCTGCCGATCCTTGCCCACCAGGAAGCCCGCCTGCCGGTCCTCCTTGTTGTACAGCGAGGGCGCCATCGCATCAAATTCCCGAAGGATCTGCTCGCAGAGCGCGTCCGCCCTCAGGGGAGTGGTGATGATGACAAAGTCATCGCCGCCGATGTGGCCGAGAAAATCGCCGCGCTCACCGCGTTCCTGCAGCGCCTTCAGCAGGATGCGCGCCGTCTGCCGGATCGCCTCGTCGCCGCGCTCGAAGCCGTATTTGTCGTTGAGCGACTTGAACTTGTCGATGTCGATGTAGCACACCGCGTAGGGCGCGTCGCGGTCAATGCGGGCCTGCAACTCCTGCTGGATGGACAGATTGCCGGGCAGGCGGGTGAGCGGATTGGCGTCGAGGTCCTGGGTGGTGCGCCGCAGCACCATCTTGACGCGGGCCACAAGCTCCTTCGGCTCGAACGGCTTGACGATGTAGTCGTCGGCGCCCGCGTCGAGGCCGTGGATTTTGTCGGAGAGCTCGCCCCGCGCGGTCAGCATGATGATCGGCAGGTGGCGCAGCAGCACATCCTCCTTGAGCACGCGGCAGACTTGGGCGCCATCCATCTTCGGCATCATGTAGTCGATGAGGACCAGGTTCGGCGCGCGGCTGCGGATGAGCTCCAGGGCCTGCTCGCCGTCGGCGGCCTCGACGAGGTCGTAGCCGGCGGGAGTGAGAGCCAATTTGACGACGTCCCGGATGTCGGGGTCGTCATCCACGATGAGAATCGTCTCACGCGCCACCCCACCACCTGCCGCATGGCCCGTAGGGCCGGGCCCGCCATCGGCGGGCCGCCCGCCGTTCCGGCGGGGCGCGTCAGGTGGTGGGGCCACGGCGCGTGCCCCCCAAGACCTGCGCGATCTCTTTGAGCAACGCCGTCGCCTCGTACGGCTTCGTGAAATACCGCACCGCCCCCAGCCGCAGACCCGTCTGTTTGTCCTGGTCGGTGAGATACACGCCGGTCAGGACGATGATGGGAATCAGCCCCACCTCCTGATCCGCCTTCAGCATCTTCATCACCTGGAAGCCATCCAGCTTCGGCAGATGCAGGTCGAGAATGACGAGGTCCGGCTTCTCGTGGCGGGCGAACTGCAACGCGGTGAAACCGTCATGGGCGGCGAGGGTCTCGTACCCCTGCGCCGTCAGCTGGGTTGCGAGAATGTCCACAATATCCGGCTCATCATCGGCGATGAGGATGCGCCGACGCCGCTGCGAGGACCGGGAGGGAAGGGCCAGCAGCTCTCGGACCTTGTCCAGCACCTCGCCATGCGCGAGGTGTTTGGGAATCGTCTCCACGCCGCCGAGGGGCGGCAGGCTGGCTGGCTCGATCATCATGTACAAGATGGGCAGGTGCGAGGTGATTACTTCGGCCTTCAGGCGCTGCACCACCTCGGCTCCGGTCATGCCGGGCAGGCCGCTGTCAACGAGGATCAGTTCCGGCAGCAGCCGTTTGGCCAGCTCCAGCGCCACGTCGCCGCGCGCGGCTTCGATGACGGTCACACCTTCCGACTCCAGGGACTGCCGGATCAGCCGGCGCGCCTCCGGCTCACCATCAACAATGAGCACGTGCGGCTTAGCCATGGGCGGCTCCTTGAGGATCGGCGGCTGACGGCGCCGTCAGTGGCAGCGTCAGAAAGAAGGTGGCGCCCTTGCCGACGGTGGACTCCACCCAGATGCGGCCGCCGTGCGCGTCGACGATCCGCATCACGAGCGAAAGCCCCAGCCCCGTGCCGCGAATCTCGGCATTCATCGCCGTGTTCGCCCGGTAAAACTCGTCGAAGATGCGCGGGAGATCCTGCGCGCCGATGCCGATGCCCGTGTCGGAGACCCGGGCCACGATGTGATCGCCTTCGCGGCGCAGCGCCAGCGCGATCCGTCCGCCGGCGGGCGTGTACCTGATGGCATTGGAGAGGAGGTTGATGAAGACGCGCTCCAGTTGGGCCGGGTCGGCGTGGAGGGTCGTGACGTCGTCGGCGTCCGTGGCGAGGCTCAGGCGCTTGTCTTCCAGCTGCGGCTTGACCACGTCGAGGAGGTTGCGGAACAGGGTCTTGACCTCGATGGGCTGGCGCGTCATCGTCACCTTGCCGGCTTCCAGTCGGGAGAGGTCGAGCAGGTCATTGATGAGCTGCGTCAGGGTGTTGGAATGCTTGTCAATCTTCGTGAGGCGCTCGGCCTGGTCGGCGCTGATCTTGCCCAGCTGGCCGGACATCAGAATGGAGGCATAGCCCTTGATGGAGGTGAGCGGCGTGCGCAGCTCGTGCGCGACGGAGGAGACAAAGTCGCTCTTGGCCTTGCTCAATCGCTGCAGCGCCTCGTTCGCCTGGGCCAGCTCGCGGGTGCGCTCCTGCACCTTCAATTCCAAGGCGCGTCGGGCATCCCACAGCTCCTCGTTGAGCGTGGTATTCTCAATGGCGACGCGCAGCTGGTTCACCAGGATGGCGACCAGCTCGACATCGCCGGTGGTCGCCGTCCGGAACACGGTTTCGTTGCCCAGAATCAGCACGGCCGTCTGCGTCGGGAGGGACATCCGGGCGACCACGCCGCTCGTCAAGCCGAGCTGTTTGAGGAACTCCGGCGGGACCTCCGGCGGCCGCTGCTGGGTCGTCAAGAGCAGTGGTTGTTTCAGGTTCAGGAGGTACTTGCGCAAGGCCGGCTGCTGCAGGAGAGCCGCACAGCGCTCCAAGGTCTCCCGAGGACAATGCACCGCCAGTTTCCATTCGCACGCCGCGCCATCGGCCTGCAACAGACCAAGACACCCCTTCTCGAAGCCCAACCGTTCCAGCATCACCGCATCGAACCGGGCGAAGAGGCCGGCCACATCCGTCGTTTGCTGGAGCAGATGCCCCAATTCATGGAGCGTGTAGAGGCCGGTGATCCGCTTGTCCAGCTCGGCTTGCGTGCGGGAGAGTTCGAGGTCGGTCTTGACGATCAGTTTGGCCTGCTTGTCCAATTCGTCGTAGGCGTTTTTGAACCGTTGGGCCTCCAGCGCTTGTCGGCGCGCGTGTCCTTCCTTGGCGATCAGATACCAGACGGCGACCAGGAGGATCGCCACCTGCAGCATGCGCCACCTGGGCACGACGGTGACCACGAGCGAGAAGCAACTCATCAAGATGGCCGTCACGATCAGGAACAGCCGCGCCGTCATGGCGTCAGACTCCGAGCGCCACGACTAAGACGGTTTCATTGTGCAGATAGGATCGGCCCATCGCGGCGCGCAGGGGGGCCTGCTCGCCGTAGGTATAACAGCCGATGAGGGGCACGTCGGCTCCGATGGCGTCGTGGATCACGCGGATCTCCTCCTCGGCCAGCCGGCCCAGCAGCTTCTGGCGGGCAACGGAATCAAAGACGACGACGCATCGGATCTCGCGCAATCTGGCGACCGCTTCCTTGGCGGCCTGGCGCGCCGCCTCGATGGCCGACTCCTGGCTGCCCAGCATGAGTCGCAGGACCGCACCCTCCTCCACCTCCCCCGTGCAGACAAGCGCCCCGCGCTCGTCCATCTGCAGGACGTTCCGCAGGAGGTATTCCTCCTCACCGGCGATATACATGCCGAGCGGGTAGGAGATGGTCATCCGGGCCAGGACCTCCTCGCGCGTGAAGGCGACCGCCTCTTCACCGAAATACTCTTCATAGACCTTGGCGGCCGGTTCACCGTCCAGGCTGCAGAGGACGTTGCCTCGGGCCTCCGTCACCCGGCGCGGCTTGCCGATCGGCAGCCAACCATGCCGGCACCCGCTCTGGACCTTGATGCCTCCCGTGATGAGCACGCCCACCACGCTATCATGCAGGACCTGATCTTGAAAGTACTGCGAGGTGGCCGTGAAGCGCCAGTCGTCGGCGGTCAGACCCCCGATGATGGGAAAGACCGTGCCGGCGATTTCCTGCGCGCCGCGGATGACTTCGTGATGACCGGGGGAGAGGCCGTCGGAGAAGAGCAGGAGGGCCAGCCGTCGCTGGTGGGCTGACGCGAGGAACAACTCATGCGCCAGGCGCTGGCCGGCCTCCCGCGGCGCGGCAGACAACCCGACGCTGGCGCTGTGGATGTTCAGCTCATCGGAGCCGAGCAGCATGACCACCACGGACCGGCGGCGCGTCCCACTGGACAGGATCTCTCCGGCCGAGCTGCCGCCCACTAACGGCGCGGCGACGACCGTCCGCACGCCCCGCAGCAGCTTCGCCTGGTCAAAGTAGGAGGAGGCAAAGACGAGGGCCAGGTGCACGGTGGGATGGCGCAGCTGCTCCTTCGCCATGGCACAGGCCTGTTGACCGGCCTTGAAGGCCTCCGCCTCCTGGCTCCAGCCCACGCCTACCCAGGTCTGCATGGACCTCCTTCCGTTAGCGCTCCTTCCCACAGCTCCAACCGGCTGCCACAGGACAGTATAGCATAGCGCTCAAGCCTCCGGTTTGTATTTTGGCTGAAGGCGTGGTATAGTTACGTATGCAGCACCATTGCAGATACCCCACGGTATCTGCAAGCTTTGACAACTGAGAGAGTGACCAGCTCCGAAAGCCCCCGCCGTCCCGCCTGCTTCGCGTTGCGAAGCAACGCGGGCGGGACGAAGCAGCGGGGGACCGCTGCTCGTGAGAGCGGAGGCAAACGGCGGGAAACCGTCGGGCGCAAAGCTATGGGTCTACGATAGGCATGAGGCTTATCACAGATCGCCAGGCTGCCGACAAAGGGTCGACGGGCCTCATGCTATCAAGATTGCCAAGCTACCGAAGAGCACGGTAGGCTTGGCTTTTTTATTGGGCCACATATGCAAAGTTTTATAAAGTCTAACAAATGGATATGGGTCGGCCTGATCGCCGTAGGCAGCCTCGGGGCCGCGCTGTATTATAATCGTGGCGTGGCTCAGGCGACCTCGACGGCCACGGCGCTCCAGCCTGGACTGTATGACGGGACGCTTCCCCTGCCGCCGGAGATGACCGTCCCGGGCGAATACCTGGTCCTCGCCGATGAGGCCAGCCTGCAGTTGGCTGCCTCCAACCTGCAGGGGGCGACCGGCAGCGCCGTATCGCTGTCCGCGCCGCTGCTCACGATGGCCTCCGAGCTCTCCACCACCGATCCCACCAGCAGCTCCTTGACCTCAGCGACGGCGTCCGCCGAATGGCGCGTGGTTTCCACCGACCCGCAGGTAGCGACCGACCTCGTCCGGACGACCCTGTCCAACACGGCCGGCGTCCTCGCCGTGGAACCCAATCATTGGGTGTATACGTACCGGCCGTCGGTGATCAGACGAGATGATCCGGGGACGACGAAAGATAATCCGGAGACGAAGCAGTCCACGGAGCCCACGGTGGGAGCCAGCACCGGCAGCAGCGCGGCTTCACCCTGCCTCTTGACGCGCGCCCCGACCAATGACTCCTTCTTGACCGACTTGAACACCTGGGATCCGGCAAACACCATTGGACTGTTGTGGGGCCACCACCGGACCTGCACGACGGAGGCCTGGTCGTTGTTCGCACCGACCGTTGCTGGCCAGCCCCTGCCAGGGCAAAATGTCGTGGTCGCGGTGATCGACACCGGTGTGGACTATAACCATCCGGAACTGCGCAATAAAATTTGGATCAATCCTGGCGAGGACCAGCCGCCGCTCGGGGTCGTGGATGCCGACGACTTTAACGGCATCGACAATGACGGCAACGGCCTCATCGACGACGTGCGCGGCTACGACTTTGTGGACAACGCCTCACCCGTCACCGGCGACGGTATCGTCGGTCGCGATAATGACCCCAATGATACCGACCAGGGCGGCCGCCATGGGACATGGGTCGCGGGCCTGATCGCGGCGCAAGGGGGCAATGACACAGCGGGCCTCACCCTGACGAATGAGTTAGGCATGGTCGGGGTGGCTTACGCCGCGAAGATCATGGCCCTCAGGGCGTTCGAGTTTGATTCGAGAGTGACCCCGGGACTCAATCGGGCCAAAGAATCCGACCTCATCGCGGCTGTCAATTACGCCATGGCCAAGGGGGCGAAGATTATCAACATGAGCTGGGGCCAGGGCGTCCAGATGCCCGCGCTCTCTGCCGCGTTGGACCAGGCGGCGGCGAGCGGCATCGTCTTAGTGGCCGCCGCCGGCAACAACGCCCAGGATGCGCGGCTCGTCAGTCCCGCCGGCCACAAGGACGTCATTGCAGTGGGCGCCGTGCAGCAAGCGCTCGTCAACAGCGCCGAGGCTGTCGCCGCCTTTTCCAACACCGGACCCAAAATCGATCTTGTCGCTCCAGGTGGAGATATACTGGAGACCCAAGCCGTCGCCGGCAATGCCAATCCCGGGTTGAATATCGTTTCAGTCCAACCATCCGTCACCGATACCACGAGTACTCATGCCCTGCCTGAGAATGTGGTGAAAACCGCTTCACAGGTCACTGCCTGTGCCGATACCAGTAGCCCCTGTACCGCAGCCTACCGCCGGACCGGCGGCACCTCGGGCGCCGCAGCCTATGTTTCCGGTGTGGCCGCGATGATTTTGTCGCGGGATCCGACCTTTACCCCCGAGATGGTCCGCGCGGTGTTGCGCAGCAGCGCTACCGATATCGAGGCAACAGGGGTGGATGCCAAGAGCGGCTACGGTCGTCTCAATACTGAGCAGGCCGTCCAGATCGCCCTACCATTGGGGGTCAAAGTGACCCAGCCAGCGCCCATGACCCTGGTGATGACATCGCCGGTCTCGGTCGCCGGTGAAATCGCGTTACCCGCGGGAGGCAGCGTCAGCGGCACCATCGCCTTGGAGGTGGGTGAGGGGGAGTTTCCCACGCCCGCCAGTTGGCGCTCGGTCGCTGTGAACGTGGATGCCAGCAATCGAGTGACAGCCACCCTGGATCCTACTAATCCGGTCGTCTTTCCGACGGACAATCAGCGGTATACCTTACGTCTGCGCGCCGTCAATAACGCCGGCCAAACCTTTGAAGCCCGCGTCCCGTTGCTGCTCAGCAAGACCGTCACGACCCAAGCCATCTCCGGTGGGCCGATCCTGACCTCGCCGATCGTCATCGATCTGGACCCGAACGCGGTGCCGCTCAATGGCAAGGAAATCATCGCCGGCAGCTGGGACGGCTCTGTCTACGTCTGGGATGCCCAGGGGAACCCCAAGGCTGGCTGGCCGCAGCTGACCATGGGCAATGACATCTTTGCGGCTGGCCCCATCGTGGCTTCCCCGGCAGTGGCGGATTTGGATCCGACCGCCAACAACGGCTTAGAGGTTGTCGCCCTCGCTGGACATGCGGTGGCCTGCCCGCAGTGGATCCATGTTTGGCGCGCTGATAGCACGAGCTTTTCCGGCGCCTGGCCACAGGCCCTGCAACCGTGCATCGCTGGGTCGCAGCCGTTTCGCATCGCCAGTCCCACCTTGCCCTCGCCGGTCTTGGCGGACCTGAACGGCGATGCGATTCCTGAGATTCTCATTGGCAGCACATACGAAAAATCAGGCTTTAACCCCGCAGGGCTTGGTGTCGTCAGAGCCTACCGAGCCGATGGGAGCCTCTTCCGCGAATACCGCGTCAATGGCCTCGACGGTGGCAGCTTTAGCGCCGGCAACCAATTTGCCTACGCCGGCTGCTGTGCGGTCGGGAACCTGGATGCGGATGCGAACCTGGAGATTGTGAGCGGTTTTGCCGGGATTACCGTGACGGGGATCACGAAGGAACTCGATCCCTTGCGGCACGACGGCAAGCTGGCCGTGTGGGATGTCGGCTCAGCCACGCCCCAACAGAGCTGGCTGTTGACCGGTTCGGCGCTGACGATTCCCTCCGTGTTCAATTTCGATGGGGATACAGCCCTGGAAATTGCCTATCTCGGCCGGCCTGGTCCTACCGAACCGGCCAAGGCTAATTTGATGGTCTTTGACACGGCGACCGGGACAGGCCCGGTGTTCTCCCGCACGGTGGATGCTGACCTGGGTGCGACAGGCACGGCGCTGGCCGACAACCTCGAGAATCAATCGCCGGTCGTGGCCGACTTGGAAGGGGATGGCTCCCTGGAAGTCGTGTACACCGCCAAATCCTCCTTAGGGTCGGCGAGCCTCTTTGCCGTGCATGTGACCGGCGGGGCCGGGCTGTGTGTGGATCCGGTCCAGGTTCCCCCCTGTACCGTCATAGGGTATCCCATCGCGCTGGGCACGCAACAGGCCCGGAGCGCCTCGCCGAGCGTGGCCAACGTGGACACGGAAGGCACGCAGGAGGTCCTCGTCAGCGGCGACCAGGGCCTGCTCTATGGGCTGCGGACCGATGGGGAGGTCCTGCCCGCCTATCCCAAGCTGGTCGGCTTCCACAGCCTCGCGAGCCCGGCGATTGCCGATCTTGATGGCAATGCCCAACAGGAGTTAGAGGTCGTGACCGGTGCGAGTGACGGGCGGATCTATGCCTACAGCGACGCCACGGGCCTGGCCACCGCCACCGCTCCGTGGCCGACATACCGCCGCGATGCCGCGCATACCGGCCGTTATCAGGGGCAGAGCGCCCCAACACAAAACCGCCGGCCGGTCCTGCGGCCGATCAGCCCGATGACCGGCTGCACGGCGCCGGCCACGCATTGCATCGCGGGCGGCCAAACGCTGACGATCAATCTCTCCGCCAACGAGTACGATCCGGCCCCCCAAGTGGTGACCTTTGATGCCGCCTCGAAGCCGACAGGCTTGACCTTCACCAGCGGGGCTCGCGAGCCCAATGGCGTTGAGTTCAAGGGACAACTGACCTGGACGCCGGCCTGCAGCCAGCGCGGCCAGTATCCGCTGACCGTCAAGGCAAGCGACAACGGCACGCCCAGCCTCTCCGACCAGGAAGCGATTATCATCGAGGTGACCTGCCCGAATCAGCCGCCGGACATCTTCGATTTTCCAGGGATCATCGAAGTCTGCCCAGGGACGACCCGGACGGAACAAGCGAAGATCAGGGAGCCTGACGGCGATCCCATCGCCAACTGCCAGAGCCTGCCGATTTTCAACTTTCCATCGTTCATCAATCTCAGCCTGGTGTCTGTGACCGACCCGGACCCCTTAGTCCGCTTCGCCTGCGAGGCGAGGATCGAGTGTGACCTCAGCGTCGGTTGTGAGCCGGGCGACTACACGGGTCTGCAGGTGAAGACGTGCGACAGTCCGCAAGCCGGAGGGTCATTATGTGACACGACGGCGCCGTTTACCGTGAGGGCGCTGGACGTCACTGATCCGCAATGCTTTACCAACAGTCCGCCATCCTTCACGTCGCAGCCGGCCAACCAGTCGTTGGCCGAGGGGCAGACCAAGACCCTGAATCTCGCACCGCTGGCACTCGATCCCGACGGTGATCCGTTGACCTTCACCAAGACGAGCGGGCCGACGTGGGCGACCGTGGATTCCCAGACCGGCATCGTGACGATGAGCCCTGGCTTCTTGGACGGCAACATTCCCGACCGCCAATACACCGTCTCGGTGCAGGTCACCGACCCCTTCAACCCGCCGGGTCCGAACAGCACCGCCGCGTTTACCGTGTTCGTCGCCAACGTCAACCGCAATCCGGTCTTAGCGCAGCCTCCGGACAAGGCGACCTCTGAAAACGTCGCGGTGACGGTGGATTTGTCGGCAACCGATGAGGACTGCGACCGGCCCGGCAACCTCGGGACGTTTGCATTCAGTCGAGTGAGCATCGTTCCCGCGCCGCCATCCGGGACCCTGCCGGCGGTGGTCACCACGGACTCGACCTTCGACCTGTGTCCGCAGCCGGGGCCCGCGCCCCCCGCCACGGGAACCGGACGGCTGACCTGGACGCCCGGCTTCACCGATGGCAGTATCGCGGGGACCGTCTACACCGTGACGGTGAAGGTTGAGGACGGCCAGGCCCCCATCTTGGGTGTGAACTCAAAGACCTTTAAGATCACGGTGAGCGACGTCAACCGGAACCCGGTCATTAATCCTTTGATTCCAGACACCACGGTGGCGGAGAACACGTCCACCAACTTGCCGGTTGCAGCCACCGATCCTGATCCCGGCGATATCGTGACCTGCGCCCTGTCCAACAACCCAACCTTCGTCCGTATCGACAGCGCCACCTGTCTCATCACCATCACGCCGGGCTTTCTGGACGGCGGCGAGCCGAACCGCAGCTACCCCAACATCCGGGTGACCGCCAGCGACAACCGCGGCGGCAGCGTCTTCGATGAATTCAACCTCTCCGTCACCAACGTCAACCGCAACCCCTCGCTGTTCGTGCCGGCCGGCCCGGTCTTCGTGCAGGAAGGGCGGCTGCTCGACCAGGTCCTCACCGCCAGTGACAAGGATTCTGACCGGCCGGGTAACCTGGGAGTGTTTACCTTTAGCCTGGTGAGCATCACGCCGAGCGATCCCCTCAGCAATCCTAATCCTGCCAACCGACCGAGCGTGGTCTGCGTGAGTTGCGCGTTTACACCGCCGCCGGCCGATGCCGTGGGCTCCGGCGCCTTCCGCTGGACGCCGGACTTCGATGACGGCGCGGCGTATCCGCCGGGCCGGCCCTATGACGTGGTCGCGAAGGTCGACGACGGCCAGGGCGGCTCGGCCACCAGCCCGCCGTTTAGGGTGATTGTGGTCAGGAATACGAATCCCAGCTTCGACCCGCTCGGCGGCCCCTACACCGTCCAGGAAGGGCAGAAATTAGTCGTCCACATGATCGCCAGCGATCCTGACACCGTGGTCCCGGGCCTGTTTACCTTCAGCCATCTGGACTTCGCGCCCGACCCGCTGTCAGGCGACCCGGGCTCGGTCTTCGTCCGGCCGCTCGATGCGTCGATCAACGACGGCGTGGGGACCGGGGACTGGGAGTGGACCCCCGGCTTTAACGACGGCTCGCAAGGCACGGGCACCCCCTACACCGTGACGGTGAAGGTCGAGGACGGGCAGGGTGGATTTGCCACCGGACAGTTCAGCGTCAACGTCACCGAGGTCAACCCCTGCGCGACGGATACGGTCAGGCCGACGATCGAGCTGGTCCTCCCGGCCGGCTCGCCGCGTCTCTTCAATGACCCCCTGTCGGCGAACCAGACCGCCCCGTCGGCCGTCGTCAGCGCGTCACCCACAGGCATCACGTGGATTGTGAGAGACAACTGCGGCCTGGACCCGAATGGCGGCCAGACGATCGCGCGCCATGACGGCTCGGGGCCGACGAACCTCATCCAGGGCGGCAACCTGACCGAGCTCACCGAGGCCGCCACCATCGGGGTGCTGCTGCCGCCGAATACGGCGCCCGTGGATCCCCTCTACAACTCCACGGGTTCCGCCAACCGGTATACCATCACGGCGCGGGACTTGAACGGCAACGTCAAGACCGTGACCATCTACATCACCTTGACCTCGCAGCCGGGCGAGCCGGGCAAGGCGTTCATCGTGCCGGCCGACTTCGCCTTCGTCCAGCTCTCAGCGACGACCGCCGGTGGAAGCACCTTCCTCCTGCCCTGGGCGCCCACGAACTTCAATGCGCTCACCACGACAGGCACCGTGAACAGTGTCGCGCCCATGGATGGGGGCGACAATCCGCAGCCGGTGATGGTGCCGTCGTACGATGACGATGGCGACGGACAGTTCGATGATACCCTGGCCACCCCTAACGAGATGATCGTCCTGGTCTCGCCGAATTCTTCGTTGCACCACGACAGCTGGGACAACGACTCCGACGTCTCCTACGACTACTTCGCCTTTCCGGCGCTCTTCAACGGGACCACGAGCTGGCACGCCGTGGGCCGGGCCAATGACGGCGCTGACGGCATCGACTCCGGCTCGAGTTGCACCAAGTGGAAAGATATCTGCATCGGGGGACACTGTTCGTCGGTGTGCGTGAGCGGCAGCACCGTCCAGCGGGTCAACGCCTTTACGATGGCGGTCCGGCCGGCGCAGGACCCGCAGTGGGCCACCCAGATCGCCATCCGCACCGGCACCATCCGTCGCAGTGACGCCAACCTGCTCATTCCCCTGCCCGACGGCGGCGGCGGCGGGTATGATCCGTTCCCCGCAGCCGGACAGCCGGAGCAGTCGTTCTGGCCTGATGGGCCGGATGCCGACGCAGCGCCCGACCCCTTGACAAGGTCGCAGTCCCAATGGTTTATCGGCCTGCGCCAACTTGCCTACTATGACTCCGACTCTAGTGCAACAGAAAATGGCGATCAAGCGGAGGACTTTTCGCTCGCGACCGATGCCGTGGGCAACGTCAGGGAAGCGCAAAAGATTCAGGTGGATCCCGCGACCGGTCAGTTGCAGTTGGTGAGTGGCAGCGGGGCCAACCTGCTCATCGCCGACAACACCAATGACATAACCATTAGCTACTTCATCATCGCCACGCGCCGCGTCCCGGCGCCGCCGTTGTTGCCGGCCGGGACCACGACGCCCCGGCAGGCGGTGCGGGTCAGCACCAACTTTGCCCCGGTCGCCCACGGGGCCGCCATCCCCCTGACGACCCCCTCGTCAGAACGGTGGGCCGATGGCAGCCCGGTGACCTATGCGCAATCGGCCCTGTGGGTGAGCCCCAGCCACGCTCAAGGACGCGATGGGACCGGCAGCAATGCGGGCGGCACCGAGGATTGGCAGTTTTACGCCGACCCTGTGACAGGGGTGGTGACGGCCCACGTGCACGATGGTCGTAACGGCATGGCCGATGGGGACTACGATGGCTCAGCGACGTTCCTGGCACTCTCGCTGAAACCGCCGGCGGCCGGTGTGGCTGCAGTTAGCGAAGTGAAGATCGGCGCCCCGGGGATCGCCGGCTATCCCTGGGCGGTTGGGGACCAGATGAGCTACTCGACCCGCTGGGCGCCGATCATTGCCAACGCCTACGCTGGCTACTATGACTTTGACTTTGTTACGTTTCAAGGTCGCTTTGTTTCCTTGGATCCGATCGATCCATGGGTCGACTACACCGTCAGCCCGATCGTGGAACAGGGCATCTACCAGATCGCCCCTGACTGTTCGACCGACTATTATGGCATCGAGGAAGGCTCGCCGATCACCATCGACGTGTATGTTGACGAAGACGGCACCGACCCGCTGACGGTGACCGCCACGCTGCCGAAGTTTGGCGCCGTCACCCTCGATGACGGCAGCACCAGCCCGTATGGCTTTGCGGGGATGGAGGAGAGGACCCTGTCGAGGAATGCGGTGTGTAGCGACAATGTCGGCTACGATTGTTATACCGCGTCAACGGGGAACACACCGCAGGTCGGCAGCTACCAGTACTACGCCATCCCGGTCACGGTGCGCGAGAACAAGGCGAAGGGCTACAACAAGACCAGCCACACCTCCTACACCGGCCATGCCACCGTCGTCCCCCAACAGATTTGGGAGAGCTGCCGGGGCAATCCTCCGCCTGGCGGCAGTGACGGCAATGGTGGCAAGGTCATCAATACCGGCAACTAATCCACGCTCGATCTCTTCCGCTCTCCTTGACCCCTGCGATAAATTGTGTTATGACAAGCCCTGTGCCATGGCCCCATCGTCTAGCCTGGCCCAGGACGTCAGGTTCTCAGCCTGAAGACACCGGTTCGAATCCGGTTGGGGCCATTCTGCATCTTGGCGCAGCAGACCAGATATGGTATAGTTGGAGGTACGATCGCCACCACACGAGCAGTTGGACAGCAGAAGAAAGGAACGGGTCTCGTGGCCACGTCGGACTCACCCATCGACTCGGTGAAGCGGGAACTGCGCCATCGCCTCGTCGAATCCTTCGAAGCCTCCCTCCAGGATTCCGCCCAGCGCCTCACCGAGGAAGAGTTGGAAGCGCGCCTCCGGACCCTGATGGCCATCCAACACCGACTAAAGGAGGGCGGCGCTGCGCTCTCCGCCGATGACCAGACTCTGTTAGTCGAGGAGATCGCCAACGAGGTGCTCGGTTTCGGCCCCCTCGCGGTCCTGATGGAAGATCCCACCGTCTCGGAAATCATGGTCAACGGCCCCCAGCAGGTCTTCGTCGAACGGGCCGGTCAGTTAGAGCTCACACCCGTCACCTTTCAGAATCAGGAGCACCTCATGTACTGCATCGAGCGGCTCATGGACATGGTGGGCGCGTCCGTGACCGAGTCGGAGCCGTTTGTCGATGCCAGTTTGCCGGACGGTTCCCGCCTCAACGTCATTCTGCCGCCCATCGTCCTCGGCGGCGCTACCATCACCATCCGCAAGACGCTCAAGCCCTTCTCCCTCGAGGAGTGGATGCTCGAGGGCAGCCTGCCGCGGGTCGCGGCCGACTTTCTGATGGCCTGTGTCGCGGCCCGCGTCAACATCGTCGTCTCCGGCGGCACCTCGACGGGGAAGACGACGCTGGTCAATCTGCTGTCCACCTATGTGCCCGCCCATGAGCGCATCATCACCATCGAGAACGTGGCGGAGCTCAAAATGACCGGCAAGGAGCACTGGGTGCGGCTGATCGCCCGCCCGCCCAACGTCGAGGGCAAGGGCGAGATCTCGATCCGTGACCTGGTGAAGAATGCGTTGCGGATGCGGCCGGACCGGATCATCCTCGGTGAGGCGCGCGGCGGCGAAGCCCTCGACGTGATGCAGGCCATGCACACAGGCCATGAAGGCTTCTTCACCGTCATTCACGCCAACTCACCGGAGGCGTGCCTCGACCGGCTCGAGACGCTGATGCTGATGAGCGGCATCGAGCTGCCCTCCTACGCGTGCAAGGTGCAGATCGCCACCGCGATCGAGCTCATCGTCCATTTGCGCCGGTATCCGGACGGCAACCGGCGCATCGCCCAGATCACCCAGGTGGTGGGGCTGGAGCCGCACGGCTTCGTGTTGGAGGATCTGTTCGTGTTTGAGTCGAACGGCGCCAACGGCGGCGGCAAGCTGCAGGGCGAGCTGCGCTACACCGGCAAGACACCCAAGTTCCTCTGGAAGTTCGAGACAGCCAACATCGCCCTGCCGGCGTCGCTGCGGGCCGCGCCGCGCGCCACATCCACATGAGGAGCTGCGCGATCAGGCTTCGGTTTCGTCGCATCGCAGGGCTCCTGGCGCTGGGCGCGGCGCTGACAGGCTGCGACCGGCTGCCGTGGGCGAAGTCCCAGGCCGCGGCGGCATCTGCCGGGCCGTCGGCCGCCGCGTCGCGCGCGGTCCGGCAGGCGATGCCGGCGCGTCCGGTCGATCCGGCGAAGGTCATCGCCGAGGTGAATGGCCGGCTCATCACCGTGGAGGAGTTCCATCGTCGGGTGCGCGGCCTGGCCGAGGAGTACCGGCCCAAAAGCCTTGAGGACAAGAAACGGTTGTTAGAGGAGCTCATCGGGGTCGAGCTCATCGTGCAGGATGCGAAGGCCCGCGGCCTGGGGCAGGATCCGGAGGTGGTCCAGCGGCTCGACGATTTGGAGCAGGTGCTGCTCTACCAGGAAGCGGTCCAGCGCGAGATGGCCGGGGTGGCCGTCACTGATGCGGAAGCCGAAAAATTTTACAAGGACTATCAGGTCGGGTTCAAGGAGCCGGAGCGCGTCCGCCTGAAGCAGCTCGTGGTCAAAACGGAGGCCGATGCGAAAGCGATCCTCGTGACGCTGCTCCAGGGGACGTCCACGTTTGAGCAGATCGTCCGGGAGCGGTCCGTCGGCCCCGCGGCCGCTCAGGGGGGCGACGTCGGCTATGTGATCCGGGCCGCCGACAAGGCGATTGCGGAGCAATCCGGCCAGGCGGCGCCGGCCACCACCAGCCTGTTTCCGCAGCTCGAACAGGCGGCCTTCGCGTTAGAGGTGGGGGGGATCAGCGGCATCATCAAGGGGCCGGAGGGCTATTACATCGTCAAACTCGTCGAGCGCAAGGAAGGCAGTGTGCGTCCGCTCACCGAGGTGTGGCAGCAGGTGCGCGACGGCCTGTTACTGCTCAAGCAGCAACAGCATTTTCAGGAGAAATTAGGAGGCCTGCGCGGCAAGGCCCGCGTGACGGTCTATGAAGACAAATTGGGGCAGCTTTAACATGAAGCCGCGGCTCATTCCCATCATCGCCGGCGTCATCCTGGCCATTGCCGCTGCGGTGATGGTCAACGTCTACCTGGCGGACCAACGGCGGCAGGTCCAGCGTTTGCAGGAAGGCATGGAGCTGAAGGAGGTCCTGGTGGCTACGGCCAATACTCCCGCCCGCACGGTGCTGACGGCCCCAATGGTCGAGCTCTCCAGCGTACCGGAGAAGTTTGCCCAACCCTACGCCCTCCAACAGGCGTCGGCCGCCGTGGGTAAGATGACACTGGCCCCCATCGCCAAGGGGGAGCAGGTGTTGGCGACCAAATTGGTGGGTGCGGAGGACGGCGCGCGCTCATCGCTCGCGATGGCGACCCCGCCCGGCTACCGCGCCGTGACCATTACCTTAGACCCGTTAGCGGCGGTCGGCGGCTTGGTGCAACCCGGCGACCGCGTCGATATCCTGTGGACCGCCCTCGTGCCCCGGACGAGCGGGAGCACTCAGGCGATCACCCTGACCCTCGTTCGGCAGGCGCTGGTCTTGGCGGTCAACGAACAGATGCTGCGTCCAGGGGGCGCCGTTTCCTCTGATGACAAATCCTCATCCGACGAGGCGGCCAAGACCCGCAGGAGCGGCGGCCGCGACACCATACCGATCACCTTCGCCTTCGCGCCGGCGGAGATGGAGCTGGTCCTGTTCGCCCAGGAGCAAGGCAAGCTGCAGCTGGCCATGCGCCCCCAGGGTGATACGGACGACATGGATGCGGGACCCACGGTGACGATCGAGGAGGTGCGGACGATGCTCTTCGGCAGCCAGCAACCGGCGACCGCAACGAACCAGCGCTCCGTCGAGGTCTACCGCGGATTGGAGAAGGCGGTGGTCAACGTCCAGGAGTCCTCGCGGTGAGCGCGGTCATGAGGCGTTCTCTCATGCCGTCTGCGCGAGAAGACGCGCGGGCCCCGGCCTGCGGTGTTTGGCTCGTCGCGATCTTAGCGGGCTGGTGCTGCTGGGCGCTCCCGGCCTGGGCTCAGCCAGGGGGCGCCGAGCTGCGTCTGCGCGTCGGTGAAGTGCGCTCCCTGCCCGTGCACAATGTCGAACGCGTGGCGATTGGGGATCCAAAAATCGCCGATGTGAGCATCATCAGCGGCACGGCCGTGTTAGTCAAGGCGGTCGACGAGGGCACCACCAACCTCATCGTGTGGGATGAGCGGGGCGAGACCACCACCAACATCATCGTTCAGATCGCCCCACCCGAGGAACGCGTCGCCGAGCTGAAGCGGCTCCTGGAGATGCAACACTTCAACCGAGTGCAGGTCAAGGAGGAAGGCGACCGCATCTTTTTAGTGGGCGAGGTGGACAGTCAGGAGCAGTTGGGGATCCTGGGCAAACTCACCGGCCCCTACAAGGAGGTGGTGGCGCTCGCCCAAATCAAGCCGGGGCCCATCCCCGTGCTCGAGGTGCCCCTGGTCGAATTGAATCTGGAAGTCGTCGAGTTGACCAAGGACTACGAAAACAACCTGGGCGTCGACTGGGTGGATTCGGTGAAATTCACCGAAACCCCCTTTGATGCGCTGAGCACCACCGCTCCGCTGACCGAGCGGATCGACGAGGCGCTCCGCCTGGGCAGCTACACGCGCAAGAGCGGCGGGGAGTTGTCGGCGACCCTCAACGCCTTAGTCAAGGACAACAAGGCGCGGGTGCTGTCCCAGCCGCGGCTCGTCACCTTGAGCGGCAAACCGGCGAACGTGTTTGTCGGAGGCCAGAAGCCGGTGATCACGACCTCGACCGCCGGGTTGGGCAGCGGCGTCACCTCCAAGTCGATTGAGTTTAAAGACTTTGGTGTCCGGCTCAAAATCACGCCGCTCGTCTCCGAGGACCTCAGCCGGGTGACGAGCCAGATCGAAGCGGAGGTCTCCACCATTGACACCGCGACCGCCATTACGGTCGACGGTGTCAGCGTCCCGGGCTTCAAGATCCGCCGGGCCGCCACCGAAATGACGGCGCGCTCTGGGGAGACCTTGTTCATTGCCGGGCTGCTCTCGAGCGAGGACAGCAAGGATATCTCCAAGGTGCCGGGCGTCGGCAACATTCCCATCCTCGGAGCGCTGTTTACCTCCACGGACTGGAAACGGAACAAGACCGAATTAGTCATCACGGTGACCCCGACGGTGGTCAAAGATCATGAAGCCTCCGAGGCGATGGCCGACGCGCTCGACGCGTCGGCGGACGCGGTCGACCCGCTCACCGCCTACGCGCGGCAGGTGCAAGAGCGCATCGCGGCCGGTCTGCCGTCAACGGCGGGCCGCCAGGGCGGCGGCACGGTGCGGGTGCGGCTCCATCTCTTCGCGGACGGCCATCTGGCGCAAACGCTGCTCCTCCAATCCTCGGGCGACCCCCAACTGGACGACCAGGTGGTCCGCGCCATCGAAGCCCAGGCACCCTACCCGAGTTTTCCTCCAACCCTGCTGCGGCCGGATGCGTGGATGGAGATCCCCGTCGTCTTTCAAGACGGCTCCTGAGATGAGCGAACGACAATCGAAGATCATCGTCGTGTTCGGCACCAAGGGCGGCACCGGCAAGACCCTGTTAGCCACCAACCTCGCCGCGGCCACGGCCACATCGGTGGGCGTGCCGGTCGCCCTCCTGGAGCTGGATCCCCAGGCTGTTGGCGACCTCGCCAAGATGGTCAACCTGCGGCCGAACTATTCGGTCGTCGATGTCCTGGCCCTCCTGAAGGATCCCGCGGCGCTGCGAGGCAAGCAGTTTCAGGACCTCCTGACGGCGCACCCGAGCGACATCCATGTCCTGCCGTGCGTGCGCCATCCCTCGCAGCTCCGCGACCTCGACCCTACGGGCCTGAAGGAGCTCTTGACCCGCCTGCGCGCGAGCTACGACTACATCATCATTGATGCGGGCCGCACCTTCACGGACACCTTAGTCGCCGCCATCGAGGAAGCCAACCTCCTGCTGCTCGTGCTGACGCCGGACATCCTGTCGATGTTCCAGGCCCGCTGGGCGGTGGAACAGCTCGAGCGTCTGTTGGTGCCGATGAAGATGGTCAAGATCGTCCTCAATCGGGCGGACAGCCGCGGCGGGGTGACCACGCCGGAGGTCAAGTCGGCGCTGCCTTGCGATGTCATCGCCCAATTGCCTTCGGACGGCCGGGCGGCCGGCGTCTCCGTCAACCAGGGCGTGCCGCTCATGATCTCCTTTCCGCGGAGCCGTCTGGCCGCGGAGATCCGCCGCCTCGTCGGGACCCTCGCCGAGCATCCCGAGTGGTCTGTGACGCGCCAGCCGGCGGCCGGCCGTCCGGCGGCCGCAGCCGGGATCGTGGAAGCGCGGAGCCTCTGGAACAGCCGGATCGCCGCCTCGCACGAGGCGATCGTAAGCACGCCCCTCGATGATGAGATGATTCTGCTCAAGCGCCGCGTCCATGAGGGGCTGGTGGAGCGGTTGGACCTCAAGCGGGTCGAGATGGCCGCCCTCGCCGACCAGCAGCAGGCCAAGGCCTTGCGCAGCCGGGCCGAGGCGGTGGTCTCAGAGCTGCTGATCGATCAGTTAGGAGGGCACGCGGCCTCCCGCTCGGACCGGTTCCAGCTCATCCGGGAAATTGTGGACGAAGCGCTGGGGCTGGGGCCTTTGGAAGCTCTGTTGGCCGATCCGGAGATCACCGACATCCTCGTCAACAACAAGGACCAGATCTACGTCGAGCGCCACGGCCGGCTGGAGCTGACCGGCAAACGCTTTACCTCGGACAACCAGCTGCTCACCATCATCGAGCGGATCGTCTCCCCGCTGGGCCGGCGCATCGACGAAGCCAATCCCATGGTGGACGCGCGATTGCCCGACGGCTCGCGCGTGAATGCCATCATCCCGCCGCTGGCCCTCAAGGGCCCGTCGCTCTCCATCCGCAAGTTTGCGCGGACCCGTTACACGGTGAACGATTTGATCAAGTTCGGCTCCTTGACGCCGGCGATGGCCGAGTTTTTGCGGGCCTGCGTCGTGACGCGGAAGAACGTGATCATCTCCGGCGGGACCGGCTCCGGCAAGACCACGCTGCTGAACATCGTGTCGTCGTACATCCCGGCCGGCGAGCGCATCGTCACCATTGAAGACGCGGCCGAGTTGCGCCTGAACCAGGAGCATCTCGTGGTGTTGGAGAGCCGGCCCCCGAATGTCGAAGGCAAGGGGGCCATCACCATCCGCGAGCTCTTCCGCAACAGCCTGCGGATGCGGCCGGATCGCATCATCATCGGGGAGTGCCGGGGCGCTGAGGCCCTGGACATGCTGCAGGCCATGAACACGGGTCATGACGGGTCGCTCACCACGATCCACGCCAACTCGCCGCGGGACGCCGTCGCCCGGCTGGATTCCCTGGTGCTCATGTCGAATGTGGATTTGCCCATCCGCGCCATCCGCGAGCAGATCGCCTCGGCCATCGACGTGGTCATCCAGACCGTCCGCTATGCCGACGGCTCGCGCAAGGTGACCAGCATCGCCGAGATTACGGGGCTCATCAACGGCACCGAGGTCGGCCTCGAGGAGATCTTCATCTTCCGCCAGACCGGCACCGCGGCGGACGGCGCCGTCTTAGGGGAGTTTGTGGTCACCGGGCACGTCCCGACCTTCTTGGAGGAACTGCGCGTCAAGGGCGTGCAGCTGTCCGACGAGACCTTCCGCCCCTCCGTCATCGCCTAAAGGCCGTGCCGTTGCGCTACCTGATTGTCAACCAGACCAAACAGGCCGTCCTTGCCACCCGTGGACGCCTGGCCGCCCACTGGTGGGAGCGCGCCATTGGATTGCTGCGGGAGAGCCATCTGGAGCCTGAGGAGGCGCTCATCCTGCCTGGGGCGGCGGCCATCCACACCGTCGGTATGCGGTTCGCCATTGACGTCATCGTCGTCGACCGGCAGGGGACGGTCCTGGCGATGGTCTCCGGCCTGCCCCCAGGGCGCTTCAGCCCCTGGTGGCGGAGGGCGCGGGCGGTCATTGAGTGCCCAGTGGGGGCCATCCAACGCTCCGCGACCCAGGTGGGCGACCGGATGGTCTGGAGCCAAACACAGCCTTGACAGGAGCCGGTTTGTCAGGTAGACTTGCATTGTTAGGTGACCCTACCGGGACGTATGTGTGTGGTGGGGTCGAGAACTCATCTTTGAGAGTCTAAATCAGGTCGGGGTTTTCCTACCGACAAACGCACACCCGCCGCAAGGCGGGGTCGCAAAGTCACGGATCCACGTGAAACAGCGATGGACAGCCGGACTGCCGAAGAGGGCAGTCCGGCTTTTTTATTTGTCAAATAAGAAACGAATTTAAAAACTGTTGTATGTAATTTTAAAAACTAAAATGATTATAAAAGAGACAATGAACGACCACGGGCAGTCAATCATCGAATATCTGGCGCTCTTTTTCGTGATCTTCTTTTTTTGCATCCTGGGCACGCCCTTTTTTGCGAACGTAAAAGCGGCGCTCCTCAGCCACTTTGGCGTGGCGGCGCAGCGCATCACCGCCCCGTGAGGCGGGTTCAGGGAGGCAGCGTGAGGGGGCAGGCCCGCCCAAATCCGGAGGTGGTCAATGCACCGCGGGAAGTGGGCGGGCAGGCCGGGCAACACGTGTTGGAATACGCGGTGCTTCTCTCGGTTGTGGCGGCGGCCATGGTGGCCATGCTGATCTACGTCAGGCGGGACGTCCAGGCCAACGTCAGAGCCATGGATGAAGAGGTCGCCGGTGAGGTGCAGGGCGAGGCCTTGATCGAGCCCACGGTCGTTGAGATGATTGCTGTGGATCCCTGCAGCGAAGTGAACCTGCCAGGGATCTGCTGAGTCGGAGAAACGTCGCATGCACAATGGACAGACCGTGGTGGAATACGCCACCCTGCTGGCCGTGGTCGTGGCGGTCTTTCTCAGCATGAACGCCTACGTGGAGCGGTCGGTCAGGGCGGGCCTGAAGGGGGTCGAAGGGGAGCTGAACCTCTCCATCGTGCCCACGCCGCCGCTGCAGACCATCATCCAGGATCCGATCAATCCGGATCCCGTGGTCCCGCCCGGCTGCCACATCGAGGTGAAGAAGGGCAAGAAGGTCGTGGTCTGCGGCTGACAACGCATCACAAGAAGGGTTCGGGACGTGAGGGTGTTACGAGGCACAGGAGAGGGGAGGGAGGGAAGATGACAAGAAAAGGACAGAGTCTGTTGGAGTATCTGATCGTCCTCGCCGCGGTCATCGTGCTGATTGGCTTGGCCGTGAAGGATGGCGGGGTGTTGAAGACCGGGATCAACGCGCTCTTCCAGGGCGCGGGCGACCGGATTTCATCAGCCGCCGACAAGATGGTCAAGGCGCCATAACCGGAAGGCACAAGGGAGGTGAACAACCATGGGCAAGAACAAGGCTCAGGTGACGATTGAGTACGCGTTGCTGATCGCCCTGATCGTGGCGGCGGTCGTGTTGATGACGCCGTACGTCACGCGCGGGTGGAACAGCATTGTCCGCGGCGCGTCGGATGCGTTGGTGCTGAATAACTGCGACCCGAAGTTGTCGCCGGTACCCTGCGAGAACCTGACGCAGTACATGCCGTACTACCAGGCGGACAAGCGCGAAGTCTCATCGGCGCAGTCGCTCACAGAGGGGTACGACAAAGGTACGACGAAGGTCACCGCGGACAACACCATCACCGAAGTGGCCGGCAGCCTGCGCAAGACCGGCGTCGACCGGACGCAGGACGACGCGTGGTTGAAATAAGCGCCGGCGGCAAAAAGACAACAGAAAGGCAGGTGAATAGCATGGCACGAGCATGTGGGAAGCAGCGAGGCCAGAGCACGGCCGAATACGCCATTCTGATCGCCGTCGTCATCGCCGCCTTCTTGGGGCTGGCGATTTTGCTCAAGAACGCGATTCAGGGTGGCGGCATGGACCGGGCCCGGCAGATCGGCCAGCGGTTCTCGCCGACCGACACCGTGTCGACGTTGACCACGACGGCCAACACGCACCGGTTCGAGGAAACGTTCCCGACCGGTGAGACGACCTCGACGTCGGCGGAGGATGAGAAGACCACCTTCGCGACTGACTCGACCGTGAGCGAGAACGTGAAGGGTCCGCTGTTCTAAGCCTGTCACGGCGCGTTCCGCGGTCTGAAGGCGAGGTCGGCGTAGCGGAATGAGGAGGCGTCCCATGAACCAGCGGGGACAGTCGCTGGCAGAGTACGCCCTGCTCCTGGCGCTGGTCTTGGGCGCGCTCACCGGCATGGCGGTGTACCTGCAGCGCGGCATCCAAATGAACGTCCGGCTGCACGCGGACCATGTGCTGGCCTACGCCGGCGCTGAGAAGACCCAAGAGCGTGGCATCTTGAGCTCCGGGAACACGCTCGCGGAGCACGATGTGCGGGACTGGCAGTGGGGGGCGAGCCGCCGACAGGCCCTGGGCGGGATCGCGGCGTATGAGATGACGCAGGACGAGGTGACCTACACGACCGGCTTTGAGCAGTTTACGCAGCTCGAGGGGCCGCCGGCCGAAGGAGGGAAAGCAGAAGGGGACACCAGGTAATCAGGGAATCAGGCGGCGGGGGGGGCGGGGGCGATGAGCAGCGAGCGGCGGGGGCAATCCACGGCGGAATATGCCATCCTGATCGCGGCGGTGGTGGCGGCGATGGTGGGCATCCAGAATCTCTTCAAACACTCCGTGGCCGGCGGGCTGCAGCGCGCCGCCGACTCGGTCTCCCAGGACCAGTACCTCCTTGGGCGCGCCGACGGCCGTGATGGATTGGTGTTCAGCTCGGTACGCCGGGAAACGGTCAGCACCGTGGTGGTTCCCGGAGAGCCGACCAAGACCATCGTCAGGTCGGAGATCGGGGAAGACGGCTGCGCGAATGACGACTTCGGTAGCGCCTGCCTGGAAATCACCCAGCGGAGCAAGGCGGCGACATTCGTCGATGACGTGCGCGCCCCCTTGATGGATCGCTAAGATGCGCCGGCCCGCCCCTCCCACCT
>JACQRC010000070.1 GCA_016206665.1 Candidatus Omnitrophota bacterium | reverse complement strand
GTGTCACCTACAACAAGCACAACACCTACCCGTGGTTTCGCGAGAGGATCTACAAGCTGGAGCAGGACGGCCACGATGTCGGCAATTACGAGGATGCCCTCAAGCGGTCGCTCGAGTGGGGCAATCGCATTCCCATCGGCCTGTTTTACAAGGTGGACCGGCCCACGTATGAAGACGACGAGCCGGCCCTGCAGGGCCCGCCGCTGGCCAAGCAACCGTTGAAACCGAAGGACATCGGCTCATTGTTGTTAGAGTTCACGTAATGCCATCGTGGGCACTAAGCACTCAGCACTCAGGCCACGCAGGGAGATGACCCATGGCGACATTCACGAAGATTGCCACGACGCAGGAGGTGCCGCCCGGTCAGGGCAAGGTTGTGGAGGTGGGCGGCCGTGCCCTGGCCGTGTTTAATGTGGGCGGCCAGTTTCATGTCATGGACAATGCCTGCCTGCATCGTGGCGGGCCGCTCGGGGAAGGGATGTTGGACGGCACCACCGTCACCTGCCCCTGGCATGGCTGGGAGTATGATGTGACCTCCGGTGCCTGCAGCACCGATCCGAGTCTGAAGGTGGCAACGATACCCGTGAAGATCGAGGGCAGCGACATCCTCGTCGGGCTGTAATGGAACGCAAAGCGGTTGCCCTGCTCTCCGGCGGGCTCGACAGCACCCTGGCCGCCAAGCTGGTCATCGACCAGGGCGTTGAGGTCGTGGGCCTCTACTTCTCGATGGTCTGGGGCTGCTGCGACAAGCTCGCGGCCCTGAAGGCCGCGCAGCATCTGGGCATCGAGCTGATGGTCCTCAAGATGCGCGAGGATTACATCGAGCTGATCCGCAAACCCAAATACGGGTACGGCACGGCGATGAACCCGTGCGTGGATTGCCGCATCTACATGATGCGGATCACGAAGCGGTTCATGGCCTCCATCGGGGCGTCATTTCTGGTGACCGGCGAGGTGCTGGGCCAGCGGCCGATGTCGCAGCGGCAGCGGCCGCTGGCCATCATCGAGCGGGAGGCGGATCTGGAGGGCTTGATCGTGCGGCCGCTCTCGGCCAAACTGCTCGAGCCCTCGCTGCCCGAGCAGGGGGGCCTCGTGGACCGGCAGCGGTTCCTCGAGATCTCCGGCCGCTCGCGCAAAGAGCAGATGGCCCTCGCGGCCTCGTGGGGGATCACCGACTATCCGCAGCCGGCCGGCGGGTGCAACCTCACCGACGCCGCCTTTGCCCTGAAGGTGAAGGATCTGCTGGCCCACGACGAGTCGCCGACAACGAAGGACATGGAGCTGCTGACGATCGGGCGCCATGTGCGGCTGACACCTGAGACGAAGATCATCCTGGGGCGCAATCAAGAGGAGAACACGCTGCTCGAAGGCTATGCCGGCGATGGCTACTGGTGCGTCAAGCCGCAGTTTCCGGGACCCGCGGCGCTCGTCGTGGGCGAGCTCACCGACGCGGCGACTGAGACGGCGATGAATCTCATCGTGCGCTATACGAAGGTCGAGAAGGTGGCGGAGGAGGAGCTGGCCTTCGCCTGGCAGGGGACGACGACGAGTCGTCCCAAATCGTCGGCGGGCAAGCCGGAATCGTTGGCGGCTTCCTTGCAGCCATTATGAAATGGGATGTGCGGTGGGGATGTGCGATGTGCGTATCGAGGTGCGAAGTGCGATGTTCGGCTTTGACCGCACTTCGAACATCGCACATCGTAACGCACCTCGCACATCGTAACCGCACATCGAACTTCCTAGGAGCTTGACATGCAGGATATGGTCTTTCTGTTAGGGGGCGAAGGCGGCGAGGGCGTCATCTCGACCGGCGAGCTCTTGACGCTGGCCCTCGCCCGCTCCGGCTACGAGATCTACACCTTCCGGACCTACCCGGCCGAGATCAAGGGCGGCCACGCCAACTACCAGGTGCGCGCCAGCAAAGAGCTGCTGCTCTCGCAGGGCGACCACCCGGATGTGCTGTTAGCCTTCAATGAAGAAGCCTACGACCTGCACGCCAAACATGTGCGCCACGGAGGCGTCATCGTCTACGACAGTGACAGCTTCCAGCCGAAGGGCAATCCGGATTCCTCGATTGCCTACGCCATTCCGCTCACCACGATCGCCATCGAGCAGATCGGGATGAAGCTGAGCAAGAACATGGTGGGCCTCGGGGTGCTGGCCGGGCTCTTCAACCTGCCCGTGGAAAAGATCGAGGACGTGGTCCGCGAGCGCTTCATCGGCAAAGGCGCCGAGGTAGCAGACAAAAATGCGGCCGCGGTGCGGGCGGGATTCGGCTACGCCACGACCAAGCTCCAGAAGACCGATCCCTACCGCCTGGAGCCGGCGGTGCGCAAACAGCCGGAGTTAGTGCTCTCCGGTAACACCGCCTTTGCCTTGGGCGCCTTGGCGTCGGGCCTCAAGATTTACGCCGGCTACCCGATCACGCCGGCCACCGACATCATGGAATGGCTGGCGGAGGAGCTCCCCAAAGTGGGCGGCGCTGTCATGCAGACCGAAGATGAGATCTCGGCCATCGGCGTCGTCTTGGGCGCCTCCTTCGCCGGCAAGAAGGCGATGACGGCGTCCTCGGGCCCCGGCTTTTCCCTGATGGCCGAGATGTTAGGCCTGGCGACGATGGCGGAGATTCCCGCGGTCATCGTCGATGTCCAGCGCGTCGGCCCGTCGACCGGGATGCCCACGAAAACCGAGCAGGGGGATCTCTACCTCGCCTGCTACGGCGGCCACGGCAGCTCGCCGCGCATCGTGATGGCGCTCACCTCCGTCGAGGATTGCTTCTACGGGGCGATGCGGGCCTTCGATCTGGCCGAGCAGTTCCAGATGCCGGTCATCGTTCTCTCCGACCAGTACCTCGGCCACCGGAAGGCGACCGTCCTGCCGCCGGATCCGACCAAGATCAAGGTCATCAATCGGCGCCAGCCCACCGGTGACCAGTTGAAAGAGTACAAACGGTACCGGTTCACCAAGGATGCCGTCTCACCGATGGCAGTACCCGGCACGCCCGGTGGCTTCTACATCGCCACTGGGCTCGAGCATGATGAGACCGGCTACCCGCGTGCCTCGGACACCCAGAACCACTTCGACATGACCCAGAAGCGGTACCAAAAATTTGAAGCGGCGGAGGCGATCGCGGACGAGATCGCCAAGCAGTATGGGGATGAACATCCGGAGATTGGAATTCTCGGGTGGGGCTCGACGGAGGGCGTCATCCGCGAGGCGGTAGAGATCGCGAAGAAGAAAGGGTACTCGGTGGGCGCCCTGCACCCCAAGATCCTCTACCCGCTGCCCCTGAAGCGCATCCACGAGTTCATCAAAGGGACCAAGGCGCTCATCGTGCCGGAGGTCAACTACACCGGCCAGTGGGCGACGCTCTTAAGCAAGCGGATTCACACCGAACTGCATCAATTGAACAAGTGCATCGGCCTGCCCTTCTCGCCGGGGGAGATCGTCGCCAAGATTGAGGAGGTCGCGCGTGGGATCAGCCACCGAACGGTTGCCGCAAGAGTATAAAGGCAACGAGCACCCGATCTGGTGCCCGGGCTGCGGGGACTTCGGCGTCCTCGACGCCATGTACAAGGCCTTCGCGAAGCTGAATCTGCCCCAGGAGCAGATCGTCATCGTGTCGGGGATCGGCTGCTCGGGCCGGACGCCGGGCTTCGTGAAATCCTATGGCTTCCAGGTCGTGCACGGCCGGGTGCTGCCGGTGAGCCAGGGGGTCAAGCT
>JACQRC010000071.1 GCA_016206665.1 Candidatus Omnitrophota bacterium | reverse complement strand
GCTCAGGGCAAGTGCTGAGCGGAGTCGAAGCACGAAGCGAGTCGAACCATGACGCTGCTCTGGATTCCGCTCCTGCCGCTGCTCGCCTTCATCCTCAATATCCTCGTCGGGCGGCGGCTGGGCCGCCGGGCCGCCTGGCTCTCGATTGCGGCGATCGCTGCGTCGGCAGCGGTGTCGTTGCGTGTCGGCTGCGGCGTGGCGCAGGGCGCGATCCCATCGGTGAGTTGGTCGTGGTTGGGCCGGCTGGCCCCGGCCGCGGCGGGGCTGGGGGGCGATGCGCTCACGCTGGGCCTGCAGGCCGACGCGCTGACGAGCCTCATGCTCGTCGTGGTTACGGTGATCGGGACCCTCATCCACCTCTACTCGGTCGGCTACATGGCCGACGATCCCCGGTTTTCGCGGTTCTTCGCCTACCTCTCGCTCTTCTGCGCTTCCATGCTGCTCTTGGTCCTCGCCGACAACCTGCTCTTCCTCTACGCCGGCTGGGAGCTGGTGGGGCTCTGCTCGTACCTGCTCATCAGTTTCTGGTTTGAGAAGCCGGCGGCCGCCGCGGCGGGCCGCAAGGCCTTCCTGACGACACGGATTGGCGATACCGGATTGCTCATCGGCCTCTTCATGCTCTGGACGGCGACCGGCACCGTGCGATTTGATCGGCTGCTGGCCTCGCTGGCCACGATGCCCGCGAGCCAGGCCTGGATGACGGCCGCGGCGATCCTGGTCTTCTGCGGCGCGGTGGGCAAATCGGCGCAGGTGCCGCTGCACGTCTGGTTGCCGGATGCGATGGAGGGTCCCACGCCGGTCTCCGCGCTCATCCACGCCGCCACGATGGTCGCGGCCGGCGTCTACCTCGTCGCGCGGCTCTTCCCGTTGTTCGCCGCCTACCCGGATGCCCGGCAGGTGGTCATGATCATCGGCACCGTGACCGCAGGCTTTGCCGCCATCATCGCCTGCACCATGACCGACATCAAGCGGATCCTCGCCTACTCGACGATCAGCCAGCTCGGCTTCATGATGAGCGCGCTCGGTGTGGGCGGCTACATCGCCGGGATGTTTCATCTCGCGACGCACGCCTGCTTCAAGGCGCTCCTCTTCCTGGGCGCCGGCTCCGTCATCCACGCGACGCACACCCAGGAGCTGATGCACTTAGGCGGGCTCTCCCGCAAGATGCGCGTGACGGCGTTGACGATGTTAGTGGCGGCGCTGGCGATGAGCGGGATGCCGCCGCTGGCCGGTTTCTGGAGCAAGGACGAGATCCTGACCGAGGCGTGGCACCAGGGCCACCCGGTCGTCTTTAGCTGCCTGCTGCTGACGAGCGCGCTGACGGCCTTTTACATCTTCCGGCTGTGGTTCGTCACCTTTGCCGGCCAGCCGCGCGACCCGCAGATCCACGCCCATGAATCGCCGGTGGTGATGACGGCGCCGCTGGTCCTCCTGGCCTTCGGCTCCGCCGTGGCCGGGCTGCCCGGCTCGCCGTGGCTGGGCCACTGGCTGCACCAGCGCCTGCTGCCGCACGAGGCCACGCCCCTCTTCGACGGGCGGCTCGCCGGCCTGTCGACGGTGGCCGGGCTGTGCGGCATCGGCTACGCCTATCTGCGGTATCAGCGGGGCGCAGCACTGGTGCCGCTGCCGGTCCGCGCCTGGGGATTGTGGTTTGTGGAGATGGCGAGCCACAAGTTTTACATCGATGAGCTCTACGGCTGGCTGATTATCCGCCCGTTCCTGCGGCTGACCGCGAGCTTGAGCCACATGGACCGGTGGGCGATCGACGGGCTGGTGAATCTCATCGGGTTGGCCGGCATCGGCCTCTCGGAAGCGAAGGATCTGTTCGACCGGCATGTGGTCGATTTCTGCGTCAATGGGGTGGCGCGCGCGATCCGCGGCGTGGGCGAAGCGGCGCGCCGCCTGCAAACCGGCTTCATTCAGCAGTATCTCTGGATCACCGCCGCCTCCGTCGTGGCCCTGGCGTGTTGGAGGATGCGCTAAGCATGGAGGCGCATCTGCTGACCTGGCTGCTCGCGACGCCGTTGCTGGGCCTGGGGCTCATCCTCGTGCTGCCGCGCGACCGGGTCCGCCTGATTCAGGGGGTCGCCATCGCCACGACCGCGGTTGCGCTGTTGCTCAGCCTGCGCGTCTGGGCGCTCTTCCAACCCGGCGTGGGGACGATGCAATGCGAGGAGCAGGCCGCCTGGATCGCTTCGCTGAACATCACCTACCACGTGGGCATCGATGGGATCAGCCTGCCGCTCGTGCTGCTGACGACCCTGCTCTGCTGCCTGGCCTGCCTGGCCTCGTTGGGCATCGCCGAGCGACAGAAGGAGTACTTCACCCTGTACCTGCTGCTCGAGACCGGCATGGTCGGAACCTTCCTGGCCCTCGACCTCTTTCTCTTCTATATCTTCTGGGAGGTCGTCCT
>JACQRC010000069.1 GCA_016206665.1 Candidatus Omnitrophota bacterium | reverse complement strand
CTGTGGCTTTCCTCCGCCACCAAACATGGCGGACCCGCCCCTCTTGCTGGCGGGGACCCTGCCTCACGGCAGGTGTAGCTTTTTCGCCAAGCAATCAATTGTCAACACTACAACTATGCCACAGTTCTGCCCTGTGGTCAAGGGGCTTTTCGCCATCTATAATGGAACCAGATGGTTATCCGACCCTCCGCCTTCCTGTCGTTGCTGCTCATCGCCCTCGGGCTGCTCCTGCGCACGGTGCAATATCTGGCGAACCGGTCGTTGTGGCTGGACGAAGCGATGCTCGCGCTGAACCTGATCGGCCGCAGCGCGTTCCAGCTCCTGCAGCCTCTGGATTACGCTCAGGTCGCTCCGGCCGGTTTTCTGCTCATGGAGCGGCTGGCCGTCATCCTCTGGGGCACGAGCGAGTACGCCCTGCGCGCGATGCCGCTCCTCATCGGTCTTGTCTCAGTCCCGCTCTTCTACGGCGTGGCGCGCCGAATCCTGAGTCCTCTGCTGGCGACCATCGGCCTTGCGCTGTTTGCCTTATCCAGCAACCTCATCTACTACGCTTCCGAGCTCAAACAGTATGGCCTGGACGTGCTGGCCACCCTGCTCCTTTACGCGCTCTTCTTGGCTCAACCACCCGGCAGCCTCTCCAGGAGCCGACTTATCCTCGGCGCCCTGATCGGCGGCCTCGCGGTGTGGTATTCGCACCCGGCCGTATTCGTCTTGGCCGGCATCGGCGTGACGATGGTGGTGGCCGCGCTGCGCCATGGCGAGCGTCCTGCGCTCCGACAGCTCCTGCCGGTCATCGGCTTCTGGATCGCCAGCTTCGTCGCGTGCTATCGTTTCACCATGGCTGCGCAGATGCGCCAGGCCGACCTGGACGCGTTCTGGCAACACGGCTTCTTGCCGTGGCCGCCAAGGACGCTGGCGGACGCTCTCTGGCTTCCCAGAACCTTCGTGGGGATCTTCCACGATCCAGGCGCATTCCATGTGCCGTGGCTGCCTGCGCTGCTGTTTCTGGTTGGCGCCGCGGCTCTGTGGCGGCGAAACCCGCGGCAGTGCAGCATGCTATTGAGCCCGCTGGGGTTTGCCCTGCTGGCTTCTGCGGCACAGCGATATCCGTTTACCAATCGCCTGCTCCTCTTTGCCGTGCCAATGCTGTACCTCATGGTTGCCGAGGGCACTGGGGTCTGCTGGAACGCCTTTCCCCGTTGGAAACGCTTCGTCGGTCCTGTGCTGACCGCGACGCTCTTGCTGCCCTCCGTCCTCGTCAGCATGCAATTGCTGTACCACCCCATCTATCGCGAAGAACTCAAACCAGTGCTCGCCTCTGTCGAAAAGCACTGGCAGCCGGGCGACGGGATGTACATCTATCACGAAACCGAGCCCAACTTTCGGTACTACGAGGCCCGTGTGGGCCTTCAGCATCGCCCTCGCGTAATGGGTATCCCCCTGCATGGTCAACCGAACGTCGCCAGTGCCGAGATGGACCGACTGAAAAGTTTCTCTCGCGTATGGGCGCTCTTCTCCGATGGGAATGCGTGGACCGCAGCGACTGACGAACGGGTCTTCTTGAAAGCCGTCGAGCGGCTAGGGACCCGCGTACACGAGTTCAGCGCGGTGGGGGCGCGGGCGCATCTCTACGCGGTTCGCGGCTCAGTTGTTCAAGTTGAGCCGTCGCAGCCGCGATAGCCACCTGTTCGCTTGCTGGAGCGAGCGACAGGAACGTCCGATAGGCTTCAAGCGCGGCGGGCAGCTGGCCCTGCTGCCGCAGCAGCTCGGCAAGGTTGAACCACGCCGGATAGAATCGCGGGAACCGCCCCAGCAACTGCCGATATACTGCCAGCGCACGGTCAGCTTGCTGAAGCTGCGCCAAGGCGTTGGCCTCCACGAACGTCCACCGCGGGTCCGCCGGCTCAAGCTGCTTGCCCCGCTGCGCGGCGCGGCGCGCCTGCTCAAACTGGCCGGCGGCCTGCGCCGCATGCGCTAACTGCCACCATCCCGCTCGCAAGTTCGGGTCAAACCGCACCGCCTGATCCAGCGCGCGACGCGCCTCCAGTGGATCTCCCGCCCGCCGAGTAAGGACGCCGAGCTGCAACCAGGCATAGGAGAGCTGCGGGCTCAAGCGCGCGGCGCGGCGGAACTGCTCCCTGGCTTGGACCAAAAGGTCCTGCGCCGTGCCGGGCTCACGGGTGGCTGCCTCTTTGAGCAGGCGCACCCCCTGCTCTACGGCAACGCGCGTTGACCATGGATCGCTCTGCTGGGCTTGTGAAAACGCCGCGAGGGCCATCGCCCGATGTCCCGCGAGATCCGCAAAGGCACCCCGGGCCGTCCAGGCATCCGCCACGGCCAAGCGCGCGGTCAGGGCCAGGGCGGTGATGGCCAGCAG
>JACQRC010000068.1 GCA_016206665.1 Candidatus Omnitrophota bacterium | reverse complement strand
GCGTGATGATCGCCGTGATGAAGAGCGCCCAGATGGACAGCGGCAGCCGATGGAACGTCATGCCCGGCGCGCGCAGATTGATGATCGTCGTAACGTAGTTGACCGCGCCCAGGATCGACGAGAGGCCGAGGACGACGACGCCGATGATCCACAACGTCTGCCCCTGGCCCAGCGTCACCGACAGCGGCGGATAGGCGGTCCACCCGCTGGCCGCCGCCCCGCCGGCCACGAAAAAGCTGGAGACGACGACCCCGAGGGCCACCACGAAGAGCCAGTACGACACCATGTTCAGCCGGGGGAAGGCCATATCGTCGGCGCCGATCTTGAGCGGAATCAAATAATTGCCGAAGACGCCGACCAAGAGCGGAATGATCGCGAAGAAGATCATGATGCTGGCGTGCATGGTGAAGAGCATGTTGTAGTACTCCGGCACCATGACGCCGCCCGGCATGCCGTTGGGGGCGAGCCGCTCCATGAAGGGCAGCGCCTGGCCCGGCCAGCCCAGCTGCCAGCGCAGCAGCATGGCCAACAATCCGCCCACGAGGAGCATGAGCAGCGACGCGAACAGGAATTGGATCCCGATCGTCTTGTGGTCCGTGGAGAAGACGTATTTCTGCAGGAACGATGGCTGGTGAGATGCGGTGGTCATGGTTACTCCTGGGCCTTCGTTTGGGCGAGCCAGGTTTGGACGTCCGGCAAGGTCTCGATCGTCAGATACCCGCGCATCCGGTAGTGACCCAGGCCGCACAGCTCCGCGCAGGCGATCTCGTAGTGACCGGTCTTCGTGGCCTGCAGCCACACCGGGATTGTCAGGCCCGGCACCGCGTCCTGCTTCAGGCGGAAGACCGGCACGAAGAAGCTGTGGATCACATCCTTCGATGACAGGCGCACCAGGACCGGCTGGTTGACCGGCATGTGGAGCTGGTTGACGGTCGTGACATCGTCGGGCGTGCCGAAGATGCCATCGGCGCCGGCATATCGGATGTTCCAGGCGAACTGCTCGGCGAGGACCTCCACGGTGAAGGCGTTCGCGGGGAAGCGGCGCGGATCGCGGATCTGGGCCCAGAGCCGCTGGCTGGCGACGGAGAGCCAGACGAGGATGAGCGCGGGAATGACCGTCCAGATGATCTCGATCCGCTCATTGCCATGCGTGTAGTGGGCGGCGCGGCCGGGCCGCGCGCGGTAGCGCACGAGAAAGAACAGCAGCAGCCCCTCGACGGCAAAAAAGATGACGCCGGTGATCCACAGGATGATGTAGAAGAGCCGGTCGATCGCCGGGGCGACCGTAGAGGCGCTCTCCGGCAGCCAGTAGCTGTACGGACCGGCCGCCCAGGCCGGCACCGCCAAAGCGTCAACGAAGATAGCCAGCAGCCAGCAGCCAGCAGCCAGCAGCCAGCAGCCCGGTCGCTTTTGCTGATCGCTGATTGCTGACTGCTGATTGCTCATCAGCTCCACTGCACATCGCATCTCTAAGGGGACTGAAACGTAAAGGAGACGGTTTTGGTTTCGCCATCCCCGACGGTGACGGACTGCGTCTGGGTGCCGAGGGTCTCATGCCACGCCTCGATCGTGTAGGTGCCGGCCGGCAAGCCGGCGAGCGTGAAGGTCCCCTCCTCACCCGTCACCGCGTAGAACGGGTGGTTGACGACGCCGACGTAGGCGTGCATCCAGGGATGGACGTTGCACTTGACCTTGACCATCACCTCAGGTTTGGCGAAGCTCTTCGTCGTCTTCATGCCCTGCTTGGGCTGAGCCACGTTGAAGGGCTGGTTCACCGTTGGCTTCGCGTTCACATTGTGCAGCGTGGCGTCGCTGTTCACCAGCTCGAGCGGCTGGCCCGCCTGCACGCCGATGACGTGCGGCGTGTACCAGCAGCCGCGTTGGTCGAGGGTCGCCGGTGTGGTCGGCGCCGGGAAGCTCTTGCCGCCGAGCCCCTCCTTCACATACACGAAGACATTCGCGAGCTTGCCGTTGCGGACCAGCACCGCCTCATCCACCAATCCGCCGGCGTGCTGCTGCTGGCAGACCGGGTCCGCCTCCATCTTCACCTTGGTGCCGGTGGGCGCGGTCCCTTGCAGCCCCACGTAGCCGGTGACCGTCGCGGTGCCCGGCGCGGCGGCAGGGGCGGTACCTGCAGGCGCTTCGGCGAGCTGGAGGCGGGCCTCCGATGGTGATTCTGATGACGTGGCGGTGGCCGATTTAGCCCCGCCGCAACCGAGGGCGAGCAACACCATGGCGGTGAGCACGACGCGTGACATCCGAGCAGTCATCAGGGCTTCCTCCCGGGGGTGGTTGGTTGGGTCGCAACGGTATCGCTCAACACCAAATCGAGCCAAGCAGAGACGGCGCGTTTGCGGTCCTGCTCCTGATTGCCGCCGTCCCAGAGCGCGACGGCGATCGGCAGGCGGTGGACGTGGGTCAGCGCGACGGCGCCAGGCAATTGCTGCGTCTGCAAGGGGCGGCGCATCACGAGCGTCCACCGACCATCGTCGTAGACCGCTTCGCCGGGCAGCGGTACGGCCGCGCTCCCCGCGCCGCTGGGCGTCGTCGTGAGCCGGCTCTGGGCGCCCGCGCGATCCGCCGACCAGAGACATAACTCCAACGGCTGCGGGCTCGCCGTCGGCCAGCCCATGAGTCCCGGCAGCTCTCCCCGATGGGCGTCGGGGGGCAGCGCGAGGGCTGCGGCATCCGGCGGCGTCTCCTGGTTGGCCGTGCGGTCGTGCCAGGCCAGGCGGAAGACGATCGAATCCGCATTGTAGACGGCCTGGATGCTCACCGCAGTGATCGAGGCCGGGACGAGCGCGCCGCCCTGGTAGACCTTCGTGACGAGCGGGATGTCGGTGCGCGTCACGGTCGCCCAGACCGCATCGGCGGCGGTGGCGGGCAGTGCGCCGGGGAGCCGCCGCGCCAGCACCTCGCGCTGCCACTGCGGCGGTTCCTGCAGGGAGCGCACATAGTAGGCCAGTTGCCAGGCATCCTCCGGTGAGATGGCATCGGCATACGACGGCATCGGGGTGCCATCGATGCCGGCCATGAGCCGCCGGTAGATGTCGCGCGGCTCAGCGCCGCCGCGGTAGCTCCAGCCCTTCGTCAGATCAGCCACGCGGATGGGCTGGCCCCACTCATCGATGAGTCCGCCGGATGAGGTGCCGTTGCCGCGGCCGAGTTTGCCGTGGCAGTCGGCGCAGCCCATCTCCGCGTAGACCTGCCGGCCCTGGGCCAGATCGGCGCGTGCCGAGCCCGGATCGGTGCCCATCGGAATGGGTTGCGGCGGGCGCTCGGCCAGGGAGGGGGCCAGGCTCTTCAGATACGCGACGAGCTGCCACCGCTCCGCCTCGGAGAGATTCGACCACTCCGGCATGCCGCTGCCCGGCAAGCCACGGGTGATGGTCTGGAACAGATCCTCACCGGTGGGCGCGCTCCCGCTGGCGGTGGAGCGGAATTTCGAGAAGCCCTGGGTGAAGTCGCGCGGGCGGGGAAACAGATGAGCCGCGTCCGGGCCGTCGCCGGCGCCGGCGGCCCCGTGGCAGCGCGCACAGTATTGCTCGTAGACCGCCTGCCCGCCCACATCCCGCTGTGCATTGACCACCGGCGGATTTGGGCGGGCCTGCCCGGCGGCGAGGTCGGCGGTGGTCTCGGCCCGGCCGCTGGCCGGACCGGCCAGCACGGCGATGACCGTGACCGTGCGCAGTAACCGTGGATGCATCAATGGAACCAATCCGTGTGACGTGCGTTGATGGCGAGTCGGAGTACGTTATTGTAGCGGAGCGCGCGCGGCGCTGTCAAGGGTGGACGCGCAGCGGCACGTTGTTTATGATAGACAGCCCCCGGCACTTTTTGTTATACTGCAGTGAGATGCCGCACGTACGCGTTCGAGTGTGTCTGCTGCTGTTGCCTGCGCTCCTCGCCGGCTGTGCCGGCGGCGGCGCCCACCATCGCTCGCCGAGCCTCACCCGCCACGCACCGCAGCGCGTCGCGCTCCTGCCCTTCGTCATCACGATGACCTACCATGGCGAGCGCGCGAAGGCTCTCCCGGACGACCATCTTCTGGGCCGCGACATCCTGCGCCAGACCTTCTATCACAACTTGGCGATGCTCGGGTACGACGATGTGTCGCTGGCGGCCGTTGACGACGCGCTCGCCAGCTTCGGGCCGGCGTGGCTGTCGGCGACGCCCCAGGCCTTAGGCCAGCGCCTCCGCGTGGATGCGGTCATCGAAGGCGACATCACGCGCATCCAAAGCTCCTCGACGCTGGTCTACACCGGCACGGCCATCGAGGCCACCTTTCGCATGGTCGACACGCGCACCGGCGAGACGCTGTGGCGCACCCGGGTCAAGGAGGCGGAGCAGGGCGGGCTCCTGATGCAGAAGGGCCAGGCGGCCGACTTCCTCAAGGACCAGAAACGCAGCCATGACGTCGCGGCCATGTTTCAGCGGGCGAGCGACGTGATCGTGCGGCGGGCGTTGCGCAAGTTGCCGGATCCGGCGCGCACCGCCGCGCAGGCCCGCGAGGCCGCGCGCGCAGCGCCCACCGCGACCCGGCCGCGCCTGGCGATGCTGCCCTTTACCGCCCAACACACCACATGGCTGGAGGCGGCGCATCAGATGCGGCAGATCGTGGGAGCGACACTGCACGAGGGGACCTTCGACGTCATTGAACTGCGCGACGTCGAGGCGGTGGCGCAGGAGCTGTGGGGAGAGGGCGCGCCCACGGCCGACCAGTTGCAGCGCCTCGCCCGGGAGTTGGACGCCGACCTCCTGCTGGCCGGCCAGGCCACCAAGCTGGGCCGCGCCTACCTGGTGGTCCATTCGCAGGTGGACGCCGGGCTGGGGCTTTCCCTCATCGATCCCAAGACCGGCACCGCCATCTGGGAGGATGCCGAGCAACGGACGCGGCGGGCCGGGCTGCTCAAGCTGCCGACCGGCTATGTGGCGGTCGCCCTCTCACCGCTCAAGGGCATCCAGGGCAGGCATCTCAAACGGGTGCAGACCCATGTGGCGCGTGAGCTGGCTCAGGCCATGATCCAGGCGCCAGAGGTCCAGCAGTACCTGCAGACCCGTAGGGCCCAGCGATAGGCCACGGTGGTGGGGTTTAGAACGGTTTGACCTGGTTTGTCGGTCGTGCGCAGGAAAGGCTTGACAAGGTTGGGGTTCCGTGCTCCAATAGACCCCGGCCTGATCTTTCAGCAACACAACCGGCTCCACACAGAGCCAAGGAGGAAGCAGTGAAGCGTGGCTTTGGGGCATTGTTGGTGATCAGCCTCATGATCCTGGGGACAGGCGTGGCTTCAGCCGACATGGCCAAGGGCGGGGCGCAGGGCGATCTGTGCAAGATCTGTGCTACAGCGAATGACGACAGCGCGCCCTACGCCGCCCATGCCGGCAGCGCGCTGGTGTTAGGCGCAGCCAACACCCTGTTAGGGTGGACCGAACTCTTCAACCAGCCGGCCCAGGCGCACAAGAACGGTGAGCACATCGGGGTCGGCCTGGTTCGGGGTGTGGGCTACACGATTCGACGCACGCTGCAGGGTGTCGGAGGCATCCTCACTTTCTGGGTGCCCAAGCACGGCGGCAGTTACCTCCACGTCGCGAGCAACTGTCCCATGGACATGAACCAATAAGGACCCGCGGGCGAGCAGCAGCGTCGTCGCATCGTGGGGGATGACAAGGTGGGCGGGACGGTAGCGTCGTCCTGAAGCTTCAGGGCGGGCGTGACCGTCCCGTTGTGCTTACGGCGGGTTCTTTGACAAACGGTGGCGGCACAGCAGCAGGTGGAGAAAGAGTGCCAGCCCCATCCAGGGCAGCGTCATCACCACCAGATAGACATACGATTCGCCGCGCAGGTAACGCACGCCCAGCCAGCGCCAGACATGGCTGCCGGTGAGCAGGGAGGCGAGGGCGGCGACGGCGCCGGTGGCGAGCAGCGGGAGCGACCGTCGCAGCGTCGGGTGCGCCGTGGTCCACAGCGCGACGATGAGCATGACGGGCCAGACCAGCGCACTATACGTCGCGATCCAGCAGGTCGGCGCGAACAGGACCATCGCCACGGTCAGCAGCGCGCCGTCGATGAGCGTGCGGCGCGGTTCGCCCAGCCCCTCCGGCCGGCCGACCCAGAGCAGCCCGAAGAGCGCGGCCTGCACGAGGCTCGCGACGAGGAGCAAATGGCCCATCGACAGGGCCAGCACATTCAACCGGTAGGCGTCAGCGGTGAGGTAACGCGCCAGCAGCGCTAACAGGGACTGGCTCCCGATCTCGAACGCCCGGGTGCTGCCGCTCTCTTGCAGCAGGTGCGCCCAGTCGAGCAGCAGGCGGACCGGATCCGACGGAGCCACCAGCCAGGCACCGCCGAGATTCAGCGCCAGCAGGCAGATGCCAACGCGGGCCAGCGCACCCCACTGCCGGCGCAGCGCATAGTACGGCAGGAACAGCGCGGCAGGCAATTTAAGTGAGATCGCAGCGGCGAGGGCGACGGCGCTCGCCCAGGGCCGCCGGGCCACGAAAGCCGACAGGCTGAGCAGGACCAGCAGGCCCCACAGCAGGTCCACTTGGCCGTTCGCGAACTCGGCGATGATCGGCCGGACGAGCCACAGGATCACGAGCGCGTCGGCGAACACCGGCACGCGCCAGCCGGCGCGTCGGCAGAGCCGGCGGCTGACCCAGCAGGCGAGGACGCACCAGGCGATGGTGAGCAGGCTCCAGACCACGGCGCCCAGGTGGTTGGATAGCCAGGCCAGCCAGAGCCAGGCGACCGCCCAGACCGGGCCGTATTTAAAGTACATCAGTTCCGAGGCGGTGGGTGTGTTGTAGAGCAGCGGCCCTTGGCCCTGTAGAAGGCGCTGGGCGGCGGTGTGATAGACATTGAAGTCCATGAGATAGGGTCGGTGGCGGGCGAAGGTAAGCGGGAAGCGTAAGACCAGCACCAGTGTGATGACCGCCAGCCAGAGCCGAGGGTCGCGCAGCGCGCGAGGCAGTTGCATGCCGGCCATTATAGCAGAAAAGAGGCTGTGGTATCGGGAGTGTGGATCAGTCACGGTAAGGGCCGAGACTGAAAGCCCCCGGGTGACCGGGGATCGTGCAAGCAGGTCGGTGGATCACAGGAGGAAGGTCAATGGGATACGGTGAAGGAGGGTTTGGCGGCGGTGGCGGGTTCGGACCACGCGAGATGCACAAGGCGGTGTGCGCCGACTGCCACAAGGAGTGCGAGGTGCCGTTCAAACCACGGCAGGATCGGCCCGTCTACTGCCGGGACTGTTTCCAGAAGCACAAGAAGGTCTAACATCGTTCACTAAGAGGAGGTGACGAGGATGATGGGGAGCGCCTCGTTCCACCCGTGGCTCGCCCTGGCGTATGTGGCGATCACGGGGCACATCACGATCACGTGCGTATCGCTCTATCTCCATCGGGCGATGGCGCACCGGTCGTTGACGTTGCATCCGCTGCCGGCCGCCTGCATGCGGGTCTGGCTGTGGATGTTCACCGGGATGTACACGAAGGAGTGGACCGCCTGCCATCGCAAGCACCACGCCTTCACCGACCAGGAGGGCGACCCGCACTCCCCCAAGAACGAGGGGTTCTGGCAGGTCCTGCTCGCTGGTGTGATCTACTACCAGCGGGCAGTGGCGGATGAGGCGATGGTGGAGAAGTACGGCCGGGGCACGCCGGACGACTGGCTGGAACGCCGCGTCTTTCGGCAGCTGCACCTGGTCGGCATCTTCTCGGTCCTGCTGGTCGACAGCCTGCTCTTCGGCTCCTTTCTGGGGCTGGGGGCGTGGGCCATCCAGATGGCGTGGACCCCCCTCTTCGCCGCCGGGGTCATCAACGGCGCGGGCCATGCCATCGGCTACCGCAACTTCGGGCTGCAGGATACGAGCCGCAATCTCCTGCCGTGGGGGGTGTGGATCGCGGGGGAGGAGTTGCACAACAACCACCACGCCAATCCCGCCTCGCCGAAGTTCTCGGTCAAGTGGTGGGAGTATGACGTGAGCTGGACCTATATCAGCGTGCTCAAGGCGATGGGGCTGGCCAGCGTCATCGAGGCCGCCACACCGGCGTCGGCGGCGGTGCCGATCGACTTGTCGGGTGTGGTACTCGCCAGTCGGTAAGCGGTCTGTTCCTGCGGTATCCGAAGACCACGTGCTCGTGGCGCTCAGGCGTGAAGGCCTGAGCGCCGAGCGGTCTCCTTCGCCCCGCTTCGCGGGGCTTCGGAGCACCTTAGCGCCGTTGCTGCGAAGCCCTGCTTCGCTAAAGCTTCGCAGCGGCGAAGCAGAACGCTGGTCGAACGGCCCGCACGCCCTCTAGGGCCTCCACGACCAACCATCATGATGACGTCCATCCTCGGTTGGTACCTCTTCTTCCTGGGTCTTGCTGCCGGCTGCGTGGTCGTCACCCTCACGCGTTATGAGCAGGTCTCGCCGCGCTGGCTGCGCGGTGTGCTCATGGGGCTGGGCGGGTTGCTGCTCGCGCGCTGCGCGCTCATGGCGGGCTTGGCGCTCAGTGACGATCCACAGCCCTGGTGGGTCTGGCATCGTCTGTGGTTCGTGACGGCCATGGGGCTGACCCTGCCGGCCGTCCTGGTCATCGACCAGTTGCTGCGCCATCCAGCGCTCTCGCCCAAAAAGATCCTGCGCTGGTGCTCGCCCGTTCTCGCCGCGTGTCTGATCATCGTCCTGTGCGGACGCACCCAACGCCACGGCGACCCCTTGATCGGGTGGGTGCCGCAGCTGACGGGCTTCTGGCGGGTGGGATGGGCGGTCGGCCAGACCCTCTTCGTCCTCGGCTTCACCACGATCTGCGTCTTGGTGATGCGGTTGATGCGCAGCCGCAGCGTGCGCGCAGCGCTGCTCGCCCTGCTGCTGGCGTTTCTGCCGGTGGGCGTGCAGGGCCTCCTCGTCCTGCTGGGCCGCCCCTGGCCTCCGTCAGCCATTCTCAATCCGTTCGTCGAGATCGGCATCCTCTGCGCCCTCGGCCACGCCTACGACGTCGCGCTGCGGCGCTCGTCGTAACCGCGATCGCTCAGCAATCAGCAACCAGCTATCAGCAATCAGCGCTGACTGCTGACCCCTTCGACTCGCTGCGCTCGTGCTTCGACTAGCTCAGCACTTGCCCTGAGCGAGGCCCGCTGTCGCGGGCCGAGTCGAAGGGCTCGCTCAGGGTCAGTGCTGAGCGAGAGTCGAAGCACTGACT
>JACQRC010000073.1 GCA_016206665.1 Candidatus Omnitrophota bacterium | reverse complement strand
GGAGACGCCGCCGTGCTCGGTCGCGATGCTGCGGATGAGCTCCTGGATGATGACCGTCTTGCCGACGCCGGCCCCGCCGAACAGGCCCACCTTGCCGCCCTTCGCGTAGGGGGCCAGCAGATCGATGACCTTGATCCCGGTCTCTAACATCGTCGTCACCGGCAGCTGCTCCTCGAAGGAGGGCGGCTCCCGGTGGATGGGAGCGCGTTTGTCGGGTTCCGGAATCGGTCCCCGCTCGTCGATCGGCTCGCCGAGGAGATTGAAGATGCGGCCGAGCGTCTGCGTGCCCACCGGCACCGCGATCGGCCGGCCGGTGTTCACCGCAGTCATCCCGCGCACCAGTCCATCGGTGGCGCTCATCGCGATGCATCGGACGACGTTGTTGCCGATGTGCTGGGCCACTTCGAGGATGAGCGTCTCCTTGGTGTTGGTGTTCTGAATGGTGATGGCGTTCAGGATGTTGGGCAGGTGGTCCGGATGGAACCGGACATCCACGCTGGGACCGATCACCTGGACGATTTCACCCGTGGCAGCGGTGGCGGCCATGACCTCTCCTATTTCAGGGCTTCGGCGGTGCCGACGATTTCCGAGATCTCTTTCGTGATGCTCGCCTGGCGGATCTTGTTGCGGCGCAACGTCAGCAGGTCGATCATCTCCTCGGCATTGTCCGTCGCGTTCTTCATCGCGATCATGCGGGCCGAGTGCTCCGAGGCGAGCGCCTCGACGACGAGCATGAGCAGTTGCGTGCGCACCCACAACGGCAACAGATGGTCGACCAGCCGCTCCCGCGATGGCTCGCAGATGTACTCCACGACCGCCTCCCCGCCAACGCCGTGTGGCGGGGCAGGGACCGCGATGGGCAGCAGCTGTGCGATGCGCGGCTGCCATGAGGACAGTGACGTAAAGTGGGTGTAGGCGATCATCACGCGTCCGGCTTGGCCCTCGACAAAGCGCCGTGTCACGCGCTCGGCCAATGCCGAGAGTGCCGGCACCCGCACCAGGCCGGCCAGCTCCACGCTCTCATCCAACATCTGCCAGCCCCGACGCTGGGCATACCGGAGGCCGCGCCGGCCGACGCCGAGGAACTCCACCGGCCCGGGCTGGTGGGTGAGCCAGGCCTCGACGGCACGGAGCACATTCAGGTTGTACGCACCGCACAGCCCCGCATCCGACGAAACGAGGATGAGCAGCGTCGGCGCCTCGGCTCCGCCCTCTTCGGCAGCCACGCGACCGAGCAGGGTGTGCTGAATCGGCGGCTCGAAGGTGAGCAACCGACGGGTGATCGCCCCCACACAGGCGTAGGTCTCGCGCAAGGCCAGCAGCCGCGTTTGCGCGCGCTTCAGTTTTGAGGCGGCGACCAGCTGCATCGCGCGCGTGATGCTCTGCGTGTTCGTCACGCTTTTGATCCGGCTGCGAATCTGTCGGAGTGATTCCATGGGTGATTAGGTAAACTGCGCCTTGAACTTCACGACGGCCTCGGTCAGCTTCCGGCCTGTCTCATCGGAGATCGTTTTCGCCTGGTCGATCGTGTGGAGCACATCCGGATAGGCCTGCTCCAGAAAAGCCAGGAACGCCGCCTCGAAGGCGCGCACGCGCTCGCGCGGCAGCTCATCGAGATGGCCGTTCACCCCGGCGAAGATGACGGCGACCTGCTGCGCGAGGTGCATCGGCACACCCTGATCCTGTTTCAGCAATTCCACCATCCGCTCCCCGCGGGTCAACTGCGCCTGCGTGGCCTTGTCCAGTTCCGAGCCGAATTGGGTGAAGGCGACCAGCTCCCGGTACTGGGCCAAATCGAGGCGCAGCCGTCCGGCGACCTGCTTCATCGCCTGGGTCTGGGCGTTGCCGCCCACGCGCGAGACAGAGATGCCGACGTTGATCGCCGGCCGCACGCCGGCATAGAAGAGACCGCCCTCCAGATAGATCTGCCCATCGGTAATCGAGATGACATTCGTCGGGATGTAGGCCGAGACATCACCCGCCTGCGTCTCGATGACGGGCAGGGC
>JACQRC010000067.1 GCA_016206665.1 Candidatus Omnitrophota bacterium | reverse complement strand
TGGGGTTGTTCGGGTAGTTGGCGAAAAGCAGCTTCGCGCGGCGGCGGACGGCGGGTGGGATCTCCTCCAAGTCAGGTTGAAACCGGTTGGCTTCCCGCAGGGGCAGCGCGTGCACGACCCCGCCGGCCAGAATCGTCCCGCTGCGGTACGGCGGGTAGCACGGGTCAGGGACCAGGGCGACGTCGCCTGGATTCAGGAAGGCCAGCGGCAGATGCGCGATGCCTTCCTTCGAACCCAAGAGTGGCAGCACCTCGGTGTCAGGGTTCAGGTGCACGCCGAAGCGGCGAGCGTACCACGCCGCGATCGCCTGGCGCAGCTTGGGTAGGCCCTGGTCGAGCGCGTATTTGTGGTTGGCGCCGTCGCGCGCGGCCCGTACCAGCGCCTCGACGATGTGCGGCGGCGTGGGTTGGTCCGGGTCGCCGACGCCGAAGTCGATGATGTCGCGGCCGGCCTCCCTCGCCTGCCGTTTCGCCCTGTCCAGCTCGGCAAACAGATACGGCGGCAGCCGCTGAAGCCTGTCGGCGAGTGCCACGTTGGAGATCGTGACGGTGGCGCGTCGAGCACGCCGTGGCGCGGTTTGCCTTGTCATCATGTGGCGCTCAACACATCCCGCATCGAATAGAGTCCAGGTCGCTTGCGGGCGGCAAAGACGGCCGCGCGCAACGCGCCCCGCGCAAAGGTGTCACGCGAGGAGGCGCGATGCGTGATCTCCAGCCGCTCGCCATCGGTGGCGAAGATGACGGTGTGGTCGCCGACGATGTCGCCCGCCCGGATCGCATGGATGCCGATTTCGTTGGGCGATCGGCGCGGCTGTTGTCCCCGTCGGCCGTAGACGGCCGCGCGATGCAGCGAGGTCCCGCGGGCGCGGGCCAGCAGCTCCGCCAGATGCTTCGCGGTGCCGCTGGGCGCATCCTGCTTGCCATGGTGATGGGCTTCAAGAATCTCCACCTCATAGGAGGAGCCCAGGGCGCGCATCGCTTCCTCTCCCAGCCGAAACAGCGCATTGACGCCGACGCTCATGTTGGGCGCGGCGACGATGGGGATGCGCCGCGCGGCCAGGGCGATGCGCCGCGTCTGGGCCGCGGTGAGTCCGGTCGTCCCAATGACCATCGGCACCCGCAACCGCCGCGCTGCTGCCAGATGGGCCAGCGTCGCTGCCGGCGTCGAGAACTCGATGTGCACCTGGCTCCGCCGCAAGGCCTGCGATGGGTCATCCGTCACAGGCACCTCCAGACGGCCCATGCCGAGACACTCCCCCACGTCGCGGCCCAGGCAGGGATGACCTGAGGCCTCGAGCGCTCCCGCGATGCCGAACTGTTTGGACTGCACGGCCAGGGAGATGATGCGCGAGCCCATCCGTCCGCAGCAGCCGCTGACACTCAATCGGATCATGGTCGATTGGCTCCGCCGATACGCGTCGGTTTGGGGGCCTGCGCCGTCCAGGCGCCTGACGGCGCGCCGGATGGGGTCAGCAAGCCGTAGGCGATCAAGGCCTGCTGCAATCGGGCGTGGTTCACCTCGGAGATGGCGCAGAGCGGCAGGCGCAGCTCCGGCTCGATCATCCCTAACATGCCCATGGCCGTCTTCACCGGGATGGGATTCGTCTCCAGAAACATGGCGCGGGTGAGCGGCAGCAGCTTGGCGTGCCACTTGCGGGCCTCCGCCACATTCCCATCCTGGAAGACCCTGATCATCGCCGCCACCAGCGACGGGACGAGGTTGGCCACCACCGAGATCACGCCGGTCCCGCCGATGGCGAGGATCGGCAGCGTCAGCGCGTCGTCGCCCGAGATGAGCGCGAACCGCTCACCGCAGAGCTGGCGGATGCGGCTCATCTGCTCCAAGTTACCGCTCGCTTCCTTCACACCGACGATCTGTTTAATTTCGGCGATGCGCGCCATCGTTTCCGGTTCGATATTCACGGCCGTCCGCGAGGCGATGTTATAGACGATGATGGGCAGCTCCACCGCCTCGGCGACCGCCTTGAAATGGAGAAAGAGCCCCTGCTGCGTCGGCTTGTTGTAGTAGGGCGAGATGACGAGCGCAGCGTCGGCGCCCGTGCGCTCGGCAAATTTGGTCAGCTCGACCGCCTCGGCGGTGTTGTTCGAGCCGGTGCCGGGGATGACCGGCACGCGGCCCCGCGCGGCCTGCACGCACAGATCGATGACCTGCTCGTGCTCCCGCATGGACAGGGTTGCCGATTCACCGGTGGTGCCGCAGGGCACGATGGCCGAGGTGCCCTGGGCGATGTGCCACTCGATCAATTGCCTCAAACGCGGTTCATCGACGGAGCCGCGGCGAAATGGCGTCACCAGCGCCACCATCGATCCCTGCCACCGGTTCTGACGGTGCTGTGGGCTTGCTGAACGTCTACGTGTTGTCATGGCTCTTCACCGCCTTTTCCCCTGTCCACTAACCACTCGTCGCCAGTCACTCGTCACTAGTCACTAGTCACTAGTCACTCACCAGCGTTCCCGTGTACACGAGCCGCGCCGGGCCG
>JACQRC010000063.1 GCA_016206665.1 Candidatus Omnitrophota bacterium | reverse complement strand
CCCCAGGATGGCGATGATGTCGCGCAGCTCCTTGTACCGCTGCAGGATGCGCTGCACTGCGCGCGCGACCTGATAGTGCTCCTGGCCCACGATGCGCGGGTCGAGGAGCACTACGCCACCGCGCGGGCGGTGCAGCGCATCCTCCAGCGGTACAAGGAGCTGCGCGACATCATCGCCATCCTCGGGATGGACGAGCTCTCCGAGGAGGACAAGACCGTCGTCCACCGCGCCCGCAAGATCCAGCGGTTTCTCTCGCAACCCTTCTTCGTCGCCGAGGCCTTCACCGGCCGGCCGGGCAAGTATGTCAAGCGCGCCGACACGGTGGCGGGGTTCCAGATGATTGTCGAGGGCCGGTGCGACGCGTGGCCGGAGCAGGCCTTCTACCTGCAGGGCACCATCGACGACGTGCGCGCCGCGGCCGAGCAGATGAAGCAGGCCGCCTGACATGGCGGAGCCCGCCTTCCAGCTGCGCGTGGTCACCGATGAGGGCACGGTCCTCGACCGCGAGGTCGTCTCAGTCGTAGCCCCTGGCGAGATCGGCTACCTCGGCATCCTCGCCAACCACGCCTCGCTGCTCACCACGCTGACCGCGGGCCGGCTCACCTACCGGACGGCCGATGGGACCACGCACCAGCGCCCGGTCACCGGCGGTCTGCTGGAAGTGCATCAGAACCGCGTCACGGTGTTGGCCTCATCCTAAGCACAGGAGCGGTGCATGTCCTCTGACGTTCGGAAGATCTTGGGGTTGGTGGTGGCCGACGTGGCCGTGGGCCTGTGGCTGAAGTCGGTGCACCTCTCAACGGCCCAGATCGGCTCGACCCTGATCTTTCTCACCATCATCGGCGGCACGCTGACCTACTGGGCGCGCCGCCTTTCCTTCGCCTTCGTCGGCATCGCCGTCCTGTTGGGGCTGCGCCTGCTGGACATTCCGCATCTGATCGAGTACGCCGGCTTGGACATCATCCTCTTCCTCGTCGGGATGATGACGGTCATCGGCTTCCTCGAGGAGCGGCGTTTCTTCGAGCACGTCATCGAGGAGCTGATCAACCGGGTGGGGACCAAGGCACGGCGGGTCGTCGTCGTCCTGATGGTTGCCTCCTTCGTGAGCGCCGCCCTCGTGGATGAGGTGACCTCGGTCCTCTTCATGCTCTCGGCCCTGTTGCACCTGACCAACAAGCACAAGGTCAACCCGATCCCCTTCGTGATGATGGTCGTCTTCGCCACCAACATCGGCTCCAGCGCGACCGTCGTGGGCAATCCCATCGGGGTGATGATCGCGCTGCGCGCGGGGCTGACCTTCGAAGATTTTTTGCGCTGGGCGGCTCCGCTGTCGGCGCTGTGCATGGCGGTGACGGTTCCCCTGTGCCTCTGGCTGTTCAAGCGGCCGATCAAGGAGCTGGGCCACGCCATGCGCGAGCACCGGACCAAGACGCATCCCGAGGCGGTGGAGGTGACGCCGATCTCCCCCAAGGCGCTGCGCACCTGCTGGTGGCTCTTCGGGGTGACGGTGGCCCTCCTGGTCGTTCACTCGCAGATTGAACATGCGCTGGGGCTGGAGAAAAACACCATGCTGTTGGGGACCGCGCTGCTCGCCGCCGGGGTCGCGTTGTGGCTCAGCGGCGATCAGGCGCGCGAACTCGTCGAGAAGCGGATCGACTGGTGGACGCTCTCCTTCTTCGTGGTTCTGTTTGCCTCGGTGGGCACGCTGAAGTTGACCGGGGTCACCACGGAGCTGGCCAACTGGGTCATGCGGGTCGCGGCCGGGCGGGTCGAAGTGCTCCTCGCGTTAATCACCGGCGCTTCCGCGCTGCTGACCGCCTTCCTGGACAACGTCTTGGCCGTCGCGACCTTCATTCCCGTCATGGGCGACCTGACGCGGGCGGGCATCCATACGACCCCTCTGTGGTGGGGACTGCTCTTCGGCGGGACGTTGTTCGGCAACATGACCATCATCGGTTCGACCGCCAACATCGTCGCCATCGGGCTCTTGGAGCGCAAGAAGCTCGGCAGCATCTCCTTTATGGCCTGGCTGTGGCCGGGGCTCCTGGTCTCTGTCGTGACGCTGGCCATTGCACTCACCGGCATTTGGCTCCAGATGCCGGTCATGCCACGCTAACGGGCGGTTAGCTCAGCGGTTAGAGCAGCGGATTTACATTCCGCGGGCCGGAGGTTCGAATCCTTCACCGCCCACCATCTGGTCATCCGGCGCAACATATGGTAGAGTACCAGCACAATTTCGCGGGGGCGTAGCTCAATCGGTCAGAGCGCCGGCTTGTCAAGCCGTAGGTTGCGGGTTCGATCCCCGTCGCTCCCGTTCTTCGTTGGCTCACCATAGGAGGTGCCTCGTGCCACAACGACCCCGCCTGGTCGCCGGAGTGCTCGCCGCAGTACTGGTGGTGGGTGGATGTTACGGACCCTTTAATCTGACCCGCAAGCTCTACAACTGGAACGGACAGGCCAGCCAGGACAAGTGGGGCAGAGAGGCAGTCTTTCTCCTCTGCGTCTGGGTACCGGTCTACGGCCTGGCGACGTTAGCCGATGGGCTGATCTTCAACTCGATTGAATTCTGGACCGGGGATAATCCGATCAAGATGGATGAGCCCTCCGGTCGCCGCCGGCATACGCGGCGGATCACCGGAGGCGACGCCGAGGCCATTCTGAGCCGTGCGACCGGTCCCGAGGGTGAGCGGTTCGCCATTGAACAGTTTCAGCACGGCCGGCCTGCGGCAGCTCTGCAGATTCAGCGCCGCGATGGGTTGATGGTCGCTGCCAATGCCGAGGGGCAGGCCCTCTTCCAGGCGCGCACCCTCGACGACGGCAGCATCCGCGTGGAGAATGCCGGCGGAGAGCAGGTCGCCCTCTACTCGGCCGACGAAGTCCAGCGCGTCCTCGCCTCGCGCCAGTAACGCACACTTAATCCCGCCTGGTCCGCGCGCCCGCCCCGACGTCTCGGGGCGGGCGTCTTTTTTTTCGTCCGCGATTTGACGCGCCGCCATTTATCAGGCATACTTGTTCACAAGTTGTTGGTGTGTTGGTCATGCGGGACCTCCCGCATTCTCGACAAGGGCAAACTCCCCGTGAGGGGAGGACGCAAAACCACAGCCCCCACTGCTTCGCCGTGCGAAGCAAAGCGGTGGGGGGGCTGGGTTACCGAAGGAATGCGATGGCTCATCCGGTATTGCTCGATACGCTGGTCGGCGTCCTGACCCTCTGCGCGCTGGCCGCGACCATCCTGCTCACCGTGGCGCTGGTCGCCTTGCGCCGCACCCTGCAACAGCTCAACCAGCTCTTACCCAAATGCGACCACTTGATCACCGAGGGCCGCGCCCTGACGGCACGGGCGCGCCGGATCGTGCGGAGCATCGACACGGTGTTGGAACAGGCGCGCGCCGTCGCCACGCAGACGCGCGCTCAGTGGGTTAGGGTTACCCGGCCGCTGGTGTCGGTCGTGGAAGCCCTGCGTGGCGCAGGCAATGGTCGTCGGACTCATCGGCGTTCTTAAACCACAAGGAGGGTGTGATGGCAACACGGCGTTCGGGAGTTCCGCAGGGCGTGGCCACGGCGCTGACCTTCACGGTCGGTGCGGCGTTAGGCGTGGTCGCCGGGATGATCTTCGCGCCGGAATCAGGCAAGCAGCTGCGCAAGCGGTTCTCGCTGCAGGCCAAGGCGCTCGGTCGCACGTCGCTCAAGCAGATCCACCAGGCGAAAATCCTGCTCTCGAAGCAGGCTGGTAAACTGCGCACGGCGGCGATCACCGCCTACGAGCAGGCGAAAAAGCACGTGACGAATGGCCACCGGCCCTTCCCGCGCCGCGCGGTCCATCACGCCGTCCGGCACGCGTAAGCGTCGTTCACGATCCGGCTCAACACGGCCGCCTGGTGCAGGGGCTCCCACAACGTGGGCCTGGCCAGGCGGCCGTTGCGTTTCTGGGTCTCGCCATTTGCCACGAACTATGGTATAACAGCGTCATGCCCACGCAGCGCATGAAGTGCGAGATCTGCCGGCAGGAATTCCAGGAGGCCTACCTGCAGGTGTTAGAGCGGGGCGACGAGATGCTGTACGTGTGCGCCTCGTGCTACCAGAAGGCGCGCGAGATCACGGAAGGGATGAACGAGTAACGATGGACGAACTCCAGGGCATCGTCGTCGCGCTGGGCGCGCTCTTTCTGGGTCTGTGGGGCCTGGAGTGGGTCTACCGGCACGACGCCAAACGCGAGACGCCCCCCAAGCCCCAGCCGCCGGTTGGGTCGTGATGCGGCCGGCCGCCTAAGCCGTCCCCGTGTACCTCGCGCATTGGGGCCTCACCGACAAACCCTTCGAGAACACGCCCGACCCGCGTTTTTTCTTCCGCTCCGCCCAGCATGAAGAGGCCCTCGCCCGGATGCTCTATGTCATCCGTGAACAGAAGGGCGCCGGCGTCCTGACCGGCGTCTTCGGCTGCGGCAAAACGGTCATCGGCTATGCGCTCATGCAGGAGCTGACCCAGGAGCGATACAAGACCGCCTACCTCGCCAACCCCCTGCTCGACAACGTCAATTTGTTGCGGATGATCGCCCATCAGTTGGGGGTCACCACGCCGCCGAAGGAGAAGGCGGATACGCTGATGGCGATGGAAGAGGTGCTGCTGAACAATCAGCGGGCGGGCAAGACCACGATCGTCGTCGTCGACGAGGCCCATGCGATCACCGACCCGCTCGTCTTCGAGGAGCTGCGGCTCCTGCTCAATTTCCAGCTGCCCGACCGTTACCTGCTGACCCTGCTCCTGTTCGGCCAGCCGGAACTCCTGCAGCGCATCGACATGAACAAACCCTTCGAGCAGCGCCTCGGGATGAAGTGCACACTCGCCCCGCTGTCCCAAGCCGACACGGCGCGGTACATCGTCCACCGGCTGGCGGTCGCCGGACGCAGCGAGAGCCTCTTTGCGGAGGGGGCGATCCGGCGCATCTACGAATATTCCGCCGGAATTCCCCGGCAGATCAACCGGCTCTGCGACCTGTGCCTGCTGGCCGGCTTCGTCTTGCAGGCCACCGAGATCGACGACAACCTAGTGCTGAAGGAGATGAAGAGCGCTTAGGGGGCGAGCCGGCGTGAGAGGTAGCCGCCGGTCAGGGCATCGAGGCCGGCGGTCAGCTCCTGCAGGCGCAGTTCCCGCTCCAGCCGTTCCTGCTGCGTGGGTGGCGGTGACAGCGCCAGCTCCAGCTGGAGCCGCCGGCGCTCGAAGTAGAGGCGGTTGACTTCATCTAACACGTCATCGCGCAGCTCCGCCGTCAGCCGTGACCGGACATCGATCGCCGTCTGGTCGTCATTCCAGATCAGATCCCCCAAATTCCAGCTCACCGAAACATCCCACCCGTTATCGAGATCCTTATCATCCGTCACTTGGTAGGCGGGGAAGCTACCCTCATCCGTACGGTCGGAGATGGAGTAGTCCTGGTTGTAACTGAGGCTCACCGTCGGCAGCCAGGCCCGGCGCGCCGCCTGCGTGCGCCAGCGCGCAATCTTCTCCGGCGAGACCTCGGCATACCGGATGGCCACCGCCTGGAGATCGCGAATCGAGGGGTCCTGGTCGAAGAGATGGGTGGGATCGGGGCCCAGGCGCCAGGCCGATGCCGCATCGCTGCGGAAGAGCCCGTCCTCCGTGGCGACGTACAGGCCCCGCCCATCGGCGGCTGCGGCCAGCCGGTGGATGACCGTGGAGGTCAGGCCGTCGTGGAACGCCTCCCATCGGCCTGCACCGCCTGTGGCGGGGCTAGGAGGAGTTGCGTACCTGAAGACGCCCTTCGTGGTGGCGACGAGGAGCTCCGAGGTGACGAGGACGTCGCTGATGACCTGCCCGGTCAATCCCATCCGGCTCATCGGCTGCCAGGTCAACCCTTCATCTAAGGACCGGTACACCCCGTTGACCGAGCCGGCGTAGAGCACCGATGGCGCGTGGGGATCGGCGGCCAGACTCGTGACCGCGGGCGCAGGCAGCGGCGCATCCTCCTCGACGGCCTGACCGTTGTCGGGTGGCGCATCGGCCGCGTCGGTCGTGAGCACGAGCACGCGCTCCCAGTGCGCGCCGCCGTCGCTGCTGCGGAAGAGCCCATCGGACGTCCCGAGGACCAGGATGCGCGGATGGAGGGCGGAGGCCACGATGGCGTGGACGGCCACGTGTTCCACCGTCGTGGAGGAGGTGCGCCACGTGCGCCCGCCGTCGTCAGACGTCACCAGCCCCTGTCGCGTACCGGCGAGAATCCGCTGGTCGGGCAGGACCGCCACGGCGAGCAGTTGCTGATGCACCGCGCCGAGTCCCTGGAACCGCACTTGCCAGTGCGCGCCCTGATCGGGGGAATGCCACAGCCCGTCCTCGGTGGCGGCCCACAGCTGCCGTGGCCGGCCGGCGTCGACGGCGATCCCGTGGACCGCCGTCGTGGAGCCCCGCAGCGACAGCAGCGTCCGCCAGTGCGCGCCGTCGTCGGTCGAGCCGTACACCCGCCGCGTCGTGCCCACGTAGAGCCGGTGCGGCTCGGCCGGGTCGACCGCGACGGCCAGCACGCCCGGTTCCCGCAGTCCCTCACCCAGCCGCCGCCACACCGGGTCGGCCGCGAGGGGAGTTCCGGGTAGGACACAACATAATCCGATGGCAACCAGCCCGGTCAGCCGCCGCATAGCCCCCTCCTTCCCGTTGGTTGGTGGGCTGGCAGTCTACCAAGAAGTTTGTTAATTTGTCAAGTATAATTTTACATATTATACAATTAGTCCTCTGCGGTTCCGTGGGTGCAGGCCGTGTTCACGCCTTCCGTGTTTCCGTGGTTGCGTTGACACCCCCCCCAAGATGTGGTACAGTCTTAAGGAATGGAGTCCCCCTAAGATGCGAAAATTCCTCTTCTTCCTGCGCCTGCACTGGATGAAGCTGCTGGTGGGCGCGCTCTTGGGCTTCACCTTCCTCTTCCCGATTACGATGTATGTCGGGATGGATTACTATGAGCGCCGCAGTGCCTTGAGCCAGTTCTCGATGATGCTGCCCTGGTCCTTCTTCGGCGCCCTCTTCTTCGTCATCATGTATTCCTATTTTCTCTTCGGCGCGCGTGGCTTTGGCGGCATCGCGAATCTGGGTGGCGGGGCGGTCAAGGCCGCCGAGGTGCGAGTGCGCTGGAGCGATGTGATCGGGATGGAGGAAGCTAAACGGGAAGCGTGGGAGGTGGTGCAGCTGCTCAAGGACCACAGCCGCCTGCAGAAGATCGGCGGCAAGGTCCTGCGCGGGATTCTCTTGATGGGCCCGCCCGGCTGCGGCAAGACCTACCTCGCCAAGGCGATCGCGACCGAGGCCGGATTGCCGTTTCTGGCCGTCTCGGGCGCGGAGTTCAACGTCATCTTCATGGGCACCGGCGGCTCGCGCGTGCGCTCGCTCTTCAAGCGCGCCCGCGCCATGGCCACGATGAAGGGCGGCTGCATCATCTTCTTGGATGAGATCGACGCGGTCGGGCGCACGCGCAGCATGGACATCGGCTTCGGCGCGCAGACCGACTACAACAACACCGTCAATCAGCTCCTCGTCGAGATGGACGGCCTGCAAGCGAAGCAGGAGAATATCATCGTCATCGGGGCCATGAACCAGGCCGAAAGCGTGCTGGATGAGGCGCTGCTGCGGCCGGGCCGGTTCGACCGGAAGATCTACGTCGACCGTCCGGGCTTGGCCGACCGCGAGGCGCTCTTCCGGTATTATATGAGCAAGATCAAGGCCGACGCCGCGATCGACATCCCGCGGCTGGCCCGGCGCACCGTCTGGAAGTCGCCGGCCGAGATCGAGAACATCGTCAAGGAATCGGCCCTGCTCGCGACCCGCGACAAGCGCGATCTGGTGAGCTTCAAGGACCTCTCCGAGGCGCTCGAGCGCGTCGAGCTGGGCTTCAAGAAGCTCAAGACGCTGACACCGGAAGAGCGCCGGCGCGTCGCCTACCACGAGGCGGGCCACCTGGTCGTCACCTATTTGCTGCACCCGACGGATGATGTCTTCAAGGCCTCCATTCTCTCCCGGCGGGAGGGGCTGGGCGTCGTCTACCATCAGCCCCGCGAGGAACTGCACCTCGACAGCCGGGAACGGATGCTCGCCAATGTCCAGGCCGCGCTCGCCGGCTACGTCGCGGAGAAGATGAAGTGCTCCTCGACCTCCGATGGGGTCGCGGCGGACTTCCGCAACGCGATGGCCCTGGCCCACCGGATGGTCTGGCAGTTAGGCATGGGCTCCAACGGCTTCATCGGCGACTACACGATCCTGCTCAACAGCTGGCAGTTCCGCGGCGCCTCGCAGGGCGACCAGCTCTCCGACCGGATGAAGGACCGCCTCAACGAGGAGACGCAGAGGATCCTCCACGAGTGCGCCGAACAAGTCGAGCAGATCCTCCGCCAGGAGGACGCGATTCTCGAGCGGTTCGCCCACGATCTGCTCGCCAAGGACGAATTGGAATACGACGAGATCGAGGCCGTCTTCGCCGAGTTCGGCAAGACCCGAAGCCGCCCGCCCACCGCGCCGGCGTAAGCGTCCCGCCATGTGGCCTCACCGGCTCCGTCTCGGCTTCACCCTGCTGCTCACCAGCACCCTCATCGCCGCACGATGGACGCAGGATCCGTCCACGCGTCCCGCGCCGACACCAGCCGATACGGCTGCGACCATCACCCAGCAATGCCGCGAGCGCTGCCACATCGCTCCCGTGGTGCGGCGCGCCGGCCGGACCCTCCACATCTACCTGCCGCTGGAGGAGGACATGGTGTCCCTGGACCAGTGGGGCGCCTTCTGGCAGACGCTCTTGGGCCAGCCCCACAGGACGGTCTACTACGCGGGGGAGACGACCGGCCAGTACGACACGGTGGCCGGGCGCTTCCACTTCGTCTCGCAGGCGGTCAACCAGCCGGGCCAGCGGGAGAATCCCCCCATCAAAATGGCGCGCGTCATCTCCTGCGCGCTGGGCACGGTGCACCGGGCGCTGCTCGCGACGCGCGAGCCGATCGACTTTTTCAGCCTGACCGCGACCGACATCCGCAACGGGGATGAGTATGTCTACATCTGTTATCTGCCGGATCTGCGGCTGGCGATGAAGCAGGTCATCAGCGAGAGCGAATTTGCGAAGCGGGTGATCCGGCAGGCGGCCAAGCACCCTGACGCGATCGGCGACCGAACCGGCGCCCACGTCTCGTGGGAGGAGATCTACTTTCCGCAGTTTTTGGCGGTGCAGATTGGCGAGCGGGTGGCGATTGAGCTCAACGACTGGCGGCGGGGCAACATCAAGGACGCGGAGATCGCGCCCTTCATCGTCTGGATCGCCTCGACGGTGTTAGAGGCCTACCGGTTCCGGGAGTATCAAACGGTGAGCATCCAGCATGTGCCCACCCAGCAGGACGCGCTCTTCTACCGGGCGTCGCTGGAGCCGCGCGCCCGGCAGCATCTCGACTGGGAGGCCTGGTGGCGCACCCTACCGCCGCGATTGCGCAGCGAATTTCACGCGGCCCCGGTCAACCCGGAGCCGGCCTTCCACCAGCTCCCGCAGCGCCCGGGGATATAACCGGTGCTCCACGCGGTGGAGCCGCGCTAACAGTTTCGCCTCAGTATCCCTCGGCAAGACCCGCACCGTCTCCTGCAGCACGATCGGTCCGGTATCGACTCCCTCATCCACCAGATGCACCGTCACCCCGGTGACGCGCGCGCAGGCAGCGAGCGCGTCCCGCACCGCGTGCGCCCCGGGGAAGGCCGGCAGCAGCGCCGGGTGGATGTTCAGAATGCGCCAGCGGTAGCGCCGGACGAAGGCGGGGCTCAAGATGCGCATGAAGCCGGCCAGCGCGATGTACCGGACGCGGGCGCGCTCCAAGGCGCGGATGAGGGCGCGCTCGTAGGAGGCCTGTGAGGAAAAGTCGTGGGGAGGCAGGGAGAGGGTGGGGATTCCTGCGCGCCGGGCGCGCACGAGGGCATACGCCTCGGCCCGGTCGGAGACGACGAGACGAATCGCCGATGGAATCTGCCGCCGCCGCACCGCCCGGATGATCGCGGCGAGGTTCGTGCCTGAGCCGGAGCAGAAGACGGCAAGCCCCGTCACCGCTATCCCAGGAGGGCGTTCAGCTTCTTGACGAGGGCTTCCTTGGGGGCCACGCCGACCACGCGGTCCACTTCCTGGCCGCCCTTGAAGAAGATGAGGGTGGGAATATTCATCACGCGCAGGCGCTGGGCCTGCTCGATATGGTCGTCGACGTTGACCTTGCCGAACTTGATCTTGCCGGTAAACTCGCCGGCGAGCTGCTCGACGATGGGGGAGAGCAGCTTGCACGGCCCGCACCACTCGGCCCAGAAGTCGACGACGGCCGGCAGAGCGGATTGCGCCACTTCCTGCTGAAAACTGGCATCAGACAGTTCCAAGACGTTGGCGGACATACGTACCTCCTTATCAAGTGGAGCCGGCGAGAGGAATCGAACCTCCAACCCGCGCTTTACGAAAGCGCTGCTCTGCCATTGAGCCACGCCGGCGTGGTGCCGGGGGGCAGAATCGAACTGCCCACGCCTTCCTTTTCAGGGAAGCGCTCTACCACTGAGCTACCCCGGCTCCAAAAGGAACCTCATTGTAACAGAGGGGATGGGGAGTGTCAAACCTTGACACCCCTGCAAGGGAGGGTATACTACCGCCACGGAGGTTGTCCCATGCGCGCACGTGTCGAAGCGGTCATCAATCGGATTCGCCCCGCCCTGCAGTCGGACGGCGGCGATTGTGAACTGATCGACATCCAGGACGGCATCGTGAAGCTGCGCCTCGTCGGCGCCTGCAGCGGGTGCCCCTCCTCGACGGCCACCCTGCAGGCCGGGATCGAGCGCGCCATCCGCGCCGAGGTCCCCGAGATCAAGGGCGTCGAAGCCGTCCCCGCCTAAACCACGAAAACACGAAGGCGCACGAAAACACGAAGGCGCACGAAAGCACGAAAGCCCCCTTTCGTGGTTTCGTGACCCTTCGTGCTTTCGTGGTCTGTTTTATCTGGTCGCTTCAAAAATCCTCTTGACAGCCCGCCACATCCCACCATAATAGTTGATACTGATGTCTCACTCTCAACAACCCCCCTCAGAGCTGGTCTACTTCCCCCACCACCCGAACGGGCGCACCCACTACGCCCAGCGGATGGTGCTGCGCTTCGAGCAGGCCCTCCATACGAAGGGGCTGCGGGTGACGCCGGAGCGCCGCGCCATCCTGGACGCCCTGCTTGGGGCCGACCGGCACCTGACGATCGAACAGATTTTTGCGCAGGCCCGCCGCCGGGCCCCCGCGCTGGGACGGGCCACGATGTTTCGCATGCTCAAGCTGCTGCGGGAAACCAATCTCATCACCCGCGTGGCGCATGCCGATGACCAGTACTACTATGAGGTCGGCTACGAGCGGCCGCACCACGACCACCTCGTCTGCATCCGGTGCCGGAAGATCATCGAGATCCGGTGGCCGGAGCTCGAGCGGATTCAGTCCGCCGGCTGCCGGCGGGTGGGCTTCGTGCCCGTGTGGCACCGGCATGAGCTCTTTGGATATTGCCGCCATTGTGCCCCGAAGGGTGGGAGGCGGCGGTGACCATGGCTGGCCTGCCCTCCCCAGCGCTGATGTCGCGGATTGCCGACGCGATCCGCAGCGTCCGATTTGGATCCGTGCGCATCATGATTCACGATGCCCGGGTGGTGCACATTGAGAAAGTCGAGAAGCTGCGATTGACGCAGGAAGCCGACCTGACATCAGGAGGCATGCCCAGGGATGTGGGACCAACCAACCGGACGACCGGAGGTTCCCCGTTACCAGACGGCCGGTAAGGGCCGGGAGGAACCACGTGAGTCGTCAATATCTCGTCGTGTTGGGGATCGCCTTCGTCAGCGCGGCACCGCTCGTCTACGCAGCAGAGAGCCAGAGCTCTACGACCCGCTTGGAGCCAGTGACGGTAACGGCGGAAAAAGAGCGTGGGCCATTTCTGCCTGATGTCCAGGGCACAGCCATTTATGCGGGGAAGAAAACGGCGGTCATTGATGTGGAGGCCCAACCGAAAATTGTGAACAATAACTTCCGACAGGTCCTGAATAAGACCCCCGGCTTATTGTTGAGCGAGGAGACGACGCCGCTCTTGAGCGTGGGCTACCGCGGTCTGGAACCGCACCGCACGCAGTTTACGCAAGTCCTCAAGGATGGCATCCCCATCCATGCGGAGATGTTCGGCTACCCGGAGTCGTACTACGTGCCACCCCTGCAGAGTGTGGATCGGATCGAGTTCATCCATGGCGGGGCGGCCTTGATGTACGGCCCGCAGCCAGGCGGGGCGCTGAACTTCATCACGAAGCCGCCGGCCACCGGCACGCCCTTCTCCGCCTATACGGAGAACAGCTTCGGGACGGATGAGCTCTTTTCAACCTACACGGGCTTTAGCGGGCACGTTGCTCCCCTCGGCTACCTCGGGTATATCCACGAGCGAGAGGCCAATGGGTTTCGGGAGACGAACAGCGATGTCGAGGTGCTCGGTGGAGGTATAAAGGCCACGGTCGGACAGACCACCGACTCCCGGTGGACGCTCGGCTACGACGAATACCATGAGGAGCATGGCGAGCCAGGCGGTCTCACCAAGGCGGTCACGGATAGCGAGGGCCGTGATCAGACGACACGCTTCAACGACCGGTTCCGCCTCGAGCGCTACTACGGCACGCTCCTCTATGAGCGGGATCTTGACGAGGAGAGCCGGTTCGACCTCCGGACCTTCGGCGGCCACTACCGCCGCTACAGCAAGCGGCAGCGCGGCGGGGGATTTGGCACGCTGCCGACCGGCTCCACGGCCACGACGAATGCCATCGAGGAGCAAGACTTTTACACCTTCGGCTTTGAGCCGCGGTTCAGGCGCAGCTACGAGGCGTTCGGCCAGGAGGGTCAGACGCTGACGGCAGGGTTCTTGGCCTATTTCTCCGACTCGCCGCGGGAAGACCAGCGCGGGACGGATCCGGGAGCGGATACCGGAGCCCTCCGAAATAAGAGCGACCGAGAGATGCAGTATTTGTCCCTGTTTGCCGAGCACTTATTCCGGTTCGGTCCGTTGTCGGTGACGCCGGGCGTGCGGCTGGAGCACATCTGGCAACAGGTCAAAGAGCGTGTGAACGTTGACAAAGCGGGGTCGGGCACACCGTTAGCGGAGGCGGACGAGTTTGATTTTGTCCCGCTCTTCGGGGTCGGGGCGGCCTATGAGGTGACCCCGCAGACGCAGCTCTACACCAACCTCTCTCAAAGCTATCGCCCGAAGATCTTCACCCAGGCGGTGCCGACTGGGGCGACCAACGTCATCAACCAGGACCTCGAAGAGGGCAAGAACTGGCTCGTTGATGTCGGCGCGCGCGGGCGACCGTGGGGCGTTGTCTCCTGGGATGTCAGCTATTTCCTCATGAAGTTCTATGATCAAATCGGCACGTCGGGCAACACCATCGAGAATGTCGGCGATGCGCTCCATCAGGGGCTGGAGTTGGCCGCCGACGTCGATCTCGTGGGGCTCTATGATGCGACCCAGGGCACCACGGCTCGGGAGCAGATCGGCTCAATTAGCCCCTTCTTTAACCTGATGTTGCTCGATGCCAAGTTCACCGAAGGCCCCCAGGATGGCAAGACGCCCCAGTACGCGCCTCAGTACACGATGCGCTTCGGCGTGCAGTACCGCTTCCAGGATCGCGTCAAAGTGAACCTCAACAGCGTCTTTGTGGATGACCACTTTGCGGATGACTCGAACTTAGCCAACCGGACCGTGCCGTCGTACAAGGTCTGGGATCTCACCGGAGAGGTGAAGGTCTGGAAGGACGCGCTGACACTCTTCGGCGGGATCAACAACCTCTTCAACGAACGGTACTACGCGCGCATCCGCAGCGAAGGCATCGATCCGGCCTATGAGCGGAATATCTACGGTGGCGTGCGGGTGGGGATGAGGTTCTAACATGTGGCACTGGTTCCTGAAGGGTGGGCCGGTCATGTGGCCCTTGTTGCTCTGCTCGGTCATCGCGCTCGGGGTCATCATGGAGCGCCTGATCTTTTGGGTGCGGGAGCGCAGGACACAAAATATCGAGCTCGTGCATCAGCTGCTCCATTTCACTGAGCGGGGACTCTTCGACGAGGTCACCGCCGCCGCGCAGGGCACGCGCGATGCGGTCGCACGGATTCTGGTCAACGGCCTGAGCCATCACCACTTCTCCCTCGAAGGGGCCCTGGAAGTGGCGGTCCACGCCGAGCTGAAGCGCATGAAACGCTACCTCGGTGTCCTGGATACGATTATCACCGTGGCTCCGCTCTTGGGGATCTTCGGGACGGTGACGGGGATCCTGGTGGCGTTTGGGGCGTTGGAGGGGCGGATTCCTGACCCCAAGATCGTCGCCTCAGGCATCGCCCAGGCGGTGATCACAACAGTGGTGGGGCTCGCCATCGCCATCCCCACCATCGTGGCCTACAACTACTTTTGTGCCAAGGTGGAGGATGCTACGAGCCAGATCTCCACACATGTGACGAACTTCCAGATCCTCTATCAGAAGGGCAAGGCGAAGCATGCAGATCAAGGCGTTTCCGTCTAAGCGTCCGCGCATCGAGATGGTGCCGCTCATTGATATGTTCTTCCTCTTGCTGGTCTTCTTCATCTTCGGGGTTTTTTCCATGACGATGCAGCAGGGCCTGCTCGTGGAGTTGCCGACCGCGCAGACGGCGGTGGCCGTGACCGACGAGGAGACGCTGACGATTTCCTTGACGGCTGAAGGGGGGCTCTTCGTGAACCGGCAACCGGTGCCGTTGGCGCAGCTGCCCGCGACGCTCCGCCAGCGCGAGACCCGCCTGCCCGACCCGGTGGTGACAATCAATGCTGACCGGCGCGTCCCGCACGGCACCGTGATGGCGGTCCTGGATGCGGTCCGCCAAGCCAGCCTGCAGCGCGTGTCGTTTCAGACTGCATCGGAGGCACCATGACGGGAGCACTCAGAACGGCGCTTGCGTTGTCCGTGGGCATCCACGCGGGGGCGTTCTTAGGATGGCCCATCGCTACCTCCGTGGAGTTTGACGTGGAGCGGGCACCGACGAGCCTTGAGATCCGCCTGGTGGCTCCTCGCGCAACACCCGTGAGCCCTCACACGGTCACCGAACGTCCCGTGGCTACGGTGCAGCCAGAGCCCGCGGCTGACGTGACGCCAGAGCCTGAGCCGGTCCCCGTCACCATCGTGGCACCGGAGTCTCAGGGCGCGCTCGGTGAGGTCTTGCCAGGCTACCTGCGCAACCCGGCTCCCGTCTATCCGATGTTGGCCCGGCAACGTGGCGAAGAGGGCACCGTCTTACTGAGGGTTCAGGTCTTGCCGACGGGCCGTTGCGGGCAGGTAGTGGTGCTGTCCTCCTCAGGCTCGGCCCTGCTCGATGCAGCCGCTGTGCAGGCGGTGCAGCAGTGGCAATTCAAACCAGCGCGGCGAGGAGCTGCTACGGTTGCTGTCTGGGTGGAGATTCCGATTATCTTTCAACTGATTGACGCGGGAGGGCAGGGCACATGACCACGACACCGCTGGCCCTCGGTCTGCTGGCAGGGGTCACGATCTTTCTGGGTCTGCCCATCGCGGTCCTGCCGTGGATCACGACCAAGATGCGCGCTTTCCTCACCGCCGCCTCGACCGGCGTGCTCCTCTTCCTCATGGTGGAGATGATGGGCAAGGTCCTCGAGGGGATCGAGGAGCTGTTGGAATCAGCGTCGGTGGGGTATCAGACCTCCCGCGATGCGTGGCAGCACGCCGGCCTCTTTGTGGTGGGGCTGAGCGTGGGGCTGTTAGGCCTGGTCTGGTTCGAGCGCCGGTTCATCCGCGGCGGCAAGGATGCGGCGCCGCCCAAGACGCGCGCCCATCAAGTGGCCCTGATGATCGCCATCGGCATCGGGTTGCACAACTTCAGCGAGGGGCTCGCCATCGGCCACGAGCACTCCTTCGGGGCGACACGGCTGGCGCTCCTGCTGGCGGTGGGTTTTGGATTGCACAACGCGACCGAGGGCTTCGGTATCGCCGCGCCGCTGGCCGGCCACACGCCGCGGTGGGGATTTCTGGCCCTGCTCGGCCTCATCGGCGGCGGCCCCACCTTCTTGGGCGCCATCGTCGGCAGCCTGTGGACCTCGCAGGCGCTGGAGGTGTTCTTCCTCTCGCTGGCGGCCGGGACGATTCTGTATCTGGTGGGCGAGTTGCTTCACCTCGGCCGTCAGATGAGGGAGGAGGCCACCGCTGAAATCGGTCTCCTCGTCGGCTTCTTCGTCGCGATGGCGACCGACTTCCTCACCATCATCTTTTCCTGACCCCGCCGCTCTTCCGGAGGACCTCCAGCGTTTCCTGGGCTCTCATGCGGGCCGCAGGATCGGTTTCATCTTGGAGGAACGTCTCCACGAGGGGAATCTCGCGTGCGTCGCCCACATGCCGTAGCATTTCGACGGCGCGCGCCCTCACCTGTTCCGCCTCATGATACAAGTCATGGCGCAGCGCATCGAGTGCATCGCGGCCGCCCTGCTGACCCAGAATAATTAGAGTCGCATCGAGCGTCTGCTCGCTCACGCCAGGCCGTCGCACGAGTTCCGCCAAGGCCGGTACGACTCGGGGATCTTGGAAGTTGCCCACGGCCTGGACGACGATCGCGCCGTACCACTCAGCTTGGTAGATCTCCGCTCGCTGGAGTAAAGCGATCAGCGCAGGGATCGCCTCAGGGTTTCTGATCCGGCCGAGCGTGTTGGCAGCACCAACAGCGATGGCCAAGTCATCGGCATGCAGTAAGGGCAGCAACGCTGGGGCCGCCAGAGGATCTTTGATCGCACTCAGCGCCGAAAGGATGTTTTGGATCTGCGCTGGCTTCCGGGTTTGCACCGCTGCGGCTAACGCTTTGAGTAGGTATGGAGTCGCTGGGGGGCCGATCCTACCAAAAGCTTCTACGACAAACACCTCGTTGGTCGTGTCATCGTCAGCCAGCAACTGCGCCATCAACGCCGGTACCGCCGGCTCGCCGATCGCGGCGAGGGCTGCGCCGCCCAGACGGCCGGTATCGTCGTAGGGCCTGCTGACCAGGTACTTGGCGATCAGCGGTGCGGGCCGGGGATCCCGGAGCGCCCCAAAGAGTTCGAGCAACGCCACGCGAAACCCGACGTCTTCCCGCCACGAGAACGCTTCCATCAGGGTGGGGATCGTGGCGGGGCCGATCTGCTGGAGCGCGATGGCGCACCGTTCCCGCATCGCCGGCGCCTCGCTCCGCAACAACCGCTCAGTCAAGGGCCGCGCCGCCTCCTCCGCGCCGATGCGGCCCAGGGCGATGATCGCAACATAGGTCATCCACTCATTCTCTGGCCGCTCCAGCACGGCCAGCACGCGGGGCACGGCTTCCCGGGCCTTGAGGCGGCCGAGCGCATCGATGGCCGACACCTGTTGCGTCCACGAGCCCGGCGCCTTCAGGAGCTCCAACAGCTTGGGAATGGCGCTACGGTCCTGACGCAACGCAATCCGATGGACCGCGGCTTCCTGGACCAACGGGTCCGGACTGTCGAGGTCCCGCCGCGCCTGAGCGACATCCACCACCTCTGCCTGGAGGCGGTTGCGAATCGCCAGAGTCGTCCGCTTCGTCACCTCGCCATAGTTGAGCGTCTTGACTTCTTGCAGCTGGTCGTCCAACACCTCGGCGACCCATCGGTTACCATGGGCTTCGAGACCTGCCAAGGCGGTGTAGAGGTGGTCCGTGCCTTCAAGTCGCCGGCGGGGATCCAGCACGAGATAGACCAGGTACTCGGGGTGGAGCGCCGCCATCGCTGGGATCGAGACGTCGTGCGTGGCTGGCGGTTCCTGCGGCTGCCCTACCGCCTGCATCATGACGTTGAAGATCGGCACGGCGGCCCGGCGGTCCCCCAGCCATCCCAAACTTCTGACGACGGCATTCCTTGCGTCGAGATCAGGATCGTGCGGGAGCAGCTCCAGGAGGCGGTCAACCGCTCGTAGGTCACCGGCCTTGCCCAGCGCCGCATAGGCAGCGACGCGCTCGATCTTGCGGTCGAAGGGTTCCAGGAACGGGAACAGAGACTCGGCAGGTTGTTCCCGGGCGCTCTGGGGCAGGACCGCCACCCCGTAGAAGTACCGGCCGCAGAACCGCACCTCATACATCCCCACCGGCAGCTTGGGGATCACCACCTGTCCGCCGGTGGGTTGGGTAGCTGTGTAGGGTCCCACGGTATCGAGCGTCTCCACACTGATGACCTGGTCCTTGATGGCGATTCGATAATCGTAGGTGTTGGATGGCATCGAGGGGAACCATCCCGCGTAGTCGATGACCAGGGACTCGCCGTCAAACAGGAGCGGGGCAAACTCCGCCCGCTCAACCATGACGCCACAGGCACCCTTCCATATGTAAGGATCGTCTTCAGGAGCTTCCTGCAGAGCCCACACCGAAGGCGAGCCAGTCACCAGGAAGAATCCGAGGCATGTGAGGCCGAACAGCTTGCACAGGCAACGCATGAAACAGGCCCTCAGTACATCCCGTCCTTGCTATACCATGAGACGCTGACCATCCGCGAAAGTTCCAGGTGGTAGCAGGATACCATGGGAGGCGGAGACGCACAACCGGCCACCCGCGTCCGCCCGCCCCGGGCGGCATCACCCGGCGGGGCGCTGGCCTGTTTGGGTCTTGACAACCGAACATATGTTCGGTTATCATATCTCTATCTAACCATAGGGGGGAACCATGGAATCCTTAACGGATCGGCAGCAGACGGTGCTCAACTTTCTGCAGCAATTCTTGACGAGCCACGGCTACGCGCCGAGCGTGCGCGAGGTGGCGAAGCATTTCCGGCTGAGCGTCAGCTCCGCTTTCGAGCATCTGCAGACGCTCGGCCGCAAGGGGTATCTGCACCGGGTGCCGGGCAAGCAGCGCGTCTTGGAACTGGCGGCGGCCTTCAGCGCCGGTGGTGCGGCGCTGCGCGTGCCGCTGTTGGGCCGGGTGCAGGCCGGTCGGCCCACGCTGGCGGTGGAGGAGGTGGAGGAGTACCTGCCGCTCTCGCCGGACTGGACGAGCCTGGGCATCGACTTCGCCCTGCGCGTGAAGGGCGACAGCATGATCGGGGCCGGCATCTATGACGGCGACGTGGTCCTCATCAAGCGCCAGGCGCACGCTCAGCCGCAGGAGATCGTCGTCGCCCTGCTCGGCGAGGAGGCGACGGTCAAGCGGCTCGTGCGTCGGGGACGGCTCATGTGGCTCGCCGCCGCAAACCCGGCGTACGCCGATATCCTCTTGGATGAGGACAGCCGCATCTTGGGAAAAGTGGTAGGACTGATTCGAAAATATTAATACGGATCGGTGATGCCGGTGATTAATAAAATGATTACGGTGATAAAGTGTGATGCCGGTGATACGACGCCACGGTCTATCACCGGAATCAATTTTTTATCACCGTAATCACCGAATAACGAGGTTGTCATGGTCGTCGACATTGATGAACCGGTGGCCGTCGGGGTCGTCTTTGACCGCGGCGGGGTGCGGCCGGTCTGGCTGGTGTGGCAGGGGCGCAAGCGCGTGCTGCGCGAGGTCACCCTGCGCTGGCAGGGCCACGAGGGGCGCGCGACGCTCGCCTACTTCTCGGTGACCGATGGGACGCAGCTGTATGAATTGTGTCTCCACGCCGAACACCTGACGTGGCGGCTGACGAAGGTAGAGACGCCGTGAGCGAGCGCACCATCTTCCACATCGACATGAACGCCTTCTTCGCCTCGGTGGAGCAGATGCGGAATCCCGCCCTGCGCGGGAAGCCGGTCATTGTCTGTGGTAATCCTCAGAGTCGTACGGTCGTGGCCGCCTGCTCCTATGAGGCGAAGGCGTATGGCATCACGAACGGCATGGCGGTCCACGAGGCGAAGCAGCGGTGTCCCCAGGCGGTCCTCGTGGGCGGCGATCCGGTCACCTACCGGGACATCGCACATCATCTGTTCGCCATCTACGAGGAGTTCACGCCGGAGGTTGAGGTCTTCTCCATCGACGAGGCCTTCCTCGACATGACGGGGACGGCAGGCGTCGAGGAAACGGCCCGGGCAATCAAGGCGCGGATTCGCCAGCGCTACGCCACGCTGACTTGCTCGGTTGGCATCGGGCCCAACAAGCTCATCGCGAAGCTGGCCAGTGACCTGCAGAAGCCGGACGGGTTGGTGCGCGTGCGCGCCGGGGCGATTGCCGCGCTCTTCGAGCGGCTGCCCGTCGAGAGTTTGTGCGGGGTGGGGCCGCGGCTGCAGGCGCGCTTGAACGAGATGGGGATCATCACCTGCGCTGATCTGGGCCGGGCGCCGGAGACGATCCTGCTCAAGCAATTCGGCATCATCGGCCTCGCGCTCCAACGAATGGGGCAGGGCTTTGACGAGAGCCCCGTGTTGCGCTTCCATGCCGAGGACGAGGTCAAGTCAATGGGCCACTCGTATACGCTGCCGCGCGACACCGGCGACCGGGAGGCGGTGGGCAGGGTGCTGCTGCGCTTGAGCGAGCAGGTCGCCCGGCGGCTCCGCGCCGAAGCCTACCGCGGCCGCACCGTCCATGTCGTCGTGCGGTACCAGGGCTTCGCCACCTTCAGCCGCCAGCGCAGTCTCCCGGACCACCTCGACGACGGCCTCGCCATCTACCGCACCGCCCGTCGCCTGCTCGATACCTTCGACCCCTTCGACTCGCCCGTACGGGCTCGCTCAGGACTCCGCCCCGCCCGCTTGGCGAAGCCTCGCGAAGCCGGCGGGGCTCCGCTGCCCACCCGCGCCATCCGGATGGTTGGCGTGGGGGTCTCCACGCTGATGCAATACCAGCGGCAGCTCTCCTTCCTGGAGGACGAGGAGCGCGCCGTCTTGCTCAACCACTGGCTCGACCGGATCAACGACCGGTTCGGCGACTTTACGGCCACCCGCGCCGCCTGCCTTGCGCCGCTCATCCCCAAGACGCATGGCTTTTTGGGGCATCAGCGAGGCGGCTAGCCTTCCGATTGATCGTGGTCTGTGGTATACTTAATGCTGAGAAACACGGCACGTTACTGCACATCTGACCTGATAATTTGCATTGCCGACTCTCGATAAGGGCACACCCGGAGTAATTCGGGGCCGCAAAGTCACAGCTCCGCCGTGAGGCGGGGGGCTGGGCTGCCGAAAGAGTTCACGGATACCGGGTGATCAGCCGAGGGTTCTCGTGGCCTTGGATGGTCACCCGGTTGTTTTGTTTGAGGATGGCTATGGATCAACGCCGAGTGGGCAAACCCGTCACATCGCTGCACCATTTCCTGCGGTGCGTCCTCGCCGGACTGTGTCTAATCACCCTCGCCCTGCCGGCGGCGGAGGCCGACGAGCCAGCAGAGCGGCTGGGAGCTCCAGAGCCTGCCGCTGACGCCAACGCCACCCCGCCTGGCGGCCAGCGGCGGGAGCTGGTCGTTAATACCAGCGAATCAGTGCTCGTCGACGCATACGGACGCCTCCACCAGCCGGATGGCACCCCCGCCCCAGCATCCATTGTCCGCAACAAGCACGGCGATCTCGTGGACCTGACGCATTGCACGGTCTATCCGGGCCGTGAGGAGAAGGAGTTGGCGTATCACCGGCGGCGTGTCGGGGAACGACAACGCCAGCCGACCCTCCGGTCCACGGATGCTGCTTCCCTGGATGCTCTCACAGCACCATCGACCACCGTGACCTCCAGCGTCTTCTCGTACGACGTCGGCGACATCGCCGTGCTGGTGGACGACGGCACCTTGATCTCCGGCGGGTCCATTGACCAGGTCCAAGCCGCCATCGAGTTCTATCGTACGCATCCTGACACGTTTGATTTTCTCATGTTTTTCCCCAACCTTGATCATACGGAAGGGTCCTTCCACTCGATCGTCCGCAACGACACCCTCGGCATCGGGCGGACCGTGATGGACAACTCCCTCCTCTACGGCAGTAACCACGTCCTCCAAAGTGTGACCAATTATGTCAACTACGCCACGTTCCCCGCTGACCCCCGCGCGCGGATTCCTGGTAACAACGATTCGAGCCTGAGCCTCATCGCGCAAGAGGCGGGCCATCGGTGGGCCGCCTTCGCCAAATTTGACACGGATCCCGGCCCGGGTGTCAACTCCAGTTCGGCGTTACTGGGCCGGCAAGGTGCCCACTGGTGCTTTTTCCACCACACCGAGTCGGTCGGTCCGGCTAACGGCGCCTCGAGCTTGGAAGGCAATACGTGGTCGGGGACCGGTCCGTGGACGAGCACCGAGCTGACGGACGGCTACAGCCCCTTGGATTTGTACCTGATGGGCCTGAGGGAGGCCGCCGCGGTGCCGCCACTCTTCTACATCGCCAATCCGACAGGCACCAGCGCCACGTGCAGTGCAACGCCTACGACAGGTGTTACCATAGACGGTACCCAGACCACGGTGACCATGCAGCAGGTGCTGGAGGCCATGGGTCCCAGAGTGCCAGATGCGGCGAACGCCCAACGCACCTACCGGCAGGCATTCGTTCTCCTGGCCCAGAGCGTGCCTTCCCAGGCAGACATTGACAAACTCGAAGCGATTCGATCGGCATGGGTCAGTTACTTTTCGGTCGAAACTTTGGGTCTGGGGATCGTCGACACCAGCTTAGGAACGCCGCCGCCGGGGCCGGTGGCTGGGTTTCGGCTGGTGCTGCCAACACGACCAGCCATCAACATCCCCACGCGGGTCTCCGTCGTCGCTGTCGACGCGAATGGGACCCTCGTCCCGTCCTACACCGGTACCGTACAGGTGGCCACAACCGACCGATTTGCGACGCTCCCCCCGACGGTGACCATCGCGCCAGCGGCTACTGGAATTGGCAGTTTTGCCGTCACATTCAGGGTCGCTGGTGCGCAGGAACTCCAGGTGAGCGACATGTCGAATGGGACCTGGCAAGGATCGGCGACGGTCGATGTGGCACCGGTGCATTTTCCTGTCGCGAGGCGTCTGACCACCGAAGCGCACACACAGGCCGCGCCAGCGATCAGCGGCAACCTCATCGTCTGGGAGGATCAGCGTAACCTCAACGCCGACATCTACCTGTACGATCTGGGCACCGGTACTGAGCGACCGCTCACGACGACCCTTGGAGACCAGCGGAATCCTGCGATCGACGGGGACGGAGTGGTCTGGGAAGACGCGTCGCGTGTCTTCTACTACGACTTGGCGACGGAGACCGGAGACCGGGTGGTCACGCGGCTGGCGCAACCACAGCGCAATCCCGCCATCAGCGGGGATCGCATCGTTTGGGAAGAGGGGCAGTCGGCAGACGACATTTACCTCTACGATCTGACCACCAACACCGAAACCCGACTCACCATCGACATCTGGGCGCAACGGAACCCTGCCATCAGCGGGAACTTCGTGGTCTGGGAGGACGACCGGAATGGCAACACCGATATCTACCTGTACGATCTGACGAGCAACACTCAGCGCCAGCTCACGAGCCATCCTGCAGCTCAGCGCAATCCCGCCATCAGCGGGAACTTCGTGGTCTGGGAGGACGACCGGAATGGCAACACCGATATCTACCTGTACGATCTGACGAGCAACACCGAGATGCGGCTCACCGCCGACCCCGCCGCGCAGCGCAACCCCGCCATCAGCGGGGACTTCGTCGTCTGGAAGGATGAGCGGGGCGCCTTCCCGGTCATCTACTGGCATGACCTGACGAGCGGAGCCGAGCAACCGTTAGCGCCCGCCGTGAGCGACCAATTAGCGCCAGCGATTAGCGACAACCAGATCGTCTGGCAGGACAGTCGTGCCGGCAACTGGGAGATCTATCTGGGGTATGCCGGCGGCCTCACGGCCATCCCGGTGGTGACGAATCCGGCCGGCCAGGGGGACCCCGCCATCAGCGGCAACCGGATCGTCTGGCAGGACTATCGGAACGGCAATGCCGACATCTATCTCTATGATCTCACGACCGGGACCGAGATGCCCATCACGTCCGACCCGGCCGTCGACCAAGCCATGCCCGCCATCAGCGGCAACCGGATCGTCTGGCAGGACTATCGGAACGGCAATGCCGACATCTATCTCTATGATCTGGCCAGCGGGAGTG
>JACQRC010000066.1 GCA_016206665.1 Candidatus Omnitrophota bacterium | reverse complement strand
TCTCCAGCGTGCGCAAAGGCGGGCGGATTGTCACCTGCGGAGCGACCAGCGGGCCGGAGGTGACGATGCATTTGCGCTACCTCTTCGCGCGCGAGGTGACCATCGCCGGCTGTTACATGGGCGGCCGGGGCGATCTGCGCGCAGCGCTGCGGCTGGCCGAGGCCGGCCGTCTGAAACCCGTGGTGGATCGCGTCTTTCCCCTGCGGTCGGCCGCGCAGGCCCAGCGGAGGATGTTGAGCCGAAATCATTTTGGCAAGTTGGTGTTGACCGTCAACCAGCGAGGGGGGTGAAACATGTTTCGGTTGATGCCGAAGGAAACGGCCTATTTTGACCTGTTTGAAAAATCGGCCAAGAATCTCATCCAGGCCGCCCAACTGCTCGAGGAGACGATGAAAGACTACGGGCGCATCCAGGAGAACGCGAACCGCCTGGAGCGCATCGAGCACGAAGGCGACCAGATCACCCATGAAATCATGGCCAAGATGAACCGCACCTTCATCACCCCCATCGACCGGGAGGACATCCACCAGTTGGCGTCCGCCCTCGACGACGTGCTCGACTTCATCGAGGCCGTGACCGAGCGGATGGTCCTCTACAAGATTCCCAGGGTGACCCCGCAGGCCCAGCAGATTGCGACCGTCATCCGCCGGCAGGCAGAGGAGATCAACAAGGTGATCCCGCGGCTGCGGGAGATGAACCATGCCACCATCATGGAGCACTGCATCGAGATCAACCGTCTCGAGAACGAGGGCGACCGGCTGCTGCGCGAGGCGGTCGTGCAGCTCTTCGACGGCGGGGGCAACCCACTCGACGTCATGAAGTGGCGCGAGCTCTACGATTTGCTGGAAACGGCCACCGACAAATGCGAGGACGTGGCCGTCGCCATCGAAGGCATTGTGCTGAAGAATGCCTGAGGCCCTCACCCCCTGGCTGCCCCTGCTGCCGGTCCTGGCGCTGGTGCTGGCGGCGGAATTCGTGAACGGCTGGACCGACGCGCCCAACTCCATCGCCACGGTCGTCTCCACGCGGGTCTTGTCGCCGGGCCGGGCCGTCATCATGGCGGCGATCCTGAACTTCGCCGGCACCATGTCCGGCACGGCCGTCGCCGCCACGATCGGCAAGAATATCGTGGACCCCTCCGCCATCAACATCGCCACGGTCGGGGCGGCGATGGTGGGCATCGTGACCTGGAGCACCATCGCGTGGTTCTATGGATTGCCGACGAGCGAATCGCACGCCCTGGTCGCCGGGTTGACCGGGGCCGGCTTGGTGACGGCCGGGCCGTCGGTCCTGATGTGGGGCGGCTGGCAGAAGGTGCTCATCGGATTGCTGTTCTCCACCTTCCTCGGCTTTTTCGGCGGCCTGTTCATCATGGGACTCATCTATCGGCTCTTCGCCAAGAGCCCGCCGGCCCTCGTGCGCCGGCTCTTCGGGAAATTGCAGATTTTCTCCGCCGCCCTCATGGCCTTCAGCCACGGCTCGAACGACGGCCAGAAGTTCATGGGGGCCTTCACGCTCGTGTTGCTGTTAGGCGGCATCATTCCATCCTTCCAGGTGCCCTTCTGGGTCATCGTCCTGTGCGCGGTCATGATGGCGATCGGCACCTCCATCGGCGGTTGGCGCATCATCAAGACGATGGGCATGCGGCTGACTAAGCTCGAGCCGGTCCACGGCTTTGCGGCGGAGACCAGCGCAGCGCTCACCATCGAAGTGGCCTCCCGTTTGGGGATTCCCCTCAGCACGACGCATACCATCAACACCGCCATCATGGGCGTCGGCGCCACCCGGCGGCTCTCGGCGGTGCGCTGGGGGGTGAGCCGCGACATCGTCACCGCCTGGGTGCTCACCTTTCCCATCTGTGGAGCTCTGGCGGCCCTCGTCGCCGCCGTCGTCAAGTTCTTCGCTGCCTAACATGGCCGGCATCGGGCCGCCCCGCCGTCTGTTGTTCGTCTGCGTCGAAAATTCCTGCCGCTCGCAGATGGCGGAAGGCTTTGCCCGGGCGTTAGGGGGCGAGCGCATCGAGGCCTACAGCGCCGGCTCGCGGCCCTCGGGCCAGGTCCATCCCGATGCGATCCGGGTGATGCAGGAGCAGGCCATTGATCTGTCTGCGCACCGCTCCAAAGCGGTGCAGTCGCTGCCCGCCATCGCCTTTGATTATGTCATCAGCATGGGCTGTGGCGATGCCTGTCCCCACCTGCCCGCCAAGCGGCGCGTCGAGTGGCGGATTCCCGACCCCAAGGGCCAGCCTCTGGAGGTGTTTCGGCAGGTGCGGGATCAGATTGAGGGACACGTGAAACAATTACTGTTGATGATTCAGGAAATGCAAAATAATCGGTGATTACGGTGATTTAAAAAAATGATTACGGTGATAAAGTTCGTCGTTCTATCACCGGCATCATTGCTTTTATCACTGTAATCACCGAACAACCATGGCACCGATTATCGAAGTCACCCACCTCTCCAAGCACTACGGCCGTCTGCGCGCCGTCGATGACGTCTCCTTCCACGTCGAGCCGGGGGAGATCTTCGGATTTCTGGGACCGAACGGCGCGGGCAAGACGACGACCATTCATGCCCTCTGCACGCTGCTGCAACCCACCGCGGGCGCCGCGACGGTGGCCGGGTACGACGTCGCCACCCGGCCCCACGACGTGCGCCGGTCCATCGGCATCATCTTTCAGGATTCCAGTCTGGACGAGCGGCTGACCGCCTACGAGAACCTCAACTTTCACGGCATCCTCTACCATCTGCCGCGCGCCGTCCGCCGGCAGCGCATTGACGAGGTGCTCCAATTAGTGGATCTGGCCCCGCGCCGCCACGCGATCGTGAAGACCTTCTCCGGCGGCATGAAGCGCCGGCTGGAGATGGCGCGCGGGTTGCTGCACCATCCGAAGGTGCTCTTTCTCGACGAGCCGACCCTCGGCCTCGACCCGCAATCCCGCAGCCACATGTGGGAGTATCTGCGCGCGCTGCGCGCGCGCGAAGGGATCACGATGTTTTTGACGACCCATTACATGGACGAGGCCGAAGACTGCGACCGGATCGCGGTCATCGACCACGGGAAAATCATCGCCCTCGACACACCCGCGGGGCTGAAGCGCCAATACGGCGGCGGCGACCGCCTCACCCTCAGGACCGAGGATGACGCGGCGACGGCTGAAGCGCTGCAACAGCGATGCCGTGTCTCCGTGGAGCGCAGCGAAGAGGGGCTGCGCATCGCGCTGACCAACGGCCACGCCGGACTGCCGGAGGTCCTGGCCGCCTGCCCGTCGAAGATTGTGGCGCTGGATCTCCACCACCCGTCGCTGGATGACGTCTTTCTCCGCCTGACCGGCCGCGGTATGCGCGACACCGACGCGAATGAGCTGGACCAGCTGAGATCCTTCAGGAAAAAATGGAACCTGCGTACGTAACATCGTCGTGGCCCTCGCTGGGCATGATCTGGTGGCGGGACCTGCTGCGCTTTTCCCGGGACCAGTCGCAGATCATCGGCTCCTTGTCGCGGCCGCTCTTGTGGCTGTTGGTGTTGGGCTTTGGGCTGGGCAGCGTCGTGACTTCGGTGGGCGGGCTCACGTACCCGGAGTTTCTCCTGCCCGGCATCATCGGGCTGAATCTGCTCTTCGCCTCCTTTCTGTCGGCGATTTCCATCATCTGGGACCGCGAGTTCGGGTTTCTGAAAGAGATGTTAGTCGCCCCCATCTCGCGGACCACGATCGCGCTGGGCAAGGCCTTAAGCGGCAGCACCATTGCCGTGCTGCAGGGCGGCCTCGTGCTGGCCTTTGCGCCCCTCGTGCACGTGCACCTGGCCTGGGGCCATCTGCTCGCCACGTTGGGGTTGATGGCCTTGCTGGCCTTCGCCTGCACGAGCCTGGGGATTCTGGTCGCCAGCCGCACCACCTCCTTCGAGGGGTTCGGGGTCATCTCCAATCTCATCATCATGCCGATGTTCTTCCTGAGCGGGGCGATGTTTCCAGTGGACCGGCTGCCCTCGTGGCTGGCGGTGCTGGTCCGGCTCAACCCGATGACGTACGGCATCGACGCCTTGCGCGCCGCCTTGATCGGCATCCATGCGTTTCCGGTCTGGTTTGACATCGGCTTCGTGGCCGGCTTCGCGGCGCTCGCGTTGTGGGGGGCGGTCTGGTATTTTAACCGAACGTCATGAGCAATCAGCCATCAGCAGTCAGTGCTTCGACTCGGCCCCGCAGGGCCTCGCTCAGCACTGATTGCTGATAGCTGGTTGCTGATTGCCATGAAGATGTTGAGGAGAGTCCAATGAGCGAGCTCAAGGGCAAGACCGTCGGCATTCTCGTCGAGGAGCAATATCAGGATCAGGAGGTGTGGTATCCGTACTACCGCCTCCTCGAGGCGGGAGCCAGGGTCGTCGTCATCGGAAGCAGCCGCGCCACGAGTTTCAAGAGCAAGCACGGCTATCCGATCGAGGCCGCCGTGACGGCCGCCAAGATCGACGCACGCACGCTCGACGGTGTCATCGTGCCCGGCGGCTTTGCGCCGGACTTCATGCGGCGGGATCCGGCCATGGTCAAACTCGTGCATGACGTCTATGAGCAGGGCGGGATCGTCGCGGCGATCTGTCACGGAGCGTGGCTGCTCTGCTCGGCGAAGATTCTGCAAGGGAAGACCATTACCAGTTTCTTTGCCATTCGCGACGACGTGGAGCATGCCGGGGCGACGTGGGTGAACCGGGAGGTCTCCCGCGACGGCCAACTCGTTACCGCGCGCCAGCCGGAAGACCTCCCCGCGTTTATGAAGACGCTCCTCGAGGCGCTCGCCGAGCCTCGGATCGCCACAAGGAAGAAAGAGGCACGGGCGTCGGCCGTTTAACCCCGTCGGGCAATCAGTAGTCAGCAGTCAGCAATCAGCAGCCGCAATCGTCGGCTGATTGCTGATGGCTGATTGCTATATTGGTAATGTGATTTTATACTTGACAAGTTTAGTCATCTTTATTACAATGTCGTGACAGGAGGAATGAGGCAGGTGCGGTTTTCGACACGATCGGTCTACGGATTGCGAGCGATGTTCGTCCTGGCGCAGCACTACGGACGGGGGGCGCTCTCTGTCTCCACGATAGCCCAGCGCGAGGCGATTTCCCTGGCCTATCTGGAGCAGCTCTTCCACCGGTTGCGCAAGCAGGGCCTGGTCGACAGCGTCCGCGGACCCAAGGGCGGCTACGTCTTGGCGAAGAATCCGCAGGTGATTCGCATTGGAGAGATTGTCCGGGCGCTCGATGGCGATCTGCTGCGCATGGGTGAGCGGCGCCGTCCGGTGAAGGACGGCCACCGGTCCCAGCAGGTCGTGACGCGCGTCGTCTGGGAGCGCCTCCAGGACAAACTCGCCGAAGTCCTCGACGAAACCCGCCTCTCCGACCTCACCACCGCCTCCCCGAACCACGACGCTCGCATCGAGCATAAGTATACGTTCCATATCTAAGCAATCAGCAGCCAGCAGTCAGCAGCCGCAATCGTCGGCTGATTGCTGGTGGCTGATGGCTGATTGCTTCGCTGGCAAGCATAGAGATGTCACGAATCTACGTAGACCATAATTCCACGACACCGCTGCTGCCCGAAGCCCTGGCGGCGATGCAACCCTACCTGACCGACCAGTTCGGCAATCCCTCCAGCATCCACCGGTGGGGCCGCTCGGCCCATGTCGCGCTCGAAGCCGCCAGAACGCAAATCGCTCATCTGCTCGGCGCTTTCCCTGACGAGATCATCTTCACCAGCGGCGGCACCGAGGCCAACAACCTCGCCCTCCAAGGCTTGGCCGAGGCGCGTCGCTCGCGCGGCCGGCACCTCATTCTGTCCGCCATCGAACATCTCTCCGTGCTCGATGTGGGCCGGCTCCTCGAAACCCGCGGATTTCGGGTGAGCTACCTGCCGCCTGACCGCGATGGCCTGATCGATCCGCAGCAGGTGGCCGATGCGTGCACCGATGAGACCATTCTCGTCTCGATCATGGCCGCCAACAACGAAGTCGGCACGATCCAACCCATCGAGGCCATCGGCCGGCTCGTCAAGGCGCGCGATATCCTCTTTCACGTGGATGCGGTCCAGGCGGCCGGCAAGCTGCCCATTGACGTGGGACGCTGGCAGGCGGATGGCGTGTCCGTTTCTGCGCATAAGCTCTACGGACCGAAGGGCGCCGGCGCGCTGTACCTGCGGCGCGGGACGTCGTGTCAGCCGCTGTTGGCCGGCGGCCATCATGAGCAGCGGTTCCGCCCAGGCACCGAGAATCTGCCGGCGATCGTCGGGTTCGGCGTCGCAGCCGCATACGCCCACAGTCATCTGGAGCAGGAATCGGCGCATCTGTTGCCGCTGCGTGCGCATCTCGAGCGGCGGCTGCTCGGCGAGTGTTCCGGGACGGCGTTGAACGGCCACCCGACCCGGCGGCTCGCCAACACGGTCAACATCGGCTTCGAGGGCTGCGCCGGCGAGACGCTGGTCATGAATCTCGACGTGGAGGGAATCGCCGCATCGGTCGGCGCGGCCTGCAGTTCGGGTAGCATCGAGCCGTCGCATGTGCAGTTGGCAATGGGGCGGACACCGGAGCAGGCCCTCGAGTGCGTCCGTTTTTCCCTGGGCCGCGCGAATACCATCGAGCAGATGGATGATGTTGCGGAGGCGCTGCGACGCATCCTGCCACGTGTGCGCCCCGCCCGCCCCGCTGCTTCGCTTTGCGAAGCAAACGTGCGGGGCGAAGCAGGCGGGGCGGCGGTGGTCGCCGCATCGTGACGAAGGCCGCGTTGCGGCAGGCGATGTTGCGGCGGCTGAAGCGGCAGTCCGTACGGATGCGCCGGCGACACAGCGCGGCAATCCTGCGCCAGGTGCAGGAGCTGCCGGCCTTTCGGCGCGCGCGGACGATTGCGTGTTATGCGTCGCTGCCGTATGAGGTGCAGACCGATGCGCTCATCCGCGCGGCGCTGCGCGAGCGCAAGCGGGTGCTGTTGCCGGTCGCGCATCCGGCGACCAGTCGTTTGGCCTGGTATCCCATTCAGGATGTGCGGCGTGATCTGCAGCGGGGCGCGTACGGCATTCGCGAGCCGCGCTCCGCAGGACGGCGCAGTGTCTCGGCGAAGGCGGTGCAGCTGGTGATCATTCCTGGGGTCGTGTTTGACCGCAGTGGCGCCCGGCTGGGCCATGGCGGCGGCTACTATGACCGATGGTTGCGGCAGATTCCACGGAGGGTGCCGCGGGTGGGGTTGGCGTATGCCTGTCAAGTGGTCGACCGATTGCCCGTGCAACGGCACGATCGGCCTATGGACATCGTGGTTTCTGGCTGAGGACCATACAGTGACGATGGGGGGTGGCTACCATGAGTGCAATCATGGGAACTGTCGTCATCGCAATGACGGGGGTAGGGTGCGCCCTGGCCGGCTATCATGGGCGGCGGTGGGTGGGTCAACGTAAAATCCAGGAGGCGGAAGCTCAGGCCAAACAGATTCTTGAGAGCGCGGCCCTACGGGCCGAGACGACCCGGCGGGAGGCGGAGTTAGAGGGGAAGGAGCTCCTGCACAGGATTCGCCAGGAGTTTGAACAGCAGACGCAAGAGACCCGTCGCCGGGTCGGTGAGTTGGAGCGTCGGCTGGGACAGAAGGAAGGACAGTTGGACCGGAAGGTCGAGCAGCTCGATCTCCGGGAGCGTGGGCTCGCTGAGCGGGAGCGCAGCCTGACCGCCAAAGCCCAGCAGCTGGACCAGATGCTGCTCGAGGAAAAATCGCGCCTGCAGGAAGTGGCGGGGCTCGTGCCGGAGCAGGCGAAGGCGCTGCTGCTGACCAAGATGGAATCGGACGTCCGCCAGGAGGCGAGCCTCATGATCAAGCGGATCGAGGATGAGGCGAAGCAGGAGGCGGACCGGCGCGCCCGCAACATCATCGGCCTGGCCATTCAGCGCTGCGCGCCCGACCACACGATCGAGTCAACGGTCAGCGTCATCAATCTGCCCAGCGAGGAGATGAAAGGCCGGATCATCGGCCGCGAGGGCCGGAACATCCGCGCCTTTGAAACGGCGACCGGGGTGGATCTCATCGTCGATGACACCCCGGAGAGCGTGACGCTCTCCGCCTTCGACATGGTGCGCCGCGAGATTGCGCGCATTGCGCTGACAAGGCTGATGAGCGACGGGCGGATTCATCCGGCGCGCATCGAGGAGGTCGTCGACAAGGTCAAGAAGGAGATGGAGCAGACGATCCAGCAGGAGGGCGAGCAGGCGATTCAGGAGGTCGGGCTCCAGCAGGTCCACCCGGAGATGGTCAAGCTGCTCGGCCGCCTGCGGTACCGCACCAGTTACAGCCAGAATGTCCTCGCGCACCTGAAGGAGTGCGCCTTCATCATGAACGTGCTGGCCTCGGAGCTGGGCATTCCTCCGGCGCTCGCCCGCAGGGCCGCGCTCTTCCACGACATCGGCAAGGCGGTGAGCCATGAAATCGAAGGGCCGCACGCATTGATCGGCGCGGATCTGGCGCGCAAATATGGGGAGTCGGCGGACGTCATCCACGCCATCGAGGCGCACCACAACGAAGTCCCGCCGCACAATTTGATCGCGGTGCTGACCCAGGTCTCGGATGCGATCAGCGGCTCGCGGCCGGGCGCGCGCGGCGACACCTTGGAGAACTACGTCCGCCGCCTCAAGGCGCTCGAGTCGATCGCCGACTCGTTCAAAGGCGTGGCCAAGTCCTACGCCATTCAGGCCGGCCGCGAGGTGCGCGTCATCGTCCAGCCGGAGCGGGTGACCGACTTGGAGGCGATCGCGCTCGCGCGGGAGATCCGCCAGCGCATCGAGGGCGGGCTGGAGTTTCCGGGGCAGATCAAGGTGACGGTGGTAAGGGAAACTCGTGCCGTCGAGTACGCCCGATAACAGCGAAGCAATCAGCAGTCAGCAATCAGCAGCCAGCAAAATCTTTCAGCTGATTGCTGATGGCTGGTTGCTGATTGCTATGACGTGGGAGTATTGGTGAAGATTTTGGTGATCGGGGATATCGTCGGCCGCCCCGGCCGCGAGGCGGTCTCCGTCTTCGTGCCGCAACTGCGGCGCGAGTTTGGTCTCGACTGGGTCATCGCCAATGCCGAGAACGCGGCGGGCGGCTCCGGACTCACGCAGAACATCGCCGCCGAGCTCTTCGCCACCGGCATCGACATCCTGACGACGGGCAACCACATCTGGAGCAAGCCGGAGATTTATCCCATCCTGGACAGCGACCACCGGATCCTGCGGCCGGCCAACTACCCCAGGGCGAGCCCCGGCGTCGGCGCGGCCACGTACGCGGGCAAGAACGGCGCCGCGCTCGGCGTGGCGAATGTGATGGGCCGGGCCTTCATGGATGCCTGCGACTGCCCCTTCGAGACGGCCACCCAGTGTGTCAAGGAGTTGCGGAAGACCACCCCGCTCATCTTTCTCGACATGCACGCCGAGGCGACGAGCGAAAAGGTGGCGATGGGCTGGTTCTTGGACGGGCAGGTGAGCTGCGTCTTCGGAACGCACACCCATATTCCCACCGCCGATGAGCGGGTGCTGCCCCAGGGTACCGCCTACATTACCGACTTGGGCATGACGGGTCCCTACGATTCCGTCATCGGCCGCAATAAGGAGCAGATCATCAAGCGGTTCGTCACCCACATGCCGCACAAGTTCGAGATGGCGGAGGGCGATGTCCAGCTGCACGGAGCCCTCATCGAGGTGGATCCCCAAACAGGCAAGGCCTCGCATATTGAGAGGATTGCGAGAAAACTGGGAACATGAAGCGGTGATTACGGTGATTAAAAAAATTGATTACGGTGATAAAGCGGTGGCTCTATCACCGTAATCACAGCTTTTATCACTGGCATCACCGAATTTTGAAATGCAGACCTTAACGACCACGCCTCCCCAAACCCAGCGCCACATCTTCACCGTCTCGGAGCTGACCCGGGCCCTCAAGGGGCTGCTCGAGGAGGCCTTCCCGCAGGTCTGGGTGGAAGGCGAGATCTCCAATTTGAGTCAGCCCGCCTCCGGCCACGTCTACTTCACGCTGAAGGACGAGCAGGCGCAGATCGGCTGCGCGCTGTTTCGCGGCCATCACGGCCGCCTCAAGTTCAAGCTGGAGGACGGGCTCAAGGTGCTCTGCGGCGGGCGGGTCAGCGTCTACGAAAAGCGCGGGTCGTACCAATTGTATGTCGAGACAGTCGAGCCGAAGGGGCTCGGCGCGCTCCAGCTCGCCTTCGAGCAGCTGAAGGCGCGGTTGGCGAAGGAAGGGCTGTTCGACGAGGCGCGCAAGCGGCCGTTGCCGGTGCTGCCGGAGCGGATTGGCCTCGTCACCTCGCCGACCGGAGCGGTGATTCGTGATATCTTGCGCACCTTGGGTCGGCGTTTCCCCTCGGTAGTGCTGGCGCCGGTGCGCGTGCAGGGCGAGGGCGCAGCGCAGGAGATTGCACAGGCAATCGACGACTTAAACGCGTGGAACGCGACCCTGCCGGCGCAGCACCGTCTCGACGTGATGATCGTCGGCCGCGGCGGCGGCAGCCTCGAGGATCTATGGGCCTTTAACGAGGAGGCGGTGGCCCGCGCCATTCACCGCTCACAGCTGCCGGTCATCTCCGCCGTCGGGCATGAGGTGGACTGGACGATCGCCGACTTTGTCGCCGATGTGCGGGCGGCGACCCCGCTCGACGCGGCGCGCATGTTAGTGCATCAGAAGGAACTGGCTCAGCAGGAGGCGGCTGAGCTGCGCACCGCGCTCGACGCGGCCATCGAAACGCAATTGGAGACATTGAGCCATCGGCTATCACTGGCCCGCATCCCGGAGCCCTCGGCGCTCATCGAGCAGTACCAGCAGCGCGTGGATGATCTGCAGGAACGGATGACGTTGCATCTGACGCATCGGTTGGAGCAGTGGGATTCGACGCTGCATCGGCTGCGAGACATCCTGGCCGCCCGCAACCCGGTCGTGGTCGTGGCGCGATGGCGCCAGCAGGTGGGACATCTGTCGGCGCTCTTGTCGGCGCGGTGGCAGGCGCGGTTTGAGGCGGCCAGTGGCTTGTGCCGGCGGCTCATCGTCAGGTTGGATGCGCTCAGCCCGACCGCCATTCTGGCCCGCGGCTACAGCATCACCTCGACCGAGGCGCACGATCAGATCCTGCTGGACGCGAAGGGGTTGCAGACGGGGGACCGGATAAAAACACGGTTGCATCAGGACACGATTACGAGTACGATTGAGGCTATCCATTCGAAGGGACCCGCCGATGGCTGAGCTGCGCTTTGAGGACTCCCTCAAGCAGTTGGAAAAAATTGTCGAGGATTTGGACAAGGGCAACCTGCCCCTCGAGACCTCGCTCAAGAAGTACGAGGAGGGGGTCCGGCTGTCCCATCTGCTGACCAAGCGCCTCGAGCAGGCCCAGAAGCGGGTCGAGCAGCTGATGAAGGCCGAGGGCGGCAAGCTGGACACCAAGGCCTTCGAGTCGGATGACGGCGACCGCGCAGAGACCTGAGGCCGGTTCAGCCCGACGGCTGAGCCGCCTGCTCGAACGCTACCGCCTGCGCATCGACCGGGCGCTCGTCGTCGCGATTGCGGAGCGGCACGGCGCGCCGGCCGCGATCCATGAGGCGATGCGGTACAGCGTCATGGGCGGCGGCAAGCGGCTGCGGCCGATCCTGTGCCTGTTGGCCTGTGAGGCGGTGGGCGGCCGCTCCAGCGCCGCCCTCGACACCGCCTGCGGGCTTGAGCTGATTCACACCTATTCCTTGATCCACGATGACCTGCCGGCGATGGACGATGCGGCGACCCGCCGTGGCCGGGCCAGCTCTCACCGGAAGTTCGGTGAGGCGACCGCCATCCTGGCCGGCGACGCGCTGCTGACCCTGGCCTTCGAATTGATCGCGCGCGGCCGGCACCCGGCGCGCTCGCTGCGCGTCGTGCGCGAGGTGGCCCGCTGGGCCGGCACCCAGGGACTGATCGGCGGTCAGGTACTGGATCTGCGCTCGCAAAACGGCCATCGGCTGCTTGCCCCGCCAGCGGCGGGGCGGGTGCCGGTGCTGGATGCCATCGCGGCCCGCAAGACGGCGGCGCTGATGTGTGTCAGCGTCAGAGCGGGCGCGATCGTCGGTGGAGCCAGCGACGCGCAACTGCGCGCGTTGTCGCGGTACGGTGAAGCGGTGGGGATGACCTTTCAGATGGTGGATGATTTGATGGACGGCGATGGCTATGCGGCGGTCTTGGGCCGCCGCGGCACCCGTGACCGGGCCGCATCCCATGTCCGGCGGGCGGAGCGCGCCCTGGATCTGGTCGGTCCGCGCGCCGGCACCTTGCGCGCGCTGGCCCATCGCTTGTTGGATCGCAAGACGTAACCATGGCCGCTCCGCTCCTCTCAACCATTCACGGCCCTGCGGATCTGCGGCGCCTGCCGCAATCGGCGCTGCCCCAGGTGGCCGCCGAGCTGCGCAGCCGGATCATCGAAGTGGTCTCCGAGCACGGCGGCCACTTCGCCTCCAGCCTCGGGGCGGTCGAGCTCATTCTCGGCATGCACTATGTCTTCGACACGCCGCGCGACAAGCTGCTCTGGGATATGGGGTATCAGGCCTATGCCCACAAGCTGCTGACCGGACGGCAGGCCCAGTTCCACACGATCAAGCAGTGGGGGGGATTGAGCGGCTTCAGCAATCCCGAAGAGAGCGAACACGATCTGTTTGCCACCGGGCACGGGGGCACGTGCATCTCGACCGCCTTGGGGATGGCCGAGGCGCGGGATCTCTCCGGGGACGCCTACAAGGTGGTCGCCATCATCGGCGATGCCAGCCTGGGCGAAGGGATGGCGCTCGAGGCGCTCAACCACGCCGGCCATCTGAAGCGCAACCTGCTCGTCATCCTGAACGACAACCAATGGTCGATCTCGCCCAGCGTCGGCGCCATCAGCAAGTATCTTACGCGGATCATCACCGGCCCGGTCTACAACCGGTTCCGGGACGACTTCGAGAAGCTGATGCGCAAACTGCCGCAGCGCGCCGGGACGCCCATCCTGCGCGTCGCGAAACGGCTCGAAGAGGGGATGAAGGGCTTTCTCACGCCGGGTGTCCTCTTTGAAGAGTTAGGCTTCCGCTACTTCGGCCCGATCGACGGCAACGATTTGAACCAGGTGGTGCGCACGCTGCGCAACGTCGCGAAACTCACCGGGTCGATCCTCGTCCATGTCATCACGAAGAAGGGCAAGGGGTATGCGCCTGCCGAGCAGGACCCGGAACGGTTCCACAAGACCGAGGCCTTCGACGCGAAGACGGGTACCGCGCTCGCCAAGGCGAAGAAGAACGGCAGGCCCTCCTCCTTCACCGAGGCCTTCAGCAAGACGCTGGTCAAACTCGCGGAGCGCGACCCCAGGATCGTCGCGATCTCGGCCGCGATGATGGAGGGCACCGGCCTCGACGCCTTTCAGAAGCGGTTTCCGCAGCGCTGCTTCGATGTGGGCATGGCGGAGCAGCACGGCATGGGCTTCGCGGCCGGGTTGGCCCGGATGGGGTACAAACCGGTCATCGCGCTCTATTCCACCTTTCTGCACCGCGCCTACGACCAGGTCTTCCACGAGGTCTGCCTCCAGCGGGTGCCGGTCACCCTCATTCTCGACCGGGCAGGCCTGGTCGGCGAGGACGGCCCGACGCATCACGGGGTCTTCGATATCGGCTTCCTGCGGAATCTGCCGAATCTCACCTTCCTCTCGCCGCGCGACGAGGAGGAGCTGACGAAGATGTTGGAGTTTGCGATGGCCTGCGAGGCGCCGGTGGCCATCCGGTATCCGCGCAGCGGCAGCCAACTGCTGGCCCAGCTGGAGCCGGAGCTCAGCGGCTCGCTGCCGCGCCTGCCGGTCGCGGAGGTCTATCTGGGCCGCGCCGAGCTACTGCGCGAAGGCGGCGATGTCGCGCTCATCGCCCTGGGCCCGATGACGACGCTGGCCCTGCAAGCCGCCCAGCGGCTGGAAGCAGAGGGCATCAATGCCACCGTCGTAAACGCCCGCTTCATCAAACCGCTCGATCTGGAAATGCTGCGGCTCCTCGCCCAGAGCATCCCCGCCTGGGTCACCGTGGAAGAGGCGGTCGATCAGGGCGGCTTCGGGAGCGCGGTGATGGAGGCCATTGAGCAGGAGCAGCTACGGGTGCAGGTGCGGCGCCTGGCCCTGCCCACCGAGTTTATGCGCCACGGCACGCGCGCGCAGCTGCTGCGCCACTACGGCTTGACGGCGTCGCGCATCGTGGAAATGGCGCAAGCGTTAGTCGCCGACCGTCCTCCCATCCGCGTGCGACGCCGCATCACGACTGCTGTATGACCATGCACGTTCGGGTCCGCTTCGCTCCCAGTCCCACTGGAACATTACACATCGGCTCCGCCCGCACCGCGCTCTTCAACTGGCTCTACGCCCGCCACACGCAGGGCACTCTGGTCCTGCGCATCGAAGACACAGACCAGAAACGCTCCGACCCGAAGTTTCTCGATGACATTCTGGAGAGCCTGCGCTGGCTGGGCATCCAGCCAGACGAAGGGCCCATCCATCAGAGCCGGCGGCTGGAGCTCTACCGCGCGAAGGCCGAGGGCCTGCTCAAGTCCGGGCGCGCCCAGCGGCAGGAGGGCGCGGTGGTGATGCCGATCGAGCCGCGCGTCATCTCCTTCACGGATGTCATCCACGGCCGCATCGACACCGACGCCACCCTGCTGAAGGATATCGTCCTCATCAAGTCGGATGGCACGCCCACCTACAACTTCGCCTGCGTCGTGGATGACGCCGACATGCGGATCACCCACATCATCCGCGGCGACGACCACATCGCGAACACGCCGAAGCAGATCATCCTCTACGAGGCCTTGGGCGCTGCCCCACCGCTGTTCGCGCATATCCCGCTCATCGTCGATGAGGCGCGGGCCCGGCTCTCCAAGCGCAAGGGGGCGACCTCGGTGCTGGAATTTCGCGACGAGGGGTTCTTGTCGGAGGGGATCGTCAACTTCCTCACCCTGCTGGGCTGGTCGCCGAAGGACAACCGCGAGATCATTCCGGTTGAGGAAACGATCCGCCTGTTCGACGTCAAGGATGTGAAGAAGACGGCCGCGCAATTCAACGCCGAGAAGCTGACCTGGGTCAACGCCCAGCAGATCAAGCGGCTCACCCCCGAGCGGCTGTTAGCGCTGTTGCTGCCGCGTCTGCAGGCGAAAGGGTGGGTGACGGCGCAGACCAACCAGGCCTGGCTGCTGCAGTTGGCGCGGGTCTTTCAGGGCCGCCTCCACACCCTCGCCGAGATTGAAACGCTGGCCGATTTCTGCTTTACTGATGACTTCAGCTACCAGGCCCAGGCCGTGGAGAAGCATTTGCGCAAGAATGGCACCGTGAAGGAATTGGCCCTGCTCAAGGAGCGGCTGGCGAGCGCGCCGGCCTTCGATGCGCAGACCGTGGAGACCGCCACGCGCGGCCTGGTCGCCGAGTTGGGCAAGCCGGCGGGCGAGCTCATTCATCCGGCCCGGGTCGCGATCACCGGCCGGGAGGTGAGCCCCGGCTTGTTTGAGGTGATGGCCCTGTTGGGTCGCGACAAGACCTTGCTTCGCCTCGAGCGCGCCATCAGGAGTCTAACATGACCCATTCGACTCGCTCCTCACCCCGTTCGTCGCTCGCTCAGGGTCATGGTGAGCGACCGCAGGGAGTCGAACCATGAGCCCGCCACAACCGGAGCGCCGACAACATCCGCGTTACAAGGTCGCGCTCATGGTCCACTGGAAGGTCAAGGGGGTCAAGGGCCATCCGGAGGAGACCGTCGCGCGGGAGGTCAGCCACGGTGGGCTGAAGTTCACCAGCAAGCAGCCCCTGGCACTCGGCACGCATCTGTCGCTCATTTTGGATCTGACCGGCGACCGACTGATCAACGCCGAGGCGGACGTCATCTGGGCGCGGGAGATTGCGCAGATCGGCGGCGCGTCGTATGAGATCGGCGTGAAGCTCACCGTGATTGCCCCCGATGACCAGGAGCGCCTCGCCACCTACTGCGACCGCCTGCCCGTCTCCCAGCGCCGTACTTAGACATCTGCTCTTTCATGCTTCGACTCGGCCCCGCCGTTGGCGGGGCCTCGCTCAGCACTCGCGCTGGGCGACCTCGGACAATTCGTGACGCGCTCGTTGCCCCGTGGTGTAATGGTAGCACAG
>JACQRC010000064.1 GCA_016206665.1 Candidatus Omnitrophota bacterium | reverse complement strand
CCGAGTCCTTGAGCTAATGAAACTCTTTCTCGAGGAGCAACCCCGCCACAGCGGGAAGATGGAGCGCCACCCCCTCGGTCGAGGCGTGCGCCCGGTGGGCCGCGCCAAAGGCGTCATTCACGTAGACCTCGCCGAGGGCGGCCAGCTGCTTGGCGAACGCCGGGTCGTTGGCCTCCTCCTCCGGATGAAACCGCAGATTCTCAAGGAGCATCACCTGGCCGGGCCGCATCTGCTGGACCGCCGTCTGCACCTCGGCTCCCACGCACTCCCGCAGCGCCTGGACCGGCCGGCCCAGGAAGTCGCTGAGGCGGGCGGCCACTGGCTCCAGCCGCAGGGATTCCACGATCCTGCCATCCGGCCGTCCGAGATGGCTCATCAGGATGACGCGGGCGTTGTGCTGGAGAGCGTACTGGATGGTGGGCACGCTGGCCCGGATGCGGGTGTCGTCGGTGATCCGCGTCCCGTCGAGGGGCACATTGAAGTCCACGCGCATCAGCACGCGCCGGCCCTCGAGGGCGATGTTGCGGATGGTCTGCTGAGGCATGAACGGCGCCGGCCCGGTGCTCAGGCCTTGACCACGGCCGGACGGCCGGCGGACGGCGCACCAGAGCCGCCCAGCCGGGCGCCGATGAAGGCCAGGAGGTCCACGACGCGGTTCGAGTAGCCCCACTCGTTGTCGTACCAGCCGAAGGTCTTGACCAGCGTGCCGTCGACGACGTAGGTGAGTGTGGCGTCGAAGATGCAGGACTTGGGATTGCCGTTGAAATCCTTCGAGACGAGCAGCAGGGTCGTGTATTCGAGGTAGGGCTTCATCGGCCCGGCGGCCGCCTGCCGGAAGATCTCATTGACCTGCTCCTTCGTCGTGGATTTCTCCACCTCGACCGTCAGGTCGATGAGCGAGACATTCGGGGTCGGCACCCGGATGGAGAGGCCGTCGAGCTTGCCCTTCAACTGCGGCAGGACCAGTCCCACCGCCTTGGCCGCCCCGGTCGACGTGGGAATCATCGACAGCGCCGCGGCCCGGGCCCGGCGCACGTCCTTGTGGGCCAAGTCGAGGACGCGCTGGTCATTGGTGTAGGAGTGGATCGTCGTCATGAGCCCCTTCTTGATGGTCAGCCGCTCATGGAGCAGCTTGGCCATGGGGGCCACGCAGTTCGTGGTGCAGGAGGCGTTGGAGATGACGTGGTGCTTGGCCGGATCGTACATCGCGTCGTTAACGCCGAGGACGATGGTGATGTCCTCATTTTTGGCCGGGGCGCTGATGATGACCTTCTTCGCCCCGCCGGAGCTGATGTGGACGACGGCTTTCTCCTTGTCGGTGAAGGCCCCGGTCGACTCCACGACGACATCGACCCCTAAGTCCTTCCACGGAATCTGGGCCGGGTCTTTGTAGCTGACAATTTTGAGCTCCTGGCCGTCGACCAGGAGGCTGTTCTCCTTGGCTGAGACCTCGGCCTGGAAGGTGCCGAGGACGGAGTCGTACTTGAGCAGATGAGCGTGTGTCTCCGTCGGGACCGGCAGGTCGTTGACCGCCACGAAGCGCAGGTTCGGGTTCTTGTAGCCGGCGCGGAAGACGTTGCGCCCGATGCGGCCGAAGCCGTTGATGCCGACGCGAATCACGGTGGTTCCTCCTTCTACCGTCGATGAATGCATCTGCAAGTGAAAGCTAATGATAACAGCCAGTGAGGGGAGTGTCAATACACATCAAACAGACCACGAAAACACGAAAGGTCACGAAACCACGAAAGCCGCTTTCGTACTTTCGTGCGGTTTCGTGCTTTCGTGGTTTATAGTTTGACGTCGTGGAGATGCTGGCAGGCGACTTCGGGCGGCGTGGGGTTGAGGTAGAAGCCGGAGCCCCACTCGAAGCCGGCGACGCGGGTCAAAATCGGGATGAGCTCCAGGTGCCAGTGGTACTCCTCGCGGTCGTGCGCCTTCATGGGGGCGGTGTGGATGATGAAGTTGTAGGGCGGATTGCCCAGCGACTGCTTCATCCGCTGGAGCGCTTCGCGCAGCATCCGGGCAAAGTCGGCGATCTCCTCCGGAGTGATGCCGGCGAAATCGGAGCGGTGGGTCTTGGGCACGATCCACGTCTCGAAGGCGAAGCGGGAGACGTAGGGGTTGAAGCACACAAAGCTCTTGTTGTCCGCAATGACGCGCTCCCGCTCCTCCAATTCATGGTGCAGGATGTCGCAGAAGATGCACCGGTCCCGGTAGCCGAAATACTGCTCGGCGCCGTTGAGCTCGTCCATCACGCGCTTGGGCACGATGGGCAGCGCGATCAGTTGCGAGTGGGTGTGTTCCAGCGAAGCGCCGGCGGCGATGCCCTGGTTCTTGAAGATGAGAATGTAATTGAACCGGGGATCGCCGCGCAGATCGAGGGAGCGGCTCTGGAAGGCGGCGAGGACGTCCTCCATCTCCTGCTGCGTCAGCTCCGCCATCGTGCGGGTGTGATCGGGCGTTTCGATGATGACCTCGTGGGCCCCGATGCCGTTTGACAGATCGTAGATGCCGAGGCCGCGCCGGTCCAGGTCGCCCTCGATGCGCAGGGCGGGAAACTTGTTGGGCACCACCCGCAGGCTCCAGCCCCCGCCGTTGGCCGCGCCATCGGCGGGGCGCAGCGCGAGAACTTCCGGCGGCGTCATCTTCTCGTTGCCGGCGCAGAAGGGGCAGGTCCCCCCTTTCAGCGTCTGGGCCTCGATCTCGAAATCCCCCGGCACATCCGGCTCATCGGTGTTCACGATGATCCACCGGCCGGTGAGCGGGTCCCGACGGAGTTCAGACATGAGTCTCCTGAGTCTGACGCAAGTATTGAGCCGCTTCCTCCGGCGGGGTCGGATTAATGTAAAAGCCGGAGCCCCACTCGAAGCCGGCGACGCGGGTCAGCCGCGGCATGATCTCGAAGTGCCAGTGGTAGTCCTCCTCGACCGTCTTCCAGTAGGTCCCCTTGTGTTTCGCGCGCCGGAAGGGCGCGGTGTGCAGGATGCCGTTGTAGGG
>JACQRC010000065.1 GCA_016206665.1 Candidatus Omnitrophota bacterium | reverse complement strand
TGGGCCGCTCCATCCAGCTTGATGGCTGTCACCGCGGCTCCCTCAATGGACGAAATGAGAATTCGCCGGAAGCCGTTGCCGATGGTCGTCCCATAGCCGCGCTCAAACGGCTCAGCGATGAACTTCCCGTAGGTCGGCGTGAGGGTCGCCTCCTCGCAGATGAGCTGCTTCGGCATCTCGAAATCTTTCCACAGAATCCCCATGGGTCGGCTCTCCCTTCGGCGCTATTTCGAATACAACTCGACGATCAAAGATTCTTGGAAGGGCATGCCCACATCGGTCTTGGTGGGCAGACGGGTGATCGTACCGGAGAGCGCCTGGGCATCGATCGTGATCCAGCTGGGGCTCGTCCGGTCCTTCGTCAGTTCCAACGTGGCCTTGGCCTTCTTGGCGGCGGCCGCCGAGGTGATGAGGGCCACCGTGTCACCGGGCCGCACCTGGTAGGCGGGCGCATCGACCTTCTGCTGGTTGACGCGCACCCAGCCGTGCAGCACCATCTGGCGCGCCTCGGAGCGCGACGTGGCCCATCCCATTCGATAGACGACATTGTCCACCCGGCGCTCGAGCATCTCTAACAGCTTCTCCCCGGTGACGCCCTTCACCTTTTGGGCCTTGCTGAAGAAGAAGCGGAACTGGCGCTCCCGCATGCCGTACATGCGCTTAACCTTCTGCTTCTCGCGCAGCTGCAAACCGTAGTTCGACATCTTGATCCGCGCCTGGCCGTGCTGGCCCGGCGGAAAGCCGCGCTTCTCGACCGGACACTTGGGGGTGGTGCATTTGGTCCCCTTCAAGAACAGTTTCATGCCCTCGCGGCGGCACAAGCGACAGACGGGCCCTGTGTAGCGCGCCATCCTACACTCTCCTCCGCTTCGGTGGGCGGCAGCCATTGTGGGCAATCGGCGTGACATCCTTGATCGCGGAGATGGAGAGCCCGGCCTGTTGCAGCGAGCGGATCGCCGATTCGCGGCCGGAGCCTGGGCCCTTCACCCAGACCTCCACCTCCTTGACCCCGCGCTCGAGCGCCTTCTTGGCGCAGTTGGCGGCGGCGATCTGGGCCGCAAAGGGCGTAGATTTCTTCGAGCCGTGGAAGCCGCTCGACCCGGCCGAGGCCCAACACACGACGTTGCCCTGCTTGTCGGTGATCGTCACGATCGTGTTGTTGAAACTGGCTTGGATGTGGGCGATACCATAGGGCACCTGCCGGACGATCTTTTTGCGCTGGCGCGCGGCCGGCTTGGGCGTCCCCGCCGTTGCACCAGCCTCTGTCGCGCCAGTTGCCACGGGCGCGACACCGCTTGCTGCTTGCTGTTTGCTGCTTGCTGACTGTTCGTCGGCCATCTCGACTCCTTATCCTGCCGCGGCCTTGGCAGGGGCTGCCGTTCGCTTCACGCCCACCATCCGCTTCGGACCCTTGCGCGTCCGGGCGTTGGTGTGCGTGCGCTGGCCGCGCACCGGCAACCCCCTCTTGTGCCGCAATCCGCGGTAACTGCCGATTTCGATGTACCGCTTCACGTTGGCGGAGATCTCGCGCCGCAGATCACCCTCCACCTTGTAGTCGCGCTGAATCACGGCGGTGAGCTTATTGATCTCCTCATCCGTCAGATCCTTGGCCCGTTTGTCAGCGCTGATGCCCACGGTCCGCAGGATGCGGCTCGATTGCGCCCGGCCAATGCCGTAGAGATAGGTCAGCGCAATCTCGATGCGCTTCTCCTTGGGCAGTTCCACCCCGACGATGCGTGCCATACGGTTCCTTCCTCGCCGTCAGCCCTGACGCTGTTTATGTTGCGGATTGGAGCAGATGACCCGAACGACCCGATGCCGCCGGATGATCTTGCACTTGTCGCAAATTTTTTTGACCGAGGCCCTGACCTTCATTGCATCCCGTCCTTAGTGCCCGTCAACCATCGTGAGAATTTGCGGTCCCTGCTCCGTGATGGCGACGGTGTGCTCGAAATGCGCGGAGAGCGACCCATCCTTCGTCACCACCGTCCACCCATCCTCCAGAATCTCCACCTCCGGAGCGCCGATATTCACCATCGGCTCGATCGCGAGGACCATGCCGGCCTTCAGCCGCGGCCCCCAGTGCGCCGGACCGAAGTTCGGCACCGGTGGATCTTCATGGATCTGCGCGCCGATCCCATGCCCCACGAACTGCCGTACGACCGAATACCCCTTGGCCTCGACCAGATGCTGAATCGCCGATGACACATCCGACAGCCGATGCCCCACCTGCAGTTGCGCGATCCCGGCATTCAGGGCCTGCTCGGTTATCGCCATCAACCGCTGCGCCCGCTCATGCACCTGGCCCACGGGCACGGTGATCGCTGCATCCGCGAAATAGCCGTCGACCCGCGCGCCCAAATCCAGCCCGATGATATCGCCGGCCTTCAGGACGCGATCCCCGGGAATACCGTGGACCACCTGCTCATTGACCGACGCGCACAATGTCGATGGAAAGCCGCGGTAGCCTTTGAAGGCTGTCTGGCCGGCCCGCGCCCGAATGCCCGCCTCAGCCAGCCGGTCCAGCGCTTCGGTGGTGACCCCCGGCACCGCTGCGCGCCGGAGCTCCTGCAACACCTCGGCCACGATCCGCCCGGCCCGGCGCATCGTCGCGATCTCTTGACGGCTCTTGAGGATGATCATGGTTCGACTCGCTCCGCTCGTGCTTCGACAAGCTCAGCACTTGCCCTGAGCGAGGCCCGCTGTCGCGGGCCGAGTCGAAGGGCTCGCTCACCATGACACTGAGCGAGGGAGCGATAGCGACCGAGTCGTGGATTCGACTCGCTTCGCTCGCTCACCACGATGCTGAGCGAGCCCGTACGGGCGAGTCGAATGCATCGAAGTGTCATCTCGCAGCGAGCACACCCTGCGCGCGAAAGAGCCGCACCAGATGGCGGTAGAGCCGTTCCGCCTGCCAGTCCCCGCGCACGCTGTGCAGCAGTTGGCGTCTCGCATAGTAGCGGACGACCGGCGCCGAGTCCCGACGGTACACCTGCAGCCGTCGCACGATCGTCGAGCGCTTATCATCGATGCGTTGAATGAGGCGGCCCGGGCACCGGTCGCACCGACCAGCGACGTTCGGCGCCATCGTCACGGCGTGGTAGATCGCGCCGCACCGCTGGCAGATCCATCGGCCCGTCAGCCGGCGCAGAATGACCCGTACGGGCGTCCGAAAATCGAGCACCAGATCGATCGATTCGCCGCGTAGCCCAAGCGCGGCATCCAACGCCTCAGCCTGGGCCACGGTGCGCGGAAAGCCGTCCAGCGCGAAGCCGCGCCGCACCGCCGGCCTGGTCAAGTGCTGCGCCACCATGCGCACGACCAACTCATCGGGAATCAGCTCGCCCCGGCGCATGTAGCCGGCGGCCCTGCGCCCCAACGGCGTGCCGCGCTTGACTTCGCGCCGAAACAGATCCCCGGTCGCCACATGGGCCACCCCCAGCCGCGTGGCCAGGATCTCGGCCTGCGTGCCCTTCCCGGCTCCCGGCGGGCCTAGCAGGACGATGCGCATCGACGTCTCAAAGAGCCTGTTACCTGCGCCCCCGCAGCCGGCCGCTGTGCATGAAGCCTTCGTAGTGGCGCAGCAGCAGGTGCGACTCAATCTGCTTGACCGTGTCGAGCATGACCCCCACGGTGATCAGCAGGCTCGTCCCGCCGAAGAAACTGCCGACCAGATAGGGCACCTTCAGCCAGGCGTGGACGACATCCGGCAGCACCGCCACGACCGCGAGCATGATCGCTCCGGCGAAGGTGACGCGTTCCAATACCGTGTTAAAGAACTTCGCCGTCTCCATCCCGGGCCGAATCCCCGGCACGAACCCACCGTACTTCTTCATGTTGTCCGAGATGTCCATCGGGTCGAAGGTGATCGCCGCGTAGAAGAAGCTGAAGAAGATGATCAGGAGCGCGTAGACCACGGTGTAGAGCACGTGGCCGCGCAGAAAAGTCTCCGTCATGGCGCGCACGCGCTCGCTGGGAATGAGGCCCGCGATCGTCGCCGGAAAGAGCAGAAGCGACTGCGCGAAGATGATGGGGATGACGCCCACCTGGTTCACCCGCAGCGGGATGAAGGTGCTCTGCCCGCCATAGATCTTGCGCCCGACGATCCGCCGCGCGTACTGCACGGGGATCTTGCGCTGCCCCTGCGTCATGGCGACCACGGCCGCCACGACCAGCACCAGCATGACGCTCATCATGAGCAGCGACAGCGGCTTAATCTGCGCGTGTTCCGGACGGAACGGCGAGGCCAGGATCACCAGCTGGTGCGCCGCCGCCGGCAGCCGCCCCACGATGGAAGCCGTGATGATCAGCGAGATGCCGTTGCCGATCCCCCGCTCGGTCACCTGTTCGCCCAGCCACATGATGAAGGCCGTGCCGGCCGTCATCGTGATCGCGCACAGCAGCCGAAACGGCCAGCCCGGAAACTGCACGATGGCGCGTCCGCCAAAATTCGCCGGGTTCTCCAGCCAGACGGCGATGAAGAAGGCCTGCACGAAAGAGAGGATGACCGTGCCGTAGCGCGTGTACTGCATGATCTTGCGCCGTCCCAGTT
>JACQRC010000060.1 GCA_016206665.1 Candidatus Omnitrophota bacterium | reverse complement strand
GCCTGGAGGTGACCCAGTTCACCTACTTCCAGCAGGTGGGCGGGCTGGATGTGCACCCGATCTCCGCCGAGATTACCTATGGCCTTGAGCGGATTGCCATGTTCCTGCAGGGCCGCTACGATTTGTACGCCCTGCGCTGGAATGAGTCCGTCACCTACGGTGACGTCCACCGGCAGTCGGAGATTGAAGGCTCACGCTACAACTTTGAACAGAGCGACGTGGCGCTGTCACGCCAGCTCTTTGACAGCCACGAGGCCGAGGCGAAAAAACTGCTGGAGCACAAGTCGTGTCTGCCGGCGTATGAGCAGACGCTGAAATGTTCGCACGCCTTCAATTTGTTGGATGCCCGCGGCGCCGTCTCGGCCAGCGACCGGCCCCAGTACATCGCGCGCGTGCGGGCGCTGGCCAAACGGTGCGCCGAACTGTATCTCTCGCAGCAGAACCCCGCCCATGCCTGATCAGGATCTGCTGTTCGAACTCGGCACCGAAGAGATGCCCGCCGGTTATGTGACCGACGCCATTGCGCAGCTGCGGCATCTGATGACGCAGGGCTGCGCGTCGCATCGTCTCGCGTTCAAGCGCATCCGCACCTTCGGCACGCCGCGCCGGCTCGTGGCGGTGGTGGAAAGGCTGGCCGCTCATCAGACGCCGATGGTCCGCGAGATCCAGGGACCGGCAAAACGAGCGGCCTATGATGCCCACGGAGCGCTGACCGCCGCGGGTCAGGGATTTCTGAAAGGACATCACGCCACCGAGCGCATGCTCACCCTCAAAACCACGCCGAAGGGGGAGTACCTCCTCTTGCGCAAGGAGGAACCGGCCCTGCCGACGCGCAGGATGCTGCCTGCGCTCCTGCCTGAGGTGGTCGCGAAATTGGGTTTTCCCAAAACCATGCGCTGGGAGGCTTCCGGCGTGCGGTTCGCCCGGCCGATTCGCTGGATCGTCGCCCTGTACGGCAGCGCGCCTGTGCGGTGCATGATTGGCGGCGTGCGCAGCGGCGCCGTCAGCCACGGTCATCGCCTGCTCTCGCCGCGGCCGTGGCGGGTCACATCGGCACGCGCCTACCTGCAGACGATCGCCCGGCACGGTGTCCTGCTGGATCACGACCTGCGCCGCACACGCGTCGAATCGAGCCTGCGCCAAGCCGCAGGGAAGTTGCAGCGGCACTCCACGGTCGCACCCGAGTCGCTGCGGACGATTCTGGCCGAGGTCGCCAACCTGGTCGAGTATCCCACCGTCTTCGCCGGTCGGTTCGATGCCCAATATCTCGCGGCCGGCTTGCCGCGCGAGGTGATCCTCGCCAGCATGTCGAAGCATCAGCGCGTCTTCGCCGTGGTGGACCGCAGCGGAGCGCTCCTGCCGCGCTTCCTGGCCATCGCCAACGGACGGCCCAAGCGGCTCTCGCGCGTGCGCGCCACCTACGAGCACATTCTCAATGCGCGGCTGGCGGACAGCCTGCTCTTCTATCAGCAGGATCGGCGCACACCGCTGGCGCCCAAGGTCGATGCATTGCGCGGAGTTGTTTTTCACCAAGCCCTGGGCACCATGTACGACAAGACCAACCGGCTCGAGCGCCTGGTGGAGGAGATCAGCCGTCAGTGGAAGTGGTCCCAGGTTCAGCGGGAGCACGCCATGATGGCGGCGCGGCGCGCCAAAGCCGACCTCACCACGGCCATGGTCCGGGAATTTCCCAGTCTCCAGGGCATCATGGGCGGTCTCTACGCTGCCGCCGACCATGAGCCGGCGGAAGTCGCCGCGGCCATTGCCCAGCACTATGACCCGCCGCATGACGGCCAGATGACGGCGGGAAAACTCTTGTCCCTCTGCGACAAATTGGATACACTGGTGGGGTACCTGGGCCTCGGCCTGACACCGAGCGGCACGTCGGATCCCTACGGGTTGAAGCGCTGCGGCTTCGGCATCCTGAACGTGCTGATGGCCACCGGACAACATCTCTCGCTCAGCGCGGCCATCGACACTGCCCTCCGATTCTGGGAGGGCAAATTATCGATAGAGCCGGTGCGGCTGCGCGCCCATGTCAAGGGCTTCCTGCGGGAACGGCTGGAGCACTCGATCGCCATCCGGTGGCAGGGTCGGATGCCGTACGATCTGGTGCGAGCGGCTGTCCTATCAGACCGAACAGAATTCGATGATGTGGTTGACACGCTCGATCGCCTGCGCGCCCTGCAGCAGCTCGATGGCACGCCCGCCTTTATCGAAGCGGCGAAGGTGGTCGAGCGGACCTGGAACATCTTGCGGGGCACCGACGAGCCGGTAGGGGCGGTCAACGAGGCCCAGCTGCAACACGAGCGCGAGCGGGAGCTCTGGCAGGCCTATCAGGCCCACCACGGCGAGATCGAGCGGCTCATCGGCGCAGGCAGCTATCGCGAAGCCACCCAGCGCTACGGCCAGGTCTTCTTCCGCCCGCTGCATGCTTTTTTTGATGAAGTGATGGTCAACGCCCCGGAGGCCGAGTTGCGGCGCAACCGGCGGGCGCTGATGAAGCTGATCCACGACTTGTACACGCACAAGATCGCCGACCTGTCGCACATCGTGCTCGAAACGCGCGAGGCATCAAAGGCGACCACCGCGCGGGCAACCAAGGAGCGTTCTACATGAGAGGTGGTACCATCCTGAAATCGCAGAAACGTCCTGCCGCCAAAACCGCCAAGCAGGCCAAGCGGTACGTCTACTTTTTCGGCGCGGGCAAGGCCGACGGCCAAGCCGGCATGAAAACACTGCTCGGCGGCAAGGGCGCCAATCTCGCCGAGATGACCAACCTCGGCGTCCCGGTTCCGCCAGGCTTCACCATCTCGACCGAGGCCTGCCTCGAATTTTATGACAACAACAAGCGCTGGCCCCCGGGTCTCGAGCAGGAGATCGATCGCCATCTGCATCCTCTGGAGGCAGTGACCAAGAAGGGGTTTGGCGACCCGGCGAACCCCTTGCTGGTCTCGGTGCGGTCGGGCGCGGCCGTCTCGATGCCGGGCATGATGGACACCATCTTGAACCTGGGTCTCAATGATGAGACGGTCAAGGGGCTCATCGCCAAATCGGAGAATCCGCGCTTCGCGTACGATGCCTACCGCCGGTTCGTCCAGATGTTCGGCGACGTGGTGCTCGGCGTGGAGCATCACCACTTCGAGGATCGCCTGACGGCGATGCGCAAGCAGCACGGGGTGAAGCAGGATCCTGACCTGCCGGCCGAGGCGCTCAAAGAGCTGGTCGGGCAGTACAAGGCGCTGATCCGCAAGAAGGGGGAAGTGGCCTTCCCGGAGAACCCGCGCGACCAGCTGCGGCTGGCCATCAACGCCGTCTTTCAGTCCTGGAACAACCAGCGGGCCATCACCTACCGAAACCTGAGCCACATCCCGCACTCGATGGGCACCGCGGTCAACGTCCAGTCGATGGTCTTCGGCAACCTGGGCGACCGGTCGCTGACCGGTGTCTGCTTCACGCGCAACCCCTCGACCGGGGAGCGCGTCTTCTACGGCGAGTATCTCGTCAACGCGCAGGGCGAGGATGTGGTCGCCGGCATCCGCACCCCGCAGCCGATCGACCGGCTGCAAAAGCAGTTCCCTGCCACCTACAAGCAGCTGCTGGCCACCTGCCAACGCCTCGAGCGCCACTACAAGGAGATGCAGGATCTGGAATTCACGGTGGAGGAAGACACGCTCTACCTGCTGCAGACCCGCACCGGCAAACGGACCGCGCAGGCCGCGGTCCGCATCGCCGTCGAAATGGTGCAGGAAACCCTCCTCACCAAACCGCAGGCCCTGCTGCGCGTCAATCCTGAGCAACTCGATCAGCTGCTGCATCCCACGATCGACCCGAAGGCCAAGCTGCGCTCCATCGCCAAGGGTCTGCCGGCCTCGCCGGGTGCGGCTGTCGGCCGGGCAGTCTTCACCTCGCACCGGGCGCTGGAATTGGGCGAGGCGGGGCAGAAGGTGATCTTAGTGCGCAAGGAGACCTCGCCCGAGGATATCGGCGGCATGGCCATCTCCCAAGGAATTCTGACGGCGACGGGGGGAATGACCTCCCATGCGGCAGTCGTAGGTCGAGGGATGGGCAAGTGCTGTGTCGTCGGGTGCAGCGCCATCACCGTACGGGAAGAGGAGCGCCTCTTCTCGGTGGGGGACCTCACCGTCAGGGAAGGCGATGCGATCACCATCAACGGCTCGACCGGTGAGGTGATTCTCGGCGAGGCCCCGCTCGTTGAGCCGGAGTTGACCAAATATTTCCGGCAGCTCCTGGGCTGGGCCGACCAGATCCGCCGCCTCGGCGTGCGGGCCAATGCCGACACGCCGACCGATGCGAAGATCGCCCGCGGCTTCGGGGCGGAGGGCATCGGGCTGTGCCGCACCGAGCACATGTTCTTCGGCGAGGAGCGGTTGCCGGTCGTGCGCGAGATGATCCTCGCCCAGGACCAGGCCAGCCGCGAGCGGGCGCTCGCCAAGCTGCTGCCCTTCCAGAAGGATGATTTTCTCGGCATCTTTGAGGCGATGGCGGGCTTCCCGGTTACGATCCGGCTGCTCGACCCGCCGCTGCACGAATTCGTCCCGCAGACGCAGGCCGATATGGAGAAGGTGGCCCAGCAGTTGGGCGTGCCGGTCCAGCGGATCGCCGACGCCGCTACCTCGCTGCACGAGTTCAATCCGATGCTCGGCCACCGCGGCTGCCGGCTGGGCGTGACCTATCCGGAGATCTACGCGATGCAGGCGCGCGCCATCATCGAGGCCGCCTGCGAGCTC
>JACQRC010000059.1 GCA_016206665.1 Candidatus Omnitrophota bacterium | reverse complement strand
TGCACCGGATGGTGCCGCTGCTCAACCAGTTGGGCGTGGAGACCTGCTGGGATGTGATCAAGGGGGGGCAGCGGTTCTTCGAGGTGACCAAAAAGTTCCACAACGTGCTGCACGGCCAGGCCGCGCCCGTGACGCTGGACGACTTTGAGGAGTTTCTGGAGACCAGCCGCGCCAACGCCGCCGAGCTGGCCTTCACCGGCGATATTCTGGTGGTGCATGATCCCCAGCCCATCGCGCTGGTGCACCGGAAACGCCGTCAGGACCGGCGCTGGATCTGGCGGTGCCACATCGACGTCTCCAACCCGAACGAACGCGTGTGGCGGTTTTTGCGGCGCTTCATCGACCGGTACGACGCGTCGATCTTCTCGGCGCCGTCCTTTGCGCGGCGGCTGCCAATCCGGCAGTTTTTGGTCTCGCCGTCCATCGACCCGTTGAGCGACAAAAACCGCGAGCTGGAACCCGCCATCATCGACTCGGTCCTGCAGCGCCTGCAGATTCCGCGCGACCGGCCGCTCATCACCCAAGTTTCGCGATTCGACCGGCTCAAAGATCCGCTCGGCGTGATTGACGCTTTCCTGCTCGTCCGCAAGTCCTTCCAGTGCCGATTGGTGCTCGCCGGCGGGGGAGCGAGCGACGACCCGGAGGGCGCCTCCGTCCTGGCGGACGTCCGGGCCAAGGCGCAAGGGCGGGATGACATCCACGTCCTCGATCTGCCGCCGGGCAGCGACATCGAGATCAATGCGCTGCAGCGCTCCTCGACGATCATCGTGCAGAAATCCGTCAAGGAAGGCTTTGGGCTGACCGTGGCGGAAGCGCTCTGGAAGGCCAGGCCGGTCGTGGCCTCGGCCGTCGGGGGGATTCCGCTGCAGGTCATTCATCGGCACGGGGGGCTCTTGTGCCACTCCGTCGAGGGCGCGGCGCTGGCCATCAAGCAGCTGCTGGCCAACCCCGCCTACGCCAGAGGGCTCGGCGAGAACGGCCGGGAGCACGTGCGGCAACATTTTCTGCTCACCCGTCATTTAAAGGAGTATCTGCTGTTGTTTCTGGCCTTGGACCACGCGGAAGAGATCGTGGCGCTGGGGTAGCGCATTTTTGACTTGACAAGCCGCTGGAGGAGCTGTATACTGGTAGGTAGTATAGAGTAGGAGCTCCCGATGCCCTACCCGAAGCACGACGACGCCGCGATGCGGCTCAAGAAGATCGAAGGCCAGGTGCGCGGCCTGCAGCAGATGGTCGCGGAGCGGCGGTACTGCATCGAAATCATCCAGCAGGTGACCGCCGTGCGCAAGGCGCTGGATCAGGTCGCGCTCCAGGTGCTGCGCAAGCACGTGCAGGGGTGCGTGGCGGAGGCGGTGCGGAGCAAGCACAACGGCCACGAAAAGGTGGACGAACTCATCCGCACCATCGATCGGTTCGTCAAATGAGCGCGAGTGTGATATACTTGACCCCAGCATGAAAAAACTCACCGTGGTACTGATGATTGGCGCCCTCACCGCCGCGTGGGCGCCTGCGGCGCAGGGGGCGTGCTGCGCGTCACAGCCGGCGCAGGAGACGTCACTGTCCGCGCCATCGTGCTGCGCAACCGCCTGCCCGTCCCACCTGCAGGCGTGTGACGAGGAGGCTGCGGTTCGGCCGCAGGCCGTCATCGCGCCGCAACTGCGGTTGACGCAGCCACAGGCCGCGCCGACTCCATACGTCGTTTTTGCTGTCCCCGCCACCTTCACGACGCTCGCTCCCACCTTCCAGCCGGATGATCGCCGGTTCCCTGTGGCGATCTACGACCTCACCAAGACCTACCGCCTGTAATCACCTCCGACAAATCGTTGTTCACACCCCTGTACGAGGGGCGTATCATAACGTGTGTTGGAGGCGACGCTGTTGCAACCCATTGTTCGTCCATTACAATTGATCGTGCTCCTCGCGAGCCTCATCGTGTGGCCGGCTCGCAGCGCGTTTGCCGAGGAGCCCAAGCTGGCCCTCGAGACGGCCGTCGCCGAGGCGATGCGCCACAACCCGGACATCGCTGCGGCCAGGGCCCGATGGCAGTCGAGCACGGCGAAGATCCCCGCGGCCTCGGCGCTGCCGGACCCGCAGGTCGGTATCGAATATTGGGGCTTCCGGCAGGGGCTGAACCTCGGCGATGCGCCGGAGAGGTGGTATGACGTCTCGCAGGAGATTCCGTTTCCCGGGAAGCTCGCCGTGCGCGGGAAGATTGCCAGGCATGAGGCCGAGCGGGAGGAGGCGCTGTACGCCACCGTGATCCGGCTGGTCGTGACACGGGCGAAGAGCGCCTACTATCAGTGGTTTTTGGCCAACCGCAGCCTGGAGCTGGTCCAGTATCATGTGGATTTGCTGCGGCGGATCACCGACGTGGCCCAGGCGAAATACGCGGCAAACCTGCGGCCGCAGTTGGATGCGCTGCGCGGCCAGCTCGAATCCTCGAAGCTGCGCAACCTCGTGCTGCAGTTGGAGCAGGAACGACAGGCGGCCCAGGCAGAGTTGAACCGCTTGTTAGGCGCCAGCGCCGATGCGCCGTTAGGGCGAACGGTCGAGCCAACGTTGGAGCCGGTGGCCTTCACCTATGCGGAGCTGACCGAGTTGGCGCAGGCGAAGCGGCCGGAGATTCGCGCCGCGGAGCACGAAGTCATCCACCACCAACTCGAAACCACCGCGGCCAAGCTCGACTACGCGCCGGATCTCATGGTCCAGTATTCTCGTCGCACCTTCGAGAACGCCGATGATGACAACATCGTGACGTTCAAGGTGAACGTCCCGCTCTGGTTCTGGAAGCAGGGTTCGCTCGTCAAGGCCGCCAAGCAGGCCACCCGGGCGGCCCAGGAGGAATTGCGCGCGGTCCAGTTGGAGACGAGCGCCGGCATCGCCACGTACTTGGCCAAGGTCCAGGCGACCCGACAGATGGCCCAGGTCTATCAGACGAGTCTGCTGCCGCAGTCCCAGCAGGCCGTGGATGCGGCCCTGCAGGGCTATGAGGCGGGCCGGGTGGAGTTCCTGGACCTGTTGGACAGCCAGAGGACTTGGATTGAGTTGCAGATCGAGTATTACCAACAACTCGCGATGTACTGGCAGTACCTCGCCGAACTCGAACGGTTTGTGGGCGAAGAGTTGCCCGTCGTTGCCCAGGCGGCGCAGAAGGGAGCACAGACGCCATGAAGAAGCTCAAGCCCATCGCCATCATCGGTCTCGTCATTGCGGTCATCGTCGTGGGTGGGATCGTGGCTGTGACGCAGACGCGAGCGCACCGCCATGGCGCGGCGGCGGGCGTCCAGTACTACTGCCCGATGCATCCCACCTATACCAGCGACCGGCCAGGGGATTGCCCCATCTGTAATATGCGGCTGGCGAAGCGCGAGAGCCCGACGGCTCCGGCGCAGCCAGGCGCGCCGCGCGCGACCCGTCCGGCGAAGGACATCTGTTACATGCACAACTGTCCCATGGTCCATCAGGGCCAGCCGTGCCCCATGCTCGTCGTGGCCAAAGAGGGCGAGCAGGTCACGTGTCCCATCTGCGGGGCCCATGTGGCCGAGGCAGCCACCACGGCCGAGTCGAAGAAGATCCTCTACTGGACCGATCCCATGATGCCCGGCTACAAATCCGACAAACCCGGCAAGTCGCCGATGGGAATGGAGATGGTTCCCGTGTACGAAGAGGCGGCCGGCCCGTCCACTGGCGCCGCCAGTCCCACAGGCTACGCGCCCATTTTAGTGACCCCCCAGAAGCAGCAACTCATCGGCATCAAAACCACGGCGGTGGAGCGGCGCCGTCTTACCAAAACCATCCGCACCGTCGGGCGCATCGCCTATGACCCGGACCTGGCGGTGACCCAGCAAGAGTACCTGCAATCGCTGGCCTCGTATGAGAAGGCCAAGCAGGCGCCCCTGCCGGAGATTGCTGCCCAGGCCGCCGCAATGGTCGAGGCGTCGCGGCAGAAGCTGCGGCTGTTGGGGATGAGCGACGACCAGATTGCCGACCTCGAACAGACCCGTGCCGCCCAGACGAACCTGTATCTGCCCGCGCCCGGCCAAAGCGTCTGGGTGTATGCCCAGGTGTACGAATACGAGTTAGGCCTGGTGCGACCCGGTATCCCGGTTACCGTCGAGGCCGTTGGGTTTCCCGGCGAGACCTTCACCGGCACCGTCCGTGCGCTGGATCCCGTCGTGGATCCGATGACCCGGACCGTGAAACTCCGCGCGGAGCTGCCCAATCCCGATGGCAAGCTCAAGCCGGAGATGTACGTCAACGTGACCATCGTCGCCGACCTCGGCACGCCCTTGGTCATCCCGACCGAGGCGGTGTTTGACACGGGGACCAAGCAGATCGTCTTCGTGGATCAGGGCCAGGGCCTGTTTGAGCCGCGCGGTGTGGTGGTGGGCGCCAAGGCCGACGGCTACGACGGGGTCAAGCGCGGTGTTGCCGAGGGTGAGCGCGTCGTGACGAGCGGCAACTTCCTCATCGACTCCGAGAGCCGCTTGAAGGCCGCGCTAGAAGGGATGAGCGGCAGCAGCGACGGAGGGCACCAGCATGGCCAGTGACCCGCGGCCTCCGGACACGGGGGTGGCTGAAGCCAGCCAGTCCCCGACGCTGCGCCAGGACGGGATCATCGAGAAGGTCATCGAGTTCTCCGCCCGCAACAAGTTCCTCGTCCTGATCGTCGTCGCCTGCGCCCTGATCGCGGCGGTCTGGACGATGAAGAGCATTCCCCTCGACGCGATCCCGGATCTCTCCGACACCCAGGTCATCATCTACTCGCGCTGGGACCGCAGCCCTGACATCATCGAGGACCAGGTCACCTACCCGATTGTGACCGCGATGTTAGGCGCCCCACGCGTGAAGGCGATTCGGGGTTTCTCCGACTTTGGTTTCTCCTACGTCTATGTCATCTTCAAAGATGGCACCGACATCTACTGGGCCCGCTCCAGGACGCTGGAATACCTCAGCAAGATCATCCCGCGGTTGCCGGAGGGGGTGCGGACCGAGATGGGCCCGGACGCGACGGGCGTAGGCTGGGTCTTCCAATACGCCCTGGTGGATACCTCCGGACAGCACAACCTGCAGGAGTTGCGCAGCTACCAGGATTGGTATCTGCGCTACTATCTGCAGAGCGTGCCGGGCGTGGCCGAGGTGGCCTCGATCGGCGGGTTCGTCAAGCAGTACCAGGTCACCGTTGATCCCAACCGGCTGCTCGCCTACAACATACCTCTCACCAAGGTGGTGGAGGCGATCCGGACGGGGAACCAGGAGGTCGGCGGCCGGCTGTTGGAATTCTCCGGCGCCGAGTACATGGTCCGGGGCCGCGGCTATGCCAAGTCGGTTGACGATCTTGAACAGATCGTAGTGGGCACGGACCAACAAGGCACTCCGATTCTCGTCAAGCAGGTCGGCGCCGTGGCGCTCGGCCCGGAGATCCGCCGTGGGCTGGCCGACTTCGAGGGCCAAGGCGACACGGTCGGGGGAACCGTCATCATGCGGTCTGGCGAGAACGCCCTGAACGTCATCAACCGGGTCAAGGCCAAGCTCAAGGAGATCGAGCCGTCCCTGCCCCCGGGGGTCAGGGTGGAGGTCACCTATGACCGTTCGGAACTGATCCTGCACGCGATCAAGAACCTCAAGGAAAAGCTGATCGAGGAGATGCTCATCGTCAGCGTCGTCATCCTCATCTTCCTGTGGCACTTCCCCTCGGCCATCATTCCCATCGTCACGATTCCGATCTCGGTCATCCTCGCCTTCATTCCGTTGTATGGGATGAAGCTGACCTCCAACATCATGT
>JACQRC010000058.1 GCA_016206665.1 Candidatus Omnitrophota bacterium | reverse complement strand
GTGTTGACCAAGACGGCCGGCGCGGCCGCCCGGGCCTTTTATGAGTTCGTGCAGTCCAACCCCGCCCGCGAGATTCTCCGCCGGTACGGTTTCGTGCCGCCCGACAAGGCCGATTGAGCCCGACGTCATGGATTGGAACGCCCTCGAACTGTCGATCCGGCTGGCGCTGTGGACGTGCGCGGTGCTGCTCCCCGTCGGACTGTGCGTCGCCCGCGTCCTCGCCTGGCGATCATTCCGCGCCAAGGGCTTCGTCGAGGCGTTGATCGCGCTGCCGCTGGTGCTACCGCCGACCGTGCTCGGGTACTACCTGCTCGTCGCTTTCGGTGCCACTTCGGTCCTCGGGCGAGCCTACCAGTCGCTGTTCGGCTCCTCGCTGGTGTTCACGTTCGAGGGCCTGCTTCTGGCATCGGTGATCTTCAACCTGCCGTTCGCGATCCAGCCGCTGCAGCGGGCCTTCGAGGCGGTGCCGCTGCACGTGCGCGAAGCCGCCTGGGTCAGCGGGCTGTCGTCCTGGCGGACATTCTGGCGGGTCGAGCTTCCACTCGCCTGGATGGGCGTGGTGTCGGCGCTGGCGTTGGTATTCGCCCACACGCTCGGAGAGTTCGGCGTCGTCCTGATGGTCGGCGGCAGTATCCCGGGCGAGACCAAAACCGTCGCCATCGCCATCTACGACCGCGTGCAAGCCTTCGACGACGTGGCGGCCGGCGTCATGTCGGCGTTCCTGCTCGCGTTTTCGTTTATCGCCATTGGTCTCGTCTACATGCTTGCCGGCCGTCGGAGCCAACCGCATGTCTAAGCCGGGCGACTCGGGGCTGTCGATCGAGTTCCGCCAGGACGCGCCGATCCCGCTCGACGCCGGCCTCGTCGTCGCTCCGGGCGAGCTTGTCGCCATGGTCGGGCCATCGGGCAGCGGCAAGACCACGATCCTGCGCGCCATCGCCGGCCTGCATCGCCCGCGGGCCGGACGCATCGTCTGCGACGGCGTCGTCTGGTTCGATTCGGCGACAGGCGTAAATCTCGTGCCCCAGCGTCGGCGGGTCGGCTTGGTGTTCCAGGATTATGCCCTGTTCCCGCATCTGTCGTCGCGCGACAACGTGGCGCTGGCGCTCGGTCATCTGCCGCCGGCGCGACGTCGAGCGCGTGCCGGCGAACTGCTCGAGCTGGTTCATCTCGGCGGACTCGAGGAGCGCCGGCCGGCCGCCCTTTCCGGCGGGCAGCGACAACGCGTCGCCCTGGCGCGCGCCTTGGCCCGCGAGCCGGAAGTGCTGTTGCTGGACGAGCCGTTCTCCGCCGTCGATCAAGTCACCCGGCGCAAGCTGCAGCGCGAACTGGCTGTATTGCGCCGGCAGGTCCGCGTCCCCATCATCCTCGTCACCCACGACCTTGCCGAGGCGACCGCATTGGCTGATAGGATCAGCGTACTGCACCGCGGCCACACCCTCGAGGACGGTCCGCCCGACGCCGTTGCGAACCGGCCAGTCAACCCGTTGGTGGCGCGGTTGATGGACCAGCCGAACTTGTTCGAAGGCCGCATCGCCGACCGCCGCGACGACGGTCGCGGCGTTCTCGCCTGGAACGGTCATTCGCTGGAAGTCGCCCGCATCGGCCTATTCCGCCAAGGCGACACGGTCGCTTGGATGATTCCAACCTCGCACATCGTGCTGCATCGGCGCGATCGGCCCTCGCGCGGGGAGCGCGAGAATCCGATAAGCGGCATCGTCGACGAGCTCGTCGCCCTCGGCCCGACCACTTCCGTTACGCTGCACGTGGACGGACGGGATTCGCTGCCGCTCGTCTTCTCGGTCGCTACACACGCCGTCCGGCGCAATGGCATAAATCGCGGCGCGACTGTCGTCGTTTCGCTGCTCGCCGACGGCATCCACCTGATGACGCCTGAGGAGCCGTCATGACAACCCGGCGATCACGGATGAGGATGGCGCGCCCGGCAGGAATCGAACCTGCAACCTCGAGATTAGAAGTCTCGTCAGTTACCATGTCACCACGCGACAGGAAGTGACAAGGTAACGCAAAATCCTTGTAAACCCGCCGTTATCATGCGACATTACGTGACACACCGCGACACCATTACGCGCGGTTGAGTGTTACCTGGGTGTTACCTGGAGGCCATCGCATGAGAATCAAGCTGACCGAAAAGAGCATCAACAAGGCACCGCCGGCGACCGGGGTGCTGGAGCTTTGGGACTCCGTGTTGCCCGGCTTCGGGTTGCGCATCTACAAGTCCGGCCGCCGGCGCTATTTCGTGATGACCAGATTCGCCGGCCAGCAAATTCGCCGCACCATCGGGGCGCCCGAGGTGCTGAAGTTGGCCGAGGCCCGCGACGCCGCCCGGGACGTGCTGAAGCTGATCGCCAAAGGCGTCGACCCCCGCGAAGCCGACCGGCTCGCCAAGATCGAAGCCGCGCGCGCCCGGTCTAATTCCGTCCGATCCGTTGTCGAGGCGTATCTCGATGATCGCGGGAAGGGCGGCGGCTTCAATCTGCGATCCAAGCACTCCCTGAAACAGCGCCTTGAAAATCATGTTCTCGGCGCCTGGGGCGACCGGCCGATCACCGAAATCACCCGCGTCGACGTGCGGCAGCTCGTCGAGGGCATCGCCAGGAAACACCCCATCGCGGCAAACCGGGTGCTCGCCGCCGTCCGCCGGGTGTTCAACTGGGCGGTCTCAAAGGACAGGGCCGACGCCAGCCCGTGCGTCGGCATCGAGGCCCCGGGCGTCGAGCGCAAGCGTGAACGCACGTTGACCGACGACGAAATCCGCCTCGTTTGGCAGGGTGCGGGCCAGCTCGGCAAGATCAGCGGCGGCGTGGTCAAGATGCTGCTGTTGACGGCTGCGCGGCGGGCGGAGATCGGCGGCATGAAGCGCCACGAGCTGGTGAACGGCACCTGGACGCTTCCCGCCTCGCGGAGCAAGAACGGGCGCGCCAACGCCCTGCCCCTGCCCGACCTGGCAAAGAATATACT
>JACQRC010000062.1 GCA_016206665.1 Candidatus Omnitrophota bacterium | reverse complement strand
TGACCGGGCCGATCGGCATCTTCATGCTGACCGGCGAGGCGGCCAGGATGGGGATCGTCTATCTCATTCATCTGTTGGGGGTGCTGAGCCTGAGTCTGGCCATCTTCAACCTCTTTCCGATTCCGGTCCTCGATGGCGGCCACGTGCTGTTTTTGGTCTTGGAACGGATGCGTGGCGGCCGGCCTGTGACGCAGCGCTGGCAGATCGCCGCCACCAAGGCGGGGCTCGCCGCGTTGCTGCTCCTGGTGGGCGTCATCTTCTACAGCGATCTGGCGCGGTATGGCGTGGCGGAGAAGTTGGCCGCCTGGTGGAGCCGGAAACCGTGAAAGGGCAAAGCCATCAGCAGCCAGCAGTCAGTGCTTCGACTCTCGCTCAGCACTGACCCTGAGCGAGCGAAGCGAGTCGAAGGGTCAGCAACCAGCAAAAAACCAGACGCTGATTGCTGATGGCTGATGGCTGATTGCTATGATCGATTGGACGAAATGATTGAGCGACGGAAAACGCGGCAGATTCAGGTCGGTCAGGTCCCGATGGGCGGCGGGGCCCCCGTCGTCGTCCAGACGATGACGAAGACGGAGACCGGCGACGTCGCGGCAACGCTCGCCCAGATCCGGCAGGTCGCCGAGGCGGGCTGCGACGTGGTCCGCGTGGCGGTCCCAGACCAGGCGGCGGCGTACGCCCTGCCGGAGATCGTCCGTGGTTCGCCGATGCCCGTGATCGCCGACATCCATTTTCATTACCAGTTCGCGCTCGCCGCCATCGCAGCCGGCTGCCACAAGATTCGCTGGAACCCGGGCAACATCCGCAAAATTGAGCAGGTGCAGGAGGTCGTAGAGGCAGCGAAGGCCCGCCGCGTGGCTTTGCGCATCGGGGTGAACGCCGGTTCCCTGGACCCTGAGTGCTCGCGCGAGCATCCGCACGACGTCGCGGCCGCGATGGTGGCCAGCGCCATGAAGTCGGTGCGGCTGATGGAGTCGCTCGACTTCCACGATCTGGTGCTCTCGCTGAAGGCGTCGGATGTGCTGACGATGATGCGCGCCTATCGCCTCATGGCCAAAGCCTGCAACTATCCGCTGCATCTGGGGGTGACCGAGGCCGGGTTGCCGCGGGATGCCACCATCAAATCTTCGATTGGCATCGGGGGCCTGCTGGCCGAAGGCATCGGGGACACGATTCGCGTCTCCATCACCGGCGATCCTGTCGAGGAGGTCAAGGTGGGGCAGGGGATGCTGTCGGCCCTGGGCTTGCGCCGGTTCGGCGCCGAGATCATCGCCTGCCCCTCCTGCGGCCGGGTGCAGATCGATCTGGTCAGGATCGCCTCCGAGGTGGACGCGCGGATGCGGGTACTCGCCAAGGAGGATCCGCGCTACGCGCAGATCACCCTCTCCATCATGGGCTGCGTCGTGAATGGTCCTGGCGAGGCGCATCTCTCCGACATCGGGCTCTCCGGCGGCGGCGGGATGGGCATCATCTACCGCAAAGGCGAGATGGTTCGACGGGTGCCCGAGGCTGAGATGGTGGAGGCCGTCATTCAAGAAGCGAAGGACTTCGTCAACAATTCCAAGCAATCAGCAATCAGCAATCAGCAATCAGCACCCGTCCATTCATGAGATGGTCCGCCGCCTTCATTCCTACCCTCCGCGAAGAACCCAAAGACGCCGAAGCCATCAGCCATAAGTTGATGGTCCGCGCCGGCTGCATCCGGCGCCTCGGCTCAGGCACCTACTCGTATCTTCCCCTCGGCCTGCGCGTCCTCAACAAAGTGCAGGCGATCATCCGCGACGAGATGAACCACGCCGGCGCCCAAGAATTGCTGCTGCCCGCCTTGCATCCACCGGAGCTGTGGAAGACGACCGGCCGGCTGCAGACGATGGAAGATGTCCTCTTCGCCTTCACGGACCGTCATGGGCGGGAGAACATCCTGGGTGCTACGCACGAGGAGGTCGTCACCGACCTGGTCAAAGGCGAGGTGCGCTCCTACAAGCAGCTGCCCGTCATCCTCTATCAGATTCAAACCAAGTTCCGCGACGAGCCGCGCCCGCGCTTCGGCGTCATCCGCTCGCGCGAGTTCTTGATGAAGGACGCCTACAGCTTCAACCGCAGCGTCGAAGAGCTGGACCGGACCTACCAGACGATGTACGAGGCGTATCAGCGGATCTTTCAGTGCTGTGGGCTGTCGGTCATCGCGTGCGAGGCGGACCCCGGCGTCATGGGCGGCAAGGTCTCGCATGAGTTCATGGCCCCGGCCGAGGCGGGGGAGGACTTCGCGGTTGCCTGCCAGAGTTGCCACACGGCGCGCAGCGTGGCACCGGTTGAGCCGCCGCCGGCCTCCGAGCCGTGCGCCAAGTGCGGCAAGCCGGTCAGCCGTCAGCGCACCATCGAAATCGGCCACGTCTTCAAACTCGGCACCAAATACAGCGACGCGCTGGGGGCGGTCTTTCAAGACGAGGACGGCAAATCCAAACCGATCATCATGGGTTGTTACGGGATCGGCGTCAACCGGATCATCGCCTGCGCCATCGAGCAGCACCATGACGCGAACGGCATCATCTGGCCGCAGGGCATCAGTCCGTACGCCGTGCTCATCACGCTGTTGGATCGGGAGGATTCCGCCGCCCTGCGGGCCGCCGCGACTCTTGAAGAGCAGTTGGCGGCCGCCGGCCACGACGTCCTCATCGATGACCGCGACCTCTCGGCCGGCGTCAAGCTCAAAGACGGCGACCTCATCGGCATTCCCCTGCGCGTCATCGTCGGCAGCCGCTCCCTCAAGCAGGGCGGCGTCGAACTCTCCGAGCGCGGCCAGCCCGGCTCGCACATCCTGCCTGTCGACAAGGCGCTCACGCATCTGGCAAGCGTCCTAGGTCCAACGTCCTAAGTCGGTTCACCACCCAGAAAGAGTTGACAGCTCACGTCAATCAGTGTATACTTTTAGTGGATACTTTTAGGAGGTGAACACCTATGCCAGTCGAGCACCTGAACATTACCTTGCCCATCCCGTTGAAGACGGCTCTGGACCATGAGGCGAAGCGGGAGCGCACCAAGCGCAGCACGCTGATCCAGAAGGCTGTGGTCCTATATTTGCGGGTCGCCAAGAAGGAGCAGCTCCAGAGTCTATTGCGCGAAGGATGTATCGAGATGGCATCGGAGTCGAGAGCCGTGACCCGGGCGTTCAAGAAGCTCGATGACGAGACGTGGAGCTATGTTGATTAGGCGGGGCGACATCTTCTACGTCAATCTCGACCCGACCACAGGTTCCGAGCAGGCCGGTACCCGGCCTGTCCTCATCATCCAGAACGACGTCAGCAACCAGTATGCGCCCACTGTCATCGTGGCTCCCTTGACGACGCGAGTTTTTTCAAAGCCATACCCCACCAACGCCACGGTTCCCGAGGGCATGGCAGGCCTGCGAGCGCAGTCCACCGTGCTCCTGTCGCAGATTCGCACGATTGACAAGCGCCGGTTGCAGCGTAAGGTCGGTCACTTGCCTGCATCCTCTATGCAGCAGGTCAACGAGGCCATTAAAGTCAGCTTGGCGCTGGAGTGATGAGACGGTCAATGCCCTTCCGCGGTTAAAATCCCCCTTGACATTCCCCCGCCTTCCTTTATAATGTAAACTCCCGAGTGAATCGAGTTCGCAGGCGCAAAGTGGGCGACAACCCACTTTTTTTATTGAGTATTTCTGATGTTAGAAGATGAGGTTTTACAACAAGTTATGGCAATCGCCGAGCCCATGCTGGCCCGGGAATCGGTCGAATTGGTCGATGTGACCTATGCCAGGCAGGGGCGGGGGATGGTCCTGCGGTTGTTGGTGGACACGGTCAAGGGGATCACCTTAGCCGAGTGCGCCCGGCTCAATGAGATGCTCAGCCAGGCGCTGGACGGCTCGACACTTTTCGAGGAGCCCTACACGTTGGAGGTTTCCTCGCCCGGTTTGGACCGGCCGTTAGTGACGCGGCGCGATTTTGAGCGGGTGTTGGGCCGGCGCATCGAGGTGGCGACCCGTGTGCCGGTGCAGGATAAATCCTTCTACCGCGGCACGGCCATCGACATCAATGATGAGGCGGTCACGGTGGTCATCGCCAAAGGGGAGGCGGTGGCGATTCCGCTTTCCGCCATCCAGAAGGCGACGTTGGAGATTACCTTTCGATGAACGGGGAATTGCTGGCGATTCTGGAATCGATCGAGCGCGAGAAGGGCATCGACCGGGAAATCCTGATCCGGGCGGTCGAGACGGCTCTGGCTTCCGCCGCCAAGAAGGCCGTCCCCGGCAAGGAACAGGAACCGGAGCAGGTCGAGGTGAAGATCGACCGCCAGTCCGGCAAGATCTCCATCGTCGCCGATGGGAAGGAAGTGCCCTCCGGCGAGTTCGGCCGCATCGCCGCGCAGACCGCCAAGCAGGTCATCATTCAGAAGATCCGCGAGGCCGAGCGGGACGTCATCTTCAACGAATTTCAGGGCAAGATGGGCGACATCGTGACCGGCTTCGTCCATCGGTTCGACAAGGGCTCGATCATCGTCGATCTCGGTCGCACCGAGGCGATTCTGCCCAAGAGCGAGCGCGTGCCCCATGAGGAGTACAAACAGGGTGATCGGATCCAGGCCTACGTCCTCGAGGTCCAGAAATCGCCGAAGGGGCCGCAGATCGTGCTGTCGCGCGTCCACATCGGGCTGGTCAAGGGGCTCTTCGAGCGCGAGGTGCCGGAGATCTTCGAGGGCATCGTCGAGATCAAGTCCTTTGCGCGCGAGCCGGGCGACCGGGCGAAGATCGCGGTGACCTCGAAGGATGAGAAGGTCGACTGCCTGGGGGCGTGCGTCGGCATGCGCGGCACCCGCGTCAAAAATATTGTCCGCGAATTGAACGGCGAAAAGATCGACATCGTGCGCTGGAATGAGGACCCGCAGGTCTTCATCGCCGAGGCGTTGAGCCCGGCCAAGGTGGCCGAGACGAAGCTCGACCGGGCCGCCAAGCGGGCCCTGGTCATCGTCGAGGATGACCAATTGTCGCTGGCCATCGGCAAGCGCGGGCAGAACGTGCGGCTGGCCTCGAAGCTGACCGGCTGGAACCTGGATATCAAGAGCAAGAGCGAGCTGAAGATTGAGGCTCTGCCGCCCATCTCCGAGCTGCCAGGCGTCGGCCCGGCCATGGACGCGCGCCTCAAGGAGGCCGGTTTCGGCACCGTGGATGCGATTGCCAGGGCGACGGTTGAGACGCTGACCCAGGTCAAGGGTGTGGGCGAGAAAACCGCCGAAAAATTGTTGGAGACGGCCAGGGGGTTGATGCCGGCGGCCACCCCGCGTCCGATGCTGACCCTGCCGGAGGTTGAGGCGGCGACCCCGGCCGAGTCGACCGAGCCCCCGGCCGACACGCCGGCTGAACCAGCGGCCGAGGAGCCGGCAGCCCAGCCCGAGCCTGAGCCAGGGCCTGAACCTGAAGCTGAGACAGCGTCACCCCAGGAACCGACGGCTGAGGATGCGCCGACGGAGCCGCAGAAGGACAACACCGACGATGGTGACCAAAAAGCGTAGCGGCGCGACCACCCCACCACCTGCTGATTCCGCTAAAAGCGGGAGACGCGTTGCGTCCCCAGCCGCCCCGCCGGGGCGGCTGGGTGCAGCAGGTGGTGGGGCCAAACCAAAAACGGTGAAGGCGAAGCCTGCCACCAAGGCCGCCCCCATCAAGACCAGTGCTGCCAAGAAACCGGTCAAGGCCACACCACCGACGGTTGCGGCGCCGAAGCCCGCGGTGAAGGTGGCGGTCAGGCCGGTGACGCCGACCGCGCCTGTCGTGACGCGTCCCAGCCCGGTGGCTCCGCCAGCGGCCAAGGTGATGACGAAACCGGCACCCGCAGCTCCACCGCGTCCAGCAGCGCCGGCGCCGGTCGCGGCGAAACTGCCGCCGGCACCACCACCTGTCGCACCGCCTCCGCCGTCACCGGCTCCCGTCGTCCTCAAACCGCTTGAAGTCAAACTGCCCATCAGCGTCAAGGATCTGGCGACGAAGCTGGAGATCAAGGTCAACGACCTCATCAAGCGGCTGCTGCAGGAGCGGATCCTGGTGACGATCAATCAGGCGATTGATGAGGCCGTGGTCAGGAAGATTGCCAGGGAGCAGGGCTACGAAATCACCAAAGCCCCGACGCCGGAAGAGGCGATCCTGCAGAGCCTCGAGGCGGTCGACCCGGCCAAACTCAAACCCCGCGCTCCCGTCGTCACGTTGATGGGCCACGTCGACCACGGGAAGACCTCGCTCCTCGACGCCATCCGCCAGGCGCGCGTGGCTCAAGGCGAGGCGGGCGGGATCACCCAGCACATCGGCGCGTATGAAGTGACGCTGCCGCAGGGCAAGGTGGCCTTCCTCGACACGCCGGGCCACGAGGCCTTCACCGCCATGCGCGCGCGCGGCGCCAACGTCACCGATATCGTCGTCCTCGTCGTGGCGGCCGACGACGGCGTCATGCCCCAGACGATTGAAGCCATCGACCATGCGAAGGCGGCCGGGGTCACCCTCGTCGTGGCGGTCAACAAGATCGACAAGCCGGAGGCCAATCCCGAGCGGGTCAAGAAGCAGTTGATGGAGCTGGGACTCATGCCGGAGGAGTGGGGCGGCAAGACGATCATGGTCGGTGTCTCGGCCAAGACGGGGCAGGGCATCAAGGAGCTGTTAGAGATGCTGCTGCTCGAGGCGGAGCTCCTGGAGCTGAAGGCCGATCCCACGCGGCCGGCCATGGGCGCTGTCTTGGAGGCGGAATTATCGAAGGGCACAGGACCCACGGCCCACGTCCTCGTGCAAAGCGGGACGATCCGCGTCGGAGAGCTCATCGTGGCCGGCCAGTTCTCCGGCCGCATCCGCGCCATGATCAATGACCGCGGCCAACGGGTCAAGGAGGCCGGTCCCGCGACACCCGTCGAGGTGCTGGGCCTCTCTGGCGTGCCGCAGGCCGGCGACCGGTTCTTCGTCGTGGCGGACGAGAAGCAGGCCCGCGAAATCGTCGAGCGCCGCACCGACGAGCGAAGGCTCGAGGGGCTGACGAGCCGCGCCCACGTCACGCTGGAGGATCTGCACGCGCGCATCGCCGAGGGGAAGCAGAAGGAATTGAAACTGATCATCAAGGGCGATGTGCAGGGTTCGCTGGAGGCGTTGCGGAGCAGCCTCGAAAAGGTCTCCACCGAAGAGATCAAGCTCATCACCATCCACGCCGGCATCGGCGACATCAACGAGTCCGACGTCATGCTGGCCGCGGCGTCGGATGCGGTCATCTTCGGTTTCCACGTTGGCGTCGACGCCAAAGCGACCGCGCGGGCCGAGGAGGAAGGCGTCGAAATCAAGCGCTACCCGATCATCTACGACGCCGTGAACGCGGTGAAGGCGGCCATCGAAGGCCTGCTCGAGCCGGAGCTCGAGGAGACCTTTCTCGGCCGGGCGCTCGTGCGCAAGATCTTCGTCGTGTCCAAGGTCGGCATCGTCGCCGGCTGCTATGTCGCCAAGGGCAAACTGCTGCGCAACAGCGTGGCCCGTGTCCTGCGGGGTGCCGAGCGGGTCTACGAGGGCAAGATCGGCACCTTGAAGCGGCTGAAGGATGACGTCCGCGAGGTGGGCGAGGGCTTCGAATGCGGGATCACCCTCGAGGGGTTCCCCGACCTGCAGGAGGGCGACGTCATCGAGGCGGTCGAGGTCAAGAAGGTCGCGCGGAAACTGGCATGAAGACAGCAACCAGCAACCAGCAATCAGCGATCAGCCAAACGGCTGTTGCATTGCTGACTGCTGACGGCTGATGGCTGACTGCCATGCCGGCTGAAAAAAAGCGCGTGCTCAGCGGGATGCGGCCGACAGGGAAACTCCACCTCGGCCATCTCGTCGGCGCCCTCAAGAACTGGGTCGAGTTTCAGCGGCAGTACGACTGCTTCTTCATGGTCGCCGACTGGCACGCGCTGATGAGCGAGTACGAGCATCCGGACGACCTGCGCGCCTCCACGCTCGAGATGGTCGCCGACTGGATCGCCGCCGGCATCGACCCGCAGCGCAGCGTCATCTTCCGTCAGTCCGACGTGCCGGAGCATCTCGAGCTCTACATGGTGCTCTCGATCCTGACGCCGCTCGGCTGGGTCGAGCGCGTGCCCACCTACAAGGAACAGCTGCGCGAGGTCAAGGGCCGGGACCTGACGACCTACGGGTTTCTCGGCTACCCCGTTCTTCAAGCGGCCGATATCTTGCTCTATCAGGCCAATGTGGTGCCGGTGGGCGAGGACCAGGTCTCGCACCTGGAGCTGGCGCGGGAAATCGTCCGCCGCTTCAAATCGCTCTACGGCCAGGCGCCGTTTCCCGAGCCGCAAGCGAAACTGACGCCGAGTCCCCGATTACTCGGTCTCGACGGCCGGAAGATGTCGAAGAGCTACGACAACGTCATCAATCTGTCCGATGAGCCGGATCTGATCCGCAAGAAGATCCAGTCGATGTTCACCGACCCGCAGCGGGTCAAGAAGACCGACCCCGGCCACCCTGAGACCTGCAACCTCTGCGCCTACTATCCCGTCTTCGCGCCCGACCGAACGGAGCGCGTGTGGGATGAGTGCCGGACGGCGAAGCGGGGATGCGTGGACAATAAGAAAGAGTTGGCCGACGTGTTGATTGAAGTGACGGAACCGATCCGTCGGGCACGGACCGAGCGGTTGCGAGATCCCGGCCAACTGATGCTCACGCTGAGGCAGGGCGCCGAAAAGGCACGGGCACGCGCCCGCGAGACGATGGCCGAGGTCAGACGATTGGTGGGCATCGGTGCGACGGCCTATGAGGGTTGATGAGTTATAAAGTCCGGCTCCACATCTTTGAAGGGCCGCTCGATCTCCTGCTGCATCTCATCAAGTCGCAGGAGATCGACATCTACAACATCCCAATCGCCCAAATCACCCGGCAGTACCTCGACTATCTCGAGGTGATGCAGCTCTTGGACCTGAACATCGCCGGGGATTTTCTGGTCATGGCCGCGACGCTGATGGCAATCAAATCGAAGCTGCTCCTGCCCAAGGAGGCGCTGCCGCCGGAGGAGCAGGAGCTCGACCCGCGCGAGGAGCTGGTCCGCCGGCTGTTAGAGTACCAGCGGTTCAAGGCCCTGGCCGAGCAGCTGGCCCACCTGGAAACGAAGAGCCGCCAGCTCTTCACGCGTCCGACGAATCTCGCCGTCGGCGACGAAGTGCCGTTGCCGCCGCAGGAGGGACCGTACTTCGAGGCCAGCCTCTTTGACCTGCTCTCCGCCTTCTCGCAGGCGATGAAGGAGGTGCCGAAGGAGGTCTTCTACGAAGTGATGCGGGATGAGACGACGGTGGAGCAGAAGATCAAGGAGCTGCGCGCATTCATCCAGGCGAACACCGCGCTCGTCTTTCAGGAGCTCCTCGCCGGCTGCCGCACCCAGATGGCGATGATCGCCACATTTCTGGCCATCCTGGAGCTGGTCCGGAGCCAGGAGGTCGTGGCCCGGCAGGACACGCTCTTCGGGCCGATTCAGATCGTGCGTCGGGAACAACCGGTCATGAGGTTTACCTATGGAACGGGAACAAGCCAAGCGGGTCATTGAAGCCCTGCTCTTCGCGTCGGAGAGCCCGGTGACGGCCGAGCGGCTGCGCGAGACGGTCGGGACGGTGGACGGCTCGTCCGTCGAAGCGTTGGTGCAGGAGCTGCAGGCGGACTACGCGCAGGCCCAGCGCTCGCTCATCATCGTCGGGGTCGCGGGCGGGTACCAGATGGCGACGGACCCCAGCTACGCGCCATGGATCAAGAAATTCTACAAACAGGTCCGGCAGGAGAAGCTGTCGCGCCCGGCGCTCGAGACGCTGGCAATCATCGCCTACAAGCAACCGGCCACCAAGCCGGAGATCGAGGCGATCCGCGGGGTGGATGTCTCCGGGCTCATGGATGGTCTCTGCGAAAAGGGCCTCATCAAAGTCCTGGGCCGCAAGGATGCGCCCGGCCGGCCGATGCTCTACGGCACGACCAAGGAGTTTCTGCAATACTTCGGATTGAACGCGCTGACGGATCTGCCGAAGGCCGACGAGCTGCCGCAGGCGACAGCGCCGGCACCGACACCGGTAGTACCCGAAGCGGCCGCCGAGCATCAGACTGAATCGACACCGCAGGTGACATGAACCTCGCCAGCCTCCGACGACAAATCGACCGGCTCGACGCGCAGATCGTGCGGCTCTTGAATGAGCGCACCGCGCTCGCCCTCAAGATCGGCCTGGTCAAGCGCCGCCAGGGCCAGGGGCTGTTCGCTCCGGATCGGGAGACCCAGGTCTTTGCCAGGCTGGCGCGGCTCAACCAGGGTCCGCTGCCGCGCGAGGCGCTGGGAGCGATCTACCGCGAGGTCCTCTCCAGCGCGCTGTCGCTGCAGCAGCCGATGACGGTGGCCTACCTGGGCCCGGCCGACACCTTCACCCATCTGGCGGCGCTCAAGCGCTTCGGCTCGCAGGTCGACTACGAGCCGTGCGACTCGATCACCGAGGTCTTCGAAGATGTGGAGAGCCGGCGGGTCGCCTACGGTGTGGTGCCTGTCGAGAACTCCATCGAAGGGGCGGTCAACCACACCCTCGACATGTTCATCGACAGTAATGTCCAAATCTGCTCCGAGGTGTCGCTGGAGATCGCGCACACGCTCGCAGCGGTGGGGCCGCTCGCGCGGGTCCGCCAGGTCTATTCAAATCCCCAGGTCTTCGGCCAGTGCCGCGGATGGCTGGAGCGTCATCTGCCGTCGGCCGATTTGCTCGAGGTCTCCAGCACGGCGAAGGCGGCCTCGCTGGCCGCGCAGCGGCCGGGCGCGGCGGCCATCGCGACGGTCCTCGCGGCCAAGCGATACGGCTTGAAGGTCCTGGCCAACAATATTCAGGACCAGGCGCACAACACGACACGGTTTCTCGTCATCGGCCGGCAGGCGGTGCCGCCCACCGGGCGGGACAAGACCTCGGTCATGTTTGCGGTGAAGGACCGCGTGGGCGCGCTGCACGACATGCTCGTGCCGTTTCGTGAGCACCGCATCAACCTCACGAAGATCGAGTCGCGGCCCTCGAAGCGCAAGTCCTGGGAGTACTACTTTTTCGTGGATCTGCTCGGCCACAGCTCAGAGCCCAAGGTGCAGCGCGCGCTCACGCGGCTGTCGCGCAGCTGCGTCGAACTGAAAATGCTCGGGTCCTATCCGGCGGAAACCAGTCATGACCCTTCGACGCGGGCCGCACGCAGTGCGGCCCTTGCTCAGGGTCATAGTGAGCGAGCGAAGCGAGTCGAACTATGAGCGCTGAGCTCGACATCCTCATCGACAAAAAGTTCCTCCTCGACCTGCCGGTCTACCAGCCGGGCAAGCCGATCGAGGAGGTGCAGCGCGAGCACAAGCTCAAAGCGGTGATCAAGCTCGCGTCCAACGAGAACGCCCTGGGCCCATCGCCGAAGGCGGTGGAGGCGATCAAGCAATCGCTCAAGACGATCCACCGATACCCGGACGGCGGCGCCTATTACCTAAAGCACCGGTTGGCCAAGAAGCTGGGGGTGGGCGCGTCATCGATCATCCTCGGCAACGGTTCGGATGAGCTGATCGTGCTGACGTTGCGCGCGCTCATCGGAGGAGGCGATGAGGTGATCGTGGCCACGCCGACCTTCCTCATTTATGAGATCGCGGCCCGGGCGTGCGGGGCCACGGTCGTGAGCGTGCCGCTGCGCCACTTGCGCTACGATTTGCCGGCGATCCGCCGGATGGTGACCGCGAAGACGAAGATCATCTTCCTCGCGAATCCGGACAACCCGACCGGCACCTATGTGACGAAGGAAGAGGTCGACGCGCTGCTGGACAGGTTGCCGCCCCACGTCCTCGTCTACTTTGACGAGGCCTATTTCGAATTCGTCGAGGAGCGCAATTACCCGAATGGGCTGCACTATCTCGCGAGGCATCCCGTGATGGTGACGCGCAGCTTTTCGAAGGCCTACGGCCTGGCAGGCCTGCGCATCGGCTACGGGGTGGCGGACGCGCGGCTCATCAGTTGTCTCGAGCGGTTGCGCGAGCCCTTCAACGTGAATCTCCTGGCCCAGGTGGCCGCCCTCGCGGCGCTCGACGACCACCGCCACCTCGCCCAGACGCGCAAGCTGGTGCGCGAGGGCAAGCGGTATCTCTACCGCAAGTTCCAGGAGCTGGGCTTGCGCTACATTCCGAGTGCCACCAATTTCGTGTTGCTCGACGTGGGGCGCGACAGCCACGCCGTCTCGCAGGCGCTCTTGAAGCTGGGCGTCATCGTGCGCGATATGACCGTGTGGAAGCTCCACCAGTACCTGCGCGTGACCATCGGCACGCGCGCGGAGAATGAGCGGTTCGTGAAGGCGCTGAAAAAGACCCTCCTGCGATCATCGGACAAGGAGTAAGCGGCACCCATGATCATCGTCCTGAAACCCGACGCGACGAAGCAACAGATCCGCCACCTGCTCGAGAAGATCAAGGTGCTCGGCTTGAAGGCCATGGTCTCCTCCGGCGTCGAGCGCACCATCATCGGCGTCATCGGGGAGGAGGATGTCCTGCGGGTCCAGCCGCTGGAGGTCTTCCCCGGCGTCGAGAAGGTGATGCCGGTCCTCAAGCCCTACAAGCTGGTCTCACGCGACTTCAAGCCGGCCGACACCGTCGTGAGCGTCGGCAGCGTCAAGATCGGCGGGCCGAAGCTGGCGGTCATGGCCGGACCCTGCTCGATCGAAAGCCGGGAGCAGCTGTTGCATGTGGCCAAAGCGGTCAAGCGCGCCGGGGCCCACATCTTGCGCGGCGGCGCCTTCAAGCCGCGCACGAGCCCCTACAGTTTCCAGGGTCTGGGGGAGGAGGGGCTCAAGTTCCTGCGGGACGCAGGCAAGGCCGTCGGCCTGCCGGTGGTCACCGAAGTCATGGACACGCGCGACCTGACGCTCGTCGAGCGGTACGCCGACATCATCCAGATCGGCGCGCGCAACATGCAGAACTTCAACCTCCTCAAGGC
>JACQRC010000061.1 GCA_016206665.1 Candidatus Omnitrophota bacterium | reverse complement strand
GGCATAGGTGCTGTCGGTAATGCGGTCGGCTCTCCCCTACTTGCGGGTGTTGCGATCTCCCGCTGTTGCGCGGTCGGAGCCAGCGGTGTGGGCGGCCGCTGGGCAGCTGTCATGGTCGCCAGGGGTCCGGTCACCGCAGCGCGGGTGACGTGCGCCACCGCGAGGCGGGGTGGGTCGGCGTGACGGCCCTCAGCCCGCGGAGTTTCGGGCGTGGCGATCGTCGTCGGACGCGCCGGCGCGGTGGCGATCGGCGCGGCGGGCGGTGGCCGACGGGTGGCCATGGCTGGCAGTGGGCCAGTCCCCGCGGCACGGACGAGTTCGATCATCGGCGGACGGTTCGGTGCGTCGGGGGCGGCTGTGGCTTCGATGGTCTCCCGCCTGGTCACTGGGCTGGCCATCGGTTGCGGTTGTTCAGCGGTGACACGCGGGGCCACTGGCTCAGCCGGTTTCGCCATGGGTATGGCAACGGTAGCGGCTGTGGCCGCGGCTAATTCGGGTAATTCGAGGGACACAATACTTATCTCTTGCGGCGCAGCGGCACCCCGCGGGGCGGGCGCCGCGAGACGTGGGGCCGCTGGCTGCGCGGGCCCAAGAGGTTGCGCAGTGACGCGCGGCGCTTCAGGTGCGGCAGCTACGCTAGAAACTGGTGCGGCTGTCGCTGGTCCACCATGGCGCACGGCTTCGCTGACGGGCGCTGGGGTACGAAGGGGGACATTTGAAATGGGGCGCGGAGCCGTGAGACCGGGCGTCGCGGTGGCTGGGGCGCGGGGCGTGTCAGGGCGGTTCGCGGGCGCTGCCGGGGCGACCGGGGTCTTGGGGGCTTCTATCTTTGTGGTCGGCACTGAAGATACGGGGACCGGGGCGGGGGCGGCGCGCGGCGGCGCACCAGGCGCTGGGGCAGTCACGCCCCGGCCAAGAACTTGGGCTACCTTCGGCGTCTCGACGGCCGTATGCAAGCCTCGGACAGGACCGGGTCCACCGAGCAGCCCCCCCTCACGGGCTGGACCAGGCGTGCGAGGCGTGCTGTGGAGTCGCGTCGTATCGCTGCCGATCTGTGGACCACCCAAAGCTTCCTCAGGAGTGCGTGGCGCTGGGCGAACGCCCAGACCGGCCAGGCCGCGCTGGATGTGTCCCGTGCGGTCCGCCGTGTGCAGGGCGGTCTTGGGCAGGGCGGCCGGCGGTGTGGCGCGGCTTGCCGGCACGGCGGGCGTCGCTGGCACATCGGCCACCAGCGGTGAGCGCGGTGCGGTGGGTGCAGCGACTGGCGCGCTCACGTGTCGCGCCACAGCGGACTGCAGCGCAGGCCCCGTGACAGCCGCCCGGGCTACCTGAGCCACGGGCGAAGCCGTGGCCGCGGGCGCGGGCCGCTGAGCCAGCGCCTTCACATCGTTGAGATTAACAATCTCTTCCGCTGTGATCACAGCGGGAACCACAAACTCCTGTTCGTGATCGAACGTTTGGCCGGCTGCCATGCGGAACTGGCCGGTCGGAAACGCCTTGGGTGTCTGCAGGACGATACGCAGGACGACACCATTCTTTTTGGCGGCCTGGCTGCGCGCAAACGCTTCACTCGTCGTCAGGGAGGTCAGGTACCGCGTGTCGGCGCCATAGGTCTTGTGTCGCGTCACGACTCCGAAGGCCCCCCCATCAGCGATCGCCGTCTCAAAGGATGGGCCGGCGTAATCCGGCTGCAGTGCCTGTGGAACGATACCGCCATGCTGCACGATGCGGTGAAGTTCCTCAGTCGTGACCGCGCGATAGAACACTTGCGCCGGACCTCCCTGCGGAACTGGTGCGGTATAACGCCGCTTGGCCTCCAGACTTGCCAACGTCTCACGCTGCCAAGGCGGCAGTCGGTCAATGGACGTCGTCCCATGCTTCGTGTAGCGCGCTACGAATCCGTCGTACCGACGCTGTGCGGCCTCCACCGTCCGTTGAATGCCGGCGGTCAGACTGGCTGCGAACGTCTGCTCTCTCCGCTGGTCACCATCCCGTAATTGCTGGATTGCCGATGTTGAAGGAGCTGGTGGAGCCACAGGTGCGACGCGGCCGGATGGCTGAGCAGGAGAACTGGGGCGTTGACCTAAGCGGATCAAAGTATCACCGTAATGGGTCATGATGTCCGACCCAACACTATGAATGATCGGCCGCACGTCGCCGAGCTGCCCGGGAGCGCGGGCCACCATTGGCCGGCCGGCAGCATCCACATCAACGACAACAAACGCCATGACTCCGTCGGTCCAAACGTCTCCGATCTGGTGATCCGCGACCGGCCGCAACGGCCCCTGGCGCATGGCCTGATCGGCTCGCTCCGCGAGAGCATGCATCAACGCCGTGTCGTCGTCCACTACCTCCCGGCCTGCCTCAGCGATCGCAGCCCGGGTTCGGTCCTGGCGCATGGCCCGCCGCTGGACCTCCCGTACCATGGCATTAAGCGAGGCGGTTCCGGTGTTGTCGTGACCGAGTGCTCCGCGCATCGCAGCACGCTCGTTCGCCAACTCACGCTGAACCCAAGGCGCCACGGGCGGTTTTGGTGTTGTGGTTGGCGTTGGTGCTGGCGCGGTAGTAGCTGCCGGACGGGGAGCTTCCGATAGGGTGTGCATCCCGCGGGCCAAGATCGGGCCCAAGAGTCCTGCCCGGACGGCGCCATTGACAGGATTCGATACGTGCAGCCGCCGCGTGTCCACGGAGCGCGCGCCCAGCGCTGCTTCAGGCGTTGCGGCCGTGCGCACACCGAGACCAGCCAGCCCTGGATGGACACCGCCCGACGGGTCGGCCGTGTGCAGGGCGGCTTTATCCAGAGCGCGCGGCGCTTCGGCCACTGCTGCGGCTGCCGGCTTGGTCGCAGGCACCGGTGCGGCGGCAGGTACGGCCGATGGCGGTGGCGCTTCGACTTCTGGTGAAGGAGGACGAGCCTGCTCCGTCGGGAATCGAATGACGTGGCCAGGTGCTTCGTCAGGCGGCTCAGGTCGTGGCGCGGTCTGAGCTCGGGCAGCCGTGATGGCCGGCGGCGCGGGCGGCAAGAGTTTCTGGACTGGAGCGGCGTGAGCTGGGGCTTGCGGGACATTCGACGCGCTGGGGAATCCGGCGGCCTTGATGATGTCGCGCGCCCCATTAATCTTGGCCATCATCCGGTTGGCATCAGGAGCGCGATTGACATTGGGATGGAATTGTCTCGCCAGCGCTCGATACGCCTGATTCACGGCGCCCTCAGATACGCCGAATGAGAGTCCCAGGTCCCGATAGGCGTTCGCTAATTGTTGCGGCTCGATGGCCACCGCGTTCGTGCGCACGGCGGGCAGCCCACCGACCGCAGCCGCTGGCGCGGCCGGCGGCTCAAACGGCAGTGTCAGTTGTCCGGCCGTTGTCACCGGTGTGGTCTTGACGGCATCAGTGAACGGCAGGCTCATCTGCTGCGGTTCCAGCCGCACGCCTTCCGCAAACGGCAGGATTCCCTGCCCCGTGGGTCCTGGTGCAATCGTCACGGGCTGCGGCGCGGCTGCGCCGCCCGTGGTGGACGCGGGAGGTGTTGGCACGGTAGCTACGGCCTGGGGAAGCGATGCGGAGACAAGGCCTGGTAAGCGCAGTTGTGTCGATGCGCTTGACGGCGTCAAGGAACTGCTGAACGCAGCGCGACCTCGTCCTCTGACATTCAAGTTCCCCAACGCTTCCTGAAGCACTTCAGGAAGTTGAATGGAACCGCCGGTCAACAGCTCAGGGGTATTCTCGACAACGCCCTCTTCCAGTAACCCGCTCAACAGGCGACCAACACCGCGCTCGGTATTGAGGCCCACACCGCGGATCAGCCCCTGACCACCCACGGCCAATACGTCAGCGGTCACACCAACGATTGGGATTTGGGCTACGAATGGCCTGGCCACGCCAAAGAGGGGCGTGAAGGCCGCAAAGCCGGCGCCGTAGAAGGCCCCCTGAGCCGTCGACGTCAGAACATTTTCACCTAAATGCTCCATGAACTGACGCGCCCCTGCCCTGTCAAAGCTGAAGAAGGGCATTCCTTGGAAATCGGTGAGACTGAAATTCACCGAAGCGTCCAAGGCGTGGAGTGGGGCTCCCAGTAATGCGCCGTAGCCGATGGTGCCTGGGAGTGCCTGGGCAACGGCTTGCACGTAGGTACGCACCGAACTGAGCGTGCTCGCAAACTCGCGGCCGCCGGCTAACAGCTCGGCGGAGAACGCACCGCGCTCGCCGCGTAATCCCAGACCCACAACGGCGCGACCAACATTGAGGGCATTGCGTGCAATTCCAGCGCCCTCTTGAATGTTTAGCGCTGATCTGAATCCTAGTCCCAAGGTCTCCGCCTCCGCAACCGCTGCGCCGATGCGGTACAGATTCGCCACGGCAAACGGCACGGTGGCTGCGGTAATAACAGCGTCTCCGCCCAGCCGCAGTTTCAGCGCTGTGTTGACAGCCCGCGCATATTGGCCGACTTCCCTGGCGGTAAAGACGTCGAGGTGGCCTTGCTCCAGTGCCGCTCGCAAGACGGGGGTCCGACGGTCGACGTGGCCGACCGCGGCGTATCCACTTTCGATGAGATACTGCCCAAGAGCCTGTCCGACGGCCGGCTGGAACACCGATGTCCCACCGCCGACCAACGCGGCTCCTACGTAGCCGGCGCCGTTACCCACCCGGTCAAAGAGCGTCGTGGGTCTCTGGCGCTCAGCCTCCAGGAAGGTGGCGACGCGCTCCAACTGTTCAGGATCTTCAATGCGCATGATGGCCTGTATGCTACCTTGCAATGGTTGCGACTTGATCGTCCCCGACAACACCTCGGGCAGCCGCTGAGCTTCCATCCCTGCCACGGCAATTTTTTCAACATCGAAACGAGCCGAGAGTGCCAAGGTCACGTCCTTGCGCGCTTGGGCCTGCATGAGATCGGCCTTCGTCATCTGCAACTCACTAATGAGCGGGGCGGCAATATCATGCACCGACTGGTCAGGAAGGACGGCGCCACCACCAAAGCGACTGTAGACCAACGAATTCTCGCTGGGAGCAACGCTGCGGAGCAGGCGTTCCCGACTGGTGGCCCGCTGGATGGTATTTTCCGCCGCCGCCAGTTTCTGCTCCATGACCGGTACCGTATACGCCAAGTAGGCTTCATCGAAGCGGTCAACGGCGAGCTGAGTATTCGGCAGCAAACGATCTTTCAACTGATTCACCGCCAGGACGGCCCGGGAATCCAACACCGTGTCAATCTCCGTTGTGGTGAGTTGCGGCTGCGTTGGGAGTTGAGCGACGGTAGCCTGCCGTTCCACCGCTCGTCCAAATCGTGTGATGAGCGCCGCCTGATTGACACTCTCTCGATAGGCTGCTCGAGTCGTGTCCCCCCGGAGAGCCTCCTGGGCACCCACCGCGATGGCGGCATCCGCTCGCTTCAGGTAACTGGCCACGCCGGTATCAATGGCCGTCAGTGCTGCTGGAGTCAGATCGCTGCCATCGATGCGAAGCTTGCCCTCCAAGCCAGGAATATTGCTGGCCACCAATTGCAGATTTAAGTTCTGCAGCTTCTGAACCATGGCCGCATCGGTCAAATCCAACGTGGATAAATGCTGTCTCAAAACGCCTGCAGGATCAGTTGGACCAATATGCACCATCTCCACCTGACCGAGCCGGATCGGTCCCTCCGGAGGCTGGCCACGCTCCAACACTGATGGCAACGTAACTCCCAACGCTTTCCCCGCGTCGCGAACTGCTTGGCTGTCACGCTGTGCCGCCACTTGGCTGACCAGGTTGTCGGCAGGCCGTCGGCCCATTGGCTGGCCACTCAGATCGTAGAGTTCCCGACGACCCTTGAACTCCACTTGGAAACCAATGGCATGATCGGCCGCCCTGACTTCAAACGGTTCCCCAAGACTGGCCGCAACCTGGGCTGGACTACCTAACGGCAGCTTCCCAAGGTCTTTCAGCGGCATGTGCACGATGTCCTTGGTTCGGTCCAGCGGGTCGCTCACGAAGCGGGTTATCCCCCCCACGATCTCCATCTCTAACCCCCGCTGACCGCGTACCTGGCTCAGCTGGAACTGGTCACCGGCACCCTTGGTGAAGGTGAGCAGTTTGCCGGTGGTCAGGTCCTGGCGCACCATTTTGTCGGACCCGATGGTGTCAATGGTTTGCACTTTGCCGGCCACGCCGAAGTTCTCACGCTGGGCGAGATCGTCGCCGGCGTAGTAGTCGCGGGAGATGCGTTGTCCCTGGGCGCTGTAGACGTCATAGGCCTTGGTGAGGTACGTCTCCGGCATCTTGACGAATGGCTTCGGGATGGCTACCGTCTGGGTGCGGCCGAGCTTATCATTGTTGATGACGGCCAGCGTGGGGCTGTGTTCCTGGAAAATGTTCTTCACCAACAGATGGCCAACGGTCTCGTTGCCTTTGGTGATGGCCACCAAGTCTCCGCGGGCCGTGGTACCGTTCGGCAACGGCATCTCGGTGCCTAACGACTGCAGGGTGTGCTTGATGCCATCGGTGTCTGGCAGCGTGCCTGCGGCCACCGGCCCGGCGAGCCGCCGTTCGGTGCCGAGCATTTCCACATAGACCGTCCTGTCCGCGCCTAACTCGATCGGAGCTGTTAGCCGCAACGAGTCCCTGATCTGGCTCAGATCCGCCGCAGCCGTGAGCGTAAAGTTGGACACCGGCTTCTCCACAACAAAATCACCGAGCTGGAAGCCGGGCTGCAGGTCGCCGACCAACGTTCCCTGATACCCGATCCTGCCCAAGCCGATGAGTGCCACCGGCCGATCCGGCAGGGCGACGGCCCGCATGTTGGTGATGAGCGGATTTTGCGACGGGACCGGCACCTCACCCAGCGCCTTCATGACGATCCGCGTCTGCTCGCCGCCTGGCTGCAACGCCTGGTCGGCGACCTTCAGGTACTGAAACTCCGCAAACACGTTGCCGCTCTTGTCCAAGGGCAGGAGCGGCCGGCCGGCGACCTCAATGACACCTGGAGTCTGCGTGGGTGCGACCGCCACCTGGAGGCCGCCCAGATCCAGCAGTTGTTTGCCGGCATCCAGGGCTGCGCGAACGCCGTGTTCATTAAAGACCCGCATCTGGAGCACTTGCCCATCCCTGCTCAGGTCATTGGCGGCCGTGAACACCTGAATGGGCGTCGTGCCCAATGTGGCTGTCGCCATGGGCTGCAGCGGAATACCCGTCATGGACTCGCGGAAGCTCGTCATATCCGCGAGACTCATCTTGAGTTCGGGGGATTCGAAACCTGTTTGGACGATCGTCGTCAAGTCGCGGCCGAGGATTGTCGTCAGACTGCCTGGCTTTGGTCGGATTTCATTGCCGACAATCTCCACATTGTGACTAAATACTGGTGGTGAGTTGATGTCAGTCAGGTCGGCGATATGGCTCGCGCTGATGAGATAGTCCGTCACCCCGGTCGCCGGGTTGATGAACGGTGTTTTGGTCATTTCCTGAGCCGTGGGCACGAAGGGCGCCTGGTGGGTTTCTGTCCGTTCAGTGATGACGCCGGTCGCTGGATTGACCGCCCGCATGAAGGAAGCCGCCGGGCTGGTGACGCTTAGTGGCGTCGTCGCCTCATTGATGATCTGGCCGCTCGTGTCGAACCAGATGCCCTGAGGACCGGCGGTGAGGACCGAGGTACCGGTGGGTGTGACCGTCTTCAGCTGGCTACCGGGAGTCTGGAAGCTCCCCAGGGGCTGGTTCTTCAGGTCGGAGAACTGCGTTCTACCATCTGGCGTCGGCAGCCCGAAGATGATAGGCGGCCGCTTGCCGGGCTCGGCGCCAGGCAATGGACGGCGCACATACTCGCCGCCGCGAATGGCGTCGCTCAGGGTGCGGCCGAACTGCTGGCTGGCGGTGGCAATCGCGTTGGCGAAGACGAGGTTCTGCAAGGCCGGGCCCAAGCCGACGCGCTCCGCCTGGCGGTGCAGCTCGCCGACCTGGATGACGTGCTGGACGATGGTCGAGGAATCGAGAGCGTTGGGAATCTGTCCCGTCCTCGGATCAGCCAACCCTAATGAGGCCGTCCGCAGCTGTGTCATGGCAAAGTCATGCCCGGACCGCGCCATGCTGCCGCTGAAGCCCTGCCAGAAGCTGCCGCCCGGACCGTCAACGCGCGCCTCGTTGACAATGCCGGCGGCCGTCGCCCCGCCTAACGCAGAACCGAGTTGAATCAGTTGGGCTGCCGTCGCCGGGTTCGCTCCCTTGCGAATGAGCCGCTCTGCATACGACTGGAGGCCAAAGGCGGCGCCTTGACTGGCCAGCAGGCCTGCGAGGTTGCCTAAGCGATCCTTTCGTGTGAGCGTTTCACCAGGTTGTGGCAGAAACGCGCTGACAGAACCGGCCAGCGCGTTGCTCAGGAGCACGGCGCGGCCCGGGTCCATCTTGAGGTCGCCGACGGCGTACGTTTGCAGGAGGGCGTGACCCAGATTGATGTAGGTGTCAGCCTGGTTGAACGACGATGTGAAGCCCGTGGCGAACCGCTGGCCCGCCGTCTTGTTCTCGAGCTCGGCCTGCCATGCCTCAAGAGGTCGTGGCAGGCCCTTGGTGTTGAAGACCGCTCTTGACAGACCTCTTTCGGCAGCGATGCCTGCCGCCGTCGCGGCGGCCGCGATGAGCGGGGTGTAATTCGGCCAGTAGCGCGCACCGGTCTCGGTGGCGGCTACTATTCCAACCGAGATACCACCTTTGATGAGGCCGGACCCTACGCCAAATGAGCCGTCGGGTTTACCCTCCGGGTTGGTACCGGTGCCGACACCGCCGAGCACAAAGCCGCCGACGCCGGCCCCCAAGATCCGCGCGTAGGGCTTGTTGACCCCGGCCCGTTGCAACGCATAGGTCGCGGCTGGCGTGACGAACGGCCTCCACCAGTTCTGGGCAAAACCGCCGGCGCTAAAGGAACTGGTGAAATTCCCTATCCTGCCGTACAAGTCCATGAAGCTGAACAGCCCCTGCAGGCGGCTATACCGGTCGCGCGGATCTTCACCGCCTAAGACGCGCGCCGCCTGGCGTTCGGCCAAGCGCAGCTCGTAGGTCTCCGGTTCGGTGGTGAGAGCATAGCCCGTCCGCAGTGCAGCCTCTGTGTGCTGTGTGCTGTCTGCTGTGTGCTCAACAAGGAATTGTTCCAGGAAGGTTTCCAAGGGCACGCTGCGCTTGACGCCGTCCGATTCGACGAAGACGACGCGCTGGGCATCAGCCTGAGTCACCACCACATAGTGGTCCGCGGTCCGGTCCAGGTTGGTGTCCAGGCTGGCGATGGCAGGATATTTCAGGGCGGCGAGTTGAGCGGTGGTGAGCTCAACCGGATTGAGGGTGAGGCCGTGAGCCGCGGCGACGCGCTGGACCGCGGCCATGCTGACGTAGAGCGGGCCCCTGCTTGCTGCTCGCTGCTCGCTGCTTGCTGATGTGAGACGGCCCTCGACCAAGTCCACGAGCACGGCTTCGGCGGTTAGCTGGTCACGGGGCGCAGCGCGACCGACCATCTCCAAGACAGGGGCGAGCGCATTGGCCGCGCAGTTCTGCACGAGCGTTGACGGGCGGCGGAGCCACGCCTCGAGCTCGACAATCTGCTCAGGCGTGAGGTGTGCGGTGTGGGGTGAGCGGGCGGCCTTGCGGATGGAAGGAACAATGACGTAGCCGTCGTCCGCTGATTGCTGATTGCTGATTGCTGATTGCTCAAGAAACTGTCGCAGGAAGGTCCCAACACGGTTGGCCACCGCCTCGGCGAACTGCCGTCGCTCGGCGAGGGCGTGCTCCTGCTCTTCGGGATTCCACTGTTTCTGGCGCTGGCGAAATTCCGGCGAGGAGATGATGGACTGGAAGATGGGCCCGAGATCCGGCTGGCGCTTGAGGCTTTCGAGCGCCTGCTTGAGCTCGTCGGTCGTGGGGTCGCGGAACAGGAGCTCCCGGTAGACGGCGACGACGGCTTGGGCGAGGGCGGCTTCCGCCTGCGGCGTGGGACGGAACAGGGCCTGGAGATCATAGTCCGCCCCGTAGGTTACCTGCTGGTAACCGAACAGGATGGCGATGGTCGCCGAAACGACCTTCACCCAGCGTTTATCCGTCCAATGCAGCATGCCGCCACGCCGCCTTGTTGGTTTCCCGCTCCGCCCCGTTAGAACGTGGTCTTGCCGAAGAAGTCCCCAGCCATGAACTGCAGGATAATCGGTCCGCCGACGATGATGAGCACCGCCGGCATGATGAACAGGATCAGCGGGATGAGCATCTTCATGGGCGCCTGCGCCGCCAGCCGTTCGCCCTGATGGTACCGGCGCAACCGGGTCTCCTCCGATTGAATGCGCAGCGCATCGCTGAGGCCCGTGCCCATCCGGTCCGCCTGGACCAGGGTCCGCACGAAGGAGGCCATCTCGGGCATGTTGACGCGGTGCGCCATCGCCTTGAGCGCATCGCGCCGCCGCTTGCCCACCTTGATTTCGTGCTGCACCTGCGCCAACTCCTCGATGAGGGGGCAGCGCCGGTACTCGCGCATGACCCGGTGGATGCCGGAGTTGAAGTCCGAGCCGGCCTGCACGCAGAGATTCAGCAGGTCCACGACCTCAGGTAAATCGCGGGCGATGGCGGCCTTGCGCCGCTTGATCCGCTGGGCCAGCCAGAGATCCGGCAGGAAAAATCCCAGGACCAGCGACAGGACGAGCCACAACGGCTCCACCTTCGACAACCCCACCAGGGTGACGTACCCGGCCGCGCAGGCGCCCGCCATGAGCTCCTTCAGCGCCAGAAACTGCACGCTGCTCAGCGCGATATGGCCTGAGGCCAGGTTCGTCCCCAACCAGCGTCGCAGGAGCTCGAGCTTCGGCGAGCGGTTGATGGGATCCAGCACGTTGAGCAGGCGCCCGAACCGGGCGGCGGCCACCGTTTCAGGGTCCTCGCCCAACTCCGCGCTGACCCGCGCGCTCATGAGGCGCTCCGACACATCCGGCAGGCAGCCGAGCACGAGGCACATGACGCTGCCCATGACCAAGAGATCCAGGATGACGAAGAACATCGGCCTCGCCTCCTCTTAAATCCTCACACGGCTGAACTTCAAGATGAGCAGCGCGCCGACCGCTTCCATCACGACCACCGCCGCGATCAGCATCCGTCCCAGCGGATCGTTGAAAAATGGGTCGAAGTAGTGCCGGTTGGTCGTGTACGTCATGGCGGCAAAGCCGACCGGCAGCCCGCTCATGATGATGCCCTGGAGCTTGCCCTGCACGACGAGCGTCTTGACCTTCTCCCGGATCTTCTTGCGCTCGCGGATCGTCTCAATGAGCTTGCCGAACACCTCGGTTACGTCGCCGCCCGTCTCGCGGGCCACCAGGATGGCCGTAATGACGAGGCCGAGCTCATCGGAGACCATGCGCTTCTTGAGCCGCTCTAAGGACTCGTTGAGCGGCATCCCCATCTTGTTCTCCTTGATGACCAGGCCAAACTCCTGCGACATGGGCGGCGGCATCTCTTCCACGAGAATTTCAATCGCCTGCAGGATGCTCAAGCCCGCCTTGAGCGAGCTGGACAAAATCATCAGCCCGTCCACCAACTGGTCGTTGAACTTCCGGTGGCGCTGGCGCCGCACATGCTTGAGCAGGAACTCCGGAACGACGATGCCCAGGGCCGCGCCTACCGCCGCCGCCACGGGTTTGCCGACGATGAGCCAACAGCCCAGCCCGAGAACGGCAGGCACCAGCGCGTAGAACAACAGCAGTTTGGCCACCGGAATCTCGAGGAACATGCCGGAGAGCTGGGCCGTCGCCCTGCTCACCCGGCGGCGCATCAGGCGCTGGAACTGCTCGGTGGCCAGGGGCACGAGCCCGATGGTCAGCAGGGCCGCCGAGCCCATCACCAACCCATAGATGGCGAGCACCGATAGCGACATCGCGCGCTCCTCTTATTGATTGACGTCCTTCGTGATCTGGGTCACGCCGGGTTCGTATTGCTGGCCGAACCCGAAGACGTCCCCGGCCGACCGCCAGCGCTGGGCGATGGCCCCCTTCACATACCGCTGCATCAGCAGCAGCGCCGCCACGACCACGGCGATGAGCACCGCGTATTCGATGGTGGACTGGCCGCCTGCCTGCCGCGCCGCCTCGCCATCGCCTGGGCGCGGCGCAGGCAGGCGATCAGCGCGCCGCATGGGCCGCCTCCCGGCTGCGACGGCTAAACGGCCGCAGCGGATGAAACTGCAGCGCCACCATCGTATGATGGACGACCGGTACCGTCGTGACGGAGACCGCCGCCGTGCCCCGGGGGCCATCGAAGAGCACCACCGTGGTCACGAGGGACCCTCCGGCGGCCATCGAGGCCAACTGCTCCACCGCCTCTTTCGGCGCCTGGGGCGGGAGCATCTCCCTGGGTGACGGCAAGGGCACCGTCAGCTCACGAGTTTTGGTCTCGCGCCAGCCAAAATTAGGCAGCGCCTTCCGGTAAAAGGCTAACACCCGGTCCACGGCATCCTCAGTTTCGTAGGCGCCGCTCCAATATCCGCCCGCTTTCGTGGCCACGAACATCCGCCGGACAGCGCCGGGATAGACCGGCAGATAAAAGGGTTCCTGGCCGGCCACCGGCGAAGGCGGGGACGCCGCCGCTGGCTGCTCGGCCTGCGCCGCCCCGGCGCAGGGGGTATTGGGGCAGGGCTGACCCGGCTGACCTTTGCTCCATGAGGCCGGGTCCGCGGATGGCAGCGGAGGCAACGCCTGACGCCAGGCGTTGACGAGTACCCGGGTCGTCGCTTGTGGCTCTGCCGATGCAGCTTCCGCGTTGACCATCAACTGCTCCTCGCCGTTCGAAAAGACGATCAGCTCTGTTTCCGGGGTGGAGACCCGGCTGCCCGGCATCGTCATCCACCGCTTACCCGTCAGCCGTTGCCGGTAAAACTGCACGACCTCGGCCGGCCGCGCGCCCGTCTCATAGGAGGTCACCACCATGGGGATCTCGCCTATGGCAAGCTGCCGCTGCTCGACCATCATGGCATCCGGAACGACGGGCACGGCCGGATGGTCCGCGCCAGCTGCGTCGAGCCGGCCCGTCGAGCTCATCAGGAGCAGGCCCGCGCAGGCCGCCATCTTCGACCATCGCCGTACCCATCCAGGAGGAGTCATGGGATTATTTCGCCTCCACGAGTTTCGCGGTAAATTTCGCCCGCGGGTGCGTTGACGGAGCGCCCCGCACCCGCCCGCCGCCGTAGTGCGCCTTCCCGGTGGACGCAATGCTGTCAGGCGCCGTCGGCGGACAGAGCGGGTTCAACGGCTGGGCGGGATCCTGATACCTGAGTCGCCAGAGCCGCAGATTCGCCTGCTGCTCGCAGTGGGTGACCGTCACCGAGAGATCGTCGGTGTGGTTGTCCAGGTTGATGGAACCGTAGATGGGCCAAGGCACCGGCGCCCACGCACACAGATACACCCCTGCCTCCCACTGTGGTATGGGCAGCGGTATGAACATCATCCACCTCGGCCAGAGCGTTGATTCCAGCGCACCACTGCCGTTAGACCGGTCAAACTGGGTGTTCATGACGGACCATGGCCAGCAACACTGGAGAATGCAATCAATCTTAAACGCCCACCACAGCCTGGCCGATTGCGGGTCGACCCGGAGGTCGCGCATGTTGCGATCCACAATCACCGTGTTGGCGCCCCGGCTGGGGTCGCTCGGAATCCGGTCCCAGCTGAAGCGCGACTTTTCCGGTGGCGCGTCTGGCGCGTCGCGGTCACGGACGTCGTCGGCCATCTTCTCGAGGAAGGCGTCGAAACTATCCGCATCGCTCTTATCCCGCGGGTCATCCACGCCCGCGTTCGAAAAGGCGACCGCGGTGGCCTGGAACTGCGCAAAGGCGTTGCCCTGTTTGACCAGCTCTTCCGCCTGCTCTTTCAACAGGAACTGGACGCCCGTCATGGCCGTCGCAATCGCGGCGCCGTCGAACCAGTCCCGAAACGGCGTCACCAACGAGAGGGCCATGAAGGCCTGAAAGATATGGTACATGTCCGACATGAGTTGGGAGAGCTCCGCCGCCTCGTTATCCACGCTGGCGTACCACGAGGCACCGGCCAACGCGCCGGCGTCCGCGCCATTGGACGTCTGCAGCCGGGTCATGGCGACCTTGCCCACGTTGACCGTGACCATCGTCATCATCAGAATCAGGGCGGTGATCAGGGTCAGGTAGGTGGCGATTTGGCCCTCGGCCCGAGGGTGGCGGCGACGGCGTGCCATCGTTACGTCCCCCTCCCGCACAACTGATAGGATTGGCTGATCAAGTCCGCGGCCTGGTTCTCCAAGTCGCTGGCCTGCTGGGTCAGTGGCACGGACTGCTGGATGAGTAGATCGGCCTGCGCCTGCTTGCGTTTGGCGTCCAGCAACAGGGCCGAACGCTGCAGTTTCAAGTCCTCAATTTGCTGCTGCAGTTGCACGATATCCGCCTCATCCTGCTGGATCTCGGCGTAGAGCTGTTGGACCTCTGCCAACTCCGCGTCCGACAGTCTGAAGAGCAGCTGCACTTGACTCCAATCGTTGTTCGTGTTCGCGAGCACCAGGACCAGCGCATCGTAGGACGCGCCGATGATGGCTTCGATCTGCTGCTGGTCCTGCTGGATCTCGGCTTGGAGGGCGTTGATCTGCTGTTTGAGCAGGTCAATCTGCTTCGTGAGCGCATCCGCCTGCTTAAAGAGATCCTGCACTTCCAGGTACAACTGCTCCGCCTGGGCGAGCAGGGCATCCGCCTCCGCCCAGAGCGCCTCCGCCTGGGCAATCAAAAGCTCCGCCTGGGCGATGAGCGGGTCGGCGTCGGTGCACGGCGAGCGTGGGACCACCCCTCCGCCTGAGGTCAGCGGCACCTGGCCGCTGAACTCACCAAAAATGGACAACAGCGGCGGACCGTAATGGTTCGGAATCCCCGGCGTCGTGCTGGCCGCCGCCACCCGCGTCTTTTGGTACTCCTCCTGCCGCTCGACGATGACGGTGTCGAGCCACGTCCAGACCTTGGCCGCTCCCACTAAGAGAATCATCCCGGCGATCAGCCCCATCACCGTTTCGATGACGGCCTGACCGTGAGTGGTGAGTAAAGGATTATTGTGGCGGGGCATGGGGGGTCACCCACTCTCGGTCCGTGAGTTGCTGGAAGGCGCTGAGGACGTTCTGCTGACGACACGTGGCCTTCGTCTCCGGTGTGCAACCCTTGAGAAAGATCGTGGTCGTCACTGCATCCAATTGCTGGGCCTGCGTGGTATTGGTGATGGTCTGGGCCGCGAGCGATTCGTTCCGGTGCTGCTGGGCAAACGTTCTCAGCAGACGGTTGGTATCGCCCAAGGGCTGGATTTGGCTCTTGCGGCTGGGCAGCTCCGCCGTGTCATACCGGATGGGCGGGGCCCCGTTGATCCGGAACCACACCCGATTCTCGTCATCCTCCCCGTCCAAGAAGGTCAGGAAATGGCCCCAGACCACTTGTGCTGAGCCGCCGACCCGGTTGCGCGGGTTCAAGCCAAACGGTTCAGAGGGGTCGGGCACCATCCGGTCCTGCACGACCACGTACTGCGCGGCCGCCAATTCGTCGCCCGGGTCACCGCGCTGCGCCGCCGCCTGGCGCAGGGCGTTCCGAAACGCCTCCATCGTCACTTCTTGACGGGCATTGAAGGCCAAGCCGAAGCGGATCAGCACGCCCAGGGCAAAGAGGACGAGGGTGCCGAACACGGCGAGCTCGACCATAGCCTGCCCCCGCCGCTTGGCTTCGCCAAGCGAAGCCGCGGGGGCCTGACCGGTAGAGGTGAGAGGTGGGAGGTG
>JACQRC010000057.1 GCA_016206665.1 Candidatus Omnitrophota bacterium | reverse complement strand
GTCGAAGCATCGAATGGGTCACAATGCCTGCGCCAGGCGCCCCAGGGGGTTGACCAGCACCTGCGTCAGCGTTTCGTCGCCCTGCGCTGTTGCGGCGGTGACCTCGATGCGCACGCCGCGCGGCAGCTCGGGGGCGTCCCACGTCTCCGCCCAGCTCACCGTCGGTTCCACATCGGCGCTCAGCGTGGCGTACGACACCTGCCAGGCCTTGACCCGCTCGAGGATCGTCGTGGCGTAGGTGGCTTTCGGTTCCTTGACGCCGGGCAGGAAGGGCGCTTGTTCCCGCCGCAGCGCCTGCGTGCCGCGCTGCTCCTCCAGCCGGTACCGCACCCACACCATCCCCAGCCGATGGCGCGTCGCGCGTGTCGGATCCGCGGCGCGCGTGACAAAGCGCAGCTCATCCTCGGTGAAGACCGGTTCGGTGTTGGCCACCCAGACCGCGTTGCGCCAGTCCTCGGTCAACTGGTACAGCGCGGCGCGCCGCCGCTGATTGGCGTCGCTGACGCGATGGATCGTGCGCCAGGTCCGCACGCCGCCGGCGAACATCGCCACGACCCCGGCGCCCAGAATCGCGAAAATCGTCACGGCGACGAGCAGCTCGACGAAGGTGAGACCCCGGCTGCCGTGCCGCCCCGCGGGTCTCATGGCGCAGCCGCGGCGGCGGTCGACACGTAGGAGACGAGCTGGACCTGCCGGGACCGCCGCCGGTCGTTCCACGCCACCGAGACGGTGGCCAGCGCGAGGGTGGTGTTCGCCACCGGCGACACCTCCGCCGTCCACTGAAAGGCCGGCTCCGCGCACTCGCCGGAGCCGGAGCCGGCGTTTGGGGCGTCTCTCAGCTCGAGTTGCGCCCATTGCAGATCGAGACAGCGCGTGGCGACCGTCATCTGCGTGCCCCGCTTGAGCGCGCCGATCACCGCCGAGTAGGTGCTGACGATCCCGATGAGCCCCGCGGTCACCACCGCCACGGTGACGCTCGCCTCAAAGAGCAGCATCCCTCGTGGCTTACGGCAGGCGCACATGCTCGGCGCTGGCGTGGCCGGTGGCTCCGTCGATGGTCAGCAGATACCGATCGCGCTGGGCGCTCTCCAGCGTCAGCGTCGCCGGTTCGGCGCGGCCGTCAGGATAGAAGATGATCGGCGCGCGGGGCGCCTCCAGACGCAGCGAGGGGGGAAGAGTGCGCGACCGTCCCCAGCGTCCGGTCATCGGCTCGAAGAGTTCGGGATGGGCCGCATCGGTATTGACGGAGAGCTGGTAGGTGGCCGTCGTGGGGTCGTAGGACCAGCGGTAGGCCCGCCGCTCGACCACGGCGGTGGCCTGGGCGTATTCGAAAAAGCCGACCAGCGCCAAGGCGTGATGCTCCAGGGTCAACTGCTGATAGGTGTTGGCCAGCCGCGGCACCGCCATCCCGGCGAGCGCGGCCAGGATGAGGACGACGAGAATGAGTTCAATGAGGGTGAAGCCGCGGGCCCGGCTAATTCCAGTTCGCGATATCGTCGCCCCCGCCCTCCACGCCGTCGGGTCCCGTGGAGAAGAGATCGTAGTCATTCGTGTTATGCTCGCCGGGCGCGCGATAGACATACGGTTTGCCCCAGGGATCGACCGGCAACGCCTTTTTCAGGTAGGGCCCCTGCCACGTCTCCATCCCCGGCGGCGCCTGCGCCAGCGCCTGGATGCCTTCCTGCGTGGTCGGGTAGCGTCCATTATCCAGCTCGAAGAGATCGATGGCAATCGACAGGTTCGCGTCGATGTCGGCCTTCGCGCGCGCCACCTTGGCCTGCTCGGTGCGCCGGGCCAGCCGGGGCACGACCATCGCCGCCAGCACCCCGATGATGATGACGACGAGCATGATCTCGATGAGCGTGAAACCCCGGCGGCGGTGTACGGTTCTCACTGGGCGATGACTCCCATCTGGAAAATCGGCAGCAACATTGCGATGACGATAAACGCCACCGCCGCCCCCACGATCACGATGAGCAGCGGCCCCAACATGGAGGTCAGCAACTTCATCATCCGGTCCGCCTCCCGCTCATAGGCGGTCGCCACCTTCATGAGCGAGGAGTCGAGCAGCCCCGCCTCCTCGCCCACCGCGACCATGTTGGTCATGAAGGGCGAGATGAGCTGGCTCTCCCCCATCGCCTTGGCGAGCGCGGAGCCGTCGCGCACCTCCCGCTGAATGCGCCGGACATCCTCCTGCAAGACGGCATTGGTCAGACTCTGAGACACGACCTCCAGCGCCTGCAGAATGGGCACACCGTGGTTCAGCAGGACCGAGAGCGACCGGGAGAACCGTGCCAGCTCGACCTGCTGAATCAGCGGCCCGAAGAGCGGCAGCCGCAGCTTCGACCGGTCGATGGCCCGCCGCCCCGACGGGGTCGCGCGCTGCCACTGATACCACCCCACCGAGGCGACCGTGACCAGGACCTCCGCCCACCAATACTGCACGCTCGAGCGGCTGATGGCAATCAAAATCCGCGTGGGCAGCGGCAGCACCTGGCCCATCTCCTGGAACAGCGACACCAGCCGCGGAATGACGAAGGTGAGCAGAATCGTAATCGTCGCAATCCCGACGAGGATGATGAGCGAGGGATAGACGAGGGCCAGCTGCACGCGGCTCTTCAGCTCATCCTCCGCCTCGGAGAGATCGGCCAGCCGGGTGAGCACCTGCTCGAGGACGCCGCCGATCTCGCCGGTGTGCACCATCGCGACGTAGATCGGCGAGAAGACCGTCGGATGTTTGGCGAGCGCGTCGGAGAAGGAGAGGCCGTCCTTGATCGACCTCGCCAGCTCCTGGGCGATGAAGCGCAGCGTCGGATGCTCGGTCTGGTGGCGCAGCAGGTTGAGCCCATCCAGCAGCGTGACGCCGGAGCCGACCAGATCGGCGAGCTGCCGGGTCAGCAGGCTCAGATCACGCGTCCGCACCCGCCGGCGCCGTCCCGGAGCCGCCGCCGCGGTGGCGGCCGGACCCTGCGTCGGTTGGGCCTCGGTGATCGCCATCGGAAAATAGCCAAGCGAGGCGAGCCGGTCGAGGGCCGCGGCCTCGCTCTCCGCCTCAATCGTGCCTTCGATCACGTGGCGATCCGTATCCTTCGCCTTGTACAGGAAGGCCGGCATCACTCGCCCGCGTCCGCTTCTTTCTGGGCCACCCGCAACACCTCCGCGGGCGTCGTCAGGCCCAGCCGCACCTTGTCCCACCCGTCTTGAAACAGCGTCCGCATCCCCTGGCGCACGGCCTGCTGCTTGATCTCCTTGGCCGAGGTGCGGCGCAGGATGAGATCACGCACCGGTTCGGTGATGAGCAGAAACTCGTGGATGGCGGTGCGCCCCTTGTACCCGGTCTGCTTGCACTCTCCACAGCCCGTCCCCTCGAGATACTCATGAATCTCCGCCCCCAAGTCGCCACGCAGCTCGGGCGGCGCCGGCACGGTCCGCTGGCACGCCTGACACACGAGGCGCACCAGCCGCTGGGCGATGAAGCATTCCACCGACGAGGCCGCAAGGTACGGCTCGATGCCCATATCCAGCAACCGCGCCACCCCGCCGGCCGCGTCATTCGTGTGCAGCGTCGAGAAGACGAGATGCCCGGTGAGCGCCGAGCGGATGGTGATCTCCGCCGTCTCGCTGTCACGCACCTCGCCGACCATCATCACGTCCGGATCGTGGCGCAGCATCGAGCGCAGGCCCTGCGCGAAGGTGAGGCCGATCTTGGGATGCACCTGAATCTGCGTGATCCCCTTCAACTGGTACTCGATGGGGTCCTCGATGGTGATGATCTTCAGGTCGCCGCGGTTGATCTTCGAAAGGCACGCTTAGAGGGTCGTCGTCTTCC
>JACQRC010000055.1 GCA_016206665.1 Candidatus Omnitrophota bacterium | reverse complement strand
TCGACCATGCGCTCTAACCAGCTGAGCTAACCGCCCGCGCACGGAAACACGGAAACTGCGTTCCGTGCTTCCGTGGCTTTCCGTGTTTCTGTGGTCTGTTTTTCATGCCGGGAGCCGGATTTGAACCGACACGCCCCTTTCGGGACAGAAGGTTTTAAGCCTTCCGGGTCTGCCGTTCCCCCATCCCGGCGTGGAGGCGACGACCGGATTCGAACCGGTGAATAGCGGTTTTGCAGACCGCCGCCTTGGGCCACTTGGCTACGTCGCCGTCTGCCACAGATATTCGACGCGATCCAGCAGCAACTTGGCGAGCCGCTGCTTGGTCACACCGCGCAGCGCATCGATGTTGCCGCGGCGGTCGAGCAGGTAACCGGTCACCGGTCGGTCGCCGAAGGGCTCGCCGCTGGGCTTGGCGCGGTTCGCGACGAGCATGTCCAGCTCTTTCTCGCGCAACTTGCGCATCGCCTCGGCGAGCACATCGTGCGTCTCTAACGCGAAACCCACGACGAGCCGCCGGCCTTTGCGGCGGGCGAGCGTACCGAGGATGTCGGGGTTCTTGACCAGGGGCAGCGACCACCGCGCGGCGAGCCTCCGGCGCTTCACCTTCTGCCGCCGCGGTTGCGCCGGACGGAAGTCCCCCACCGCCGCCGTCATGACCAGGCTGTCGCTCTGCGGAAAAGCGCGGCTGACCTGGCGCAACATCTGGCGCGCCGTCTGAATCCGGACGCATCGCACGCCGGCGGGCGGCGTCAAATGCGTCGGACCCGTGATCAGCGTCGTGCGGTGGCCGCGCCGCTTCGCCTCCTCGGCGATGGCGAAGCCGACCCGCCCGGTCGAGGGATTCGCGATGAACCGCACCGGATCAATCGGCTCCCACGTCGGGCCCGCGGTCACGACGATGCGCAAGGGTCGTTGTGAGCCATTCATGCCTTGAGGAGTTTCATCGTCGCCTCGACGATCGTCGAGACTTCGGCGAGATGGCCCACGCCCTCGTAGCCGCAGGCCAGCTTGCCCCACGCCGGCTCGATGAGATGGACCTGCATCCGTTTGAGCCGCTGGACATTTTCCTGCACCGCCGGATGATCCCACATATGCACATTCATGGCAGGCGCAATGAGGATGGGCGCTTTCGTCGCCAGCAGGATGCAGCTTAAGAGATCGTCGGCATGACCATAGGCTAATTTCGCAATGAGGTTCGCCGTCGCCGGTGCCACCACCACGACGTCGGCGCTGTCCGCCAGGGTGATATGGACGGTGCCGCGCCCCTCGCCGGCATCAAAGAGCTCCGAGTAGACCGGCCGCCCGGTCAGCGCCTCGAAGGAGAGCGGCCCGATGAAGTGCTTCGCCTCCGCCGTCAACACGGCGGTGGTTGCCACGCCACGGGCCTTCAGCGTCTCGACGAGTTCGCAGGCCCGGTAGGCCGCGATCGAACCGGTCACCCCGAGGACAACGTGCCGCGCTCGCGGTGTTGGCGTCTTGGCGGTCGTGTGGCGCTTTGGCGGTTGAAATGCAGGCAATTATTTCTTTTCCTTTTTTCCCTTCTTGTCCTTTGGCTGCGGGATGACGTAGGCGACCTTGCCCTCGCGAATCTCCTGGAGGGCCACCGTCGAGACCTTGGGATGTTTCAGGTCCACCAGCCTGGGCGCGCCCTCGCTCAGCTCCAGCGCCCGCTTCGAGGCGAGCAGGACCAATTTGTACAAACTGCCTCCCTGTTGCAAGAGCTCCTCCAGTGGGATGTTCCCGGCCATCGCTGTACTCCTACGTCCTGGTGCCCCGCCGCCGCGCGGCGCGGATGATCGCCCGCACGCGGCGCACCGCAACGGTCAGACGGTCATTGACCACGGCCTCGTCATACCATCGGGCGCACCGCAGCTCCCGTCGCGCCACCCGCAGCCGCCGCACGATCGCCGCCGGTGTCTCGGTGTGCCGGCCGACGAGGCGCCGGCGCAGCGTCGCGAAATCCGGCGGCCGGACAAAGAGGAGGATCGCCTCCGGACAGCGCCGTTTGACCTGCGCCGCGCCCTGCACATCGATCGTGAGCAGGATGTCGCGGCCGGCCTTGAGCGCCCGCTCGATGGGCGCGCGCCGGGTGCCGTACCAGTGGCCGTGCACGCGCGCCCATTCCAGCAGCGCCTGGCTGCTGCGGTACCGTTGAAACTGCCGCCGCGTCACAAAATGGTAATCGCGCCCCTGATGCTCCCCGGGCCGCGGCGCGCGCGTCGTCACCGAAACGGACCGCGCGAGCCGCCGATCGCGGCGCACCAACTGCTCCGCCAGCGTTGTCTTGCCCGCCCCCGAGGGCGCTGACAGCACGAACAGATGTCCGCGTCGCGCCGCCCTTCGACTCGCCCCGCCGTAGCGGCGGGGCTCGCTCAGGGCCGTGGGGAGCGAGCCCTTCGACTCGTCCGTACGGACTCGCTCAGGGTGATCCCGCTTTGCGGGATCAGCGGGCGGCGGCGACCGGCCCCGCATGAGAATGCTGCGGGGCAGGCTGCTTGACCAGCGTCAGCCAGCCGAAGCGGTCGGGCTTGGTGCCGTTGACGATGCCGTAGAACTCGTCCTGGAGCTTCTTGGTGAGGGGCCCGCGCCGGCCCGAGCCGATCTTGATTTTGTCAATCGAGCGGATGGGCGCGATTTCGGTGGCCGTACCGGTGAAAAAGACCTCGTCGGCGATGTAGAGCATCTCGCGGGGGATGGCCTCCTCGCGCACGGGGATGTCGAGGTCGCGGGCCAGGGTGATGACGGTGTCGCGGGTAATGCCGGGCAGGACCGAATTCGCGAGCGGCGGAGTGATGAGCGCGCCGTCGCGCGCGACGAAGATGTTTTCGCCGCTGCCTTCGCTCACCAGCCCGCGGTCGTCGAGCGCGATGCCTTCGACATAGCCGTTGATAATGGCTTCCATCTTGATGAGCTGGGAATTCATGTAGTTGGCTGCGCTC
>JACQRC010000053.1 GCA_016206665.1 Candidatus Omnitrophota bacterium | reverse complement strand
GGCTCGGCGTTGACGTAGTAGAGCGGCGTGGTGACGTAAAAGGCCTTGCTCATGGTTGAGTGACCGGCAAGAGGTTGAAGACGCCGCTGGCCTGCAGCCTCGTGTGAACGAGGGCGGTGACCAGCCGGGGATTGACGTACCGTTCCGCGGCCTCGTCCAGCGCCAGCAACTCTTCCAACAGCACGCCCAGCGGCGCTGGATCGTCGCCACCCTGCGCGCGGCGCACGAGCTGCTCCCGCGTCCACCAGATCAGATGGAGCAGGGCCTCCCGCAACGCCTGGCGGTCGTCGAGCAGGATGGCGGTGTTGCGCCACTGCTCAACCGACGCGCGGCAGCGCGCGAGCGCCCCGGACTGCGCCAAGGCCAGCGCCCGCCCCAGGCTGCCTTCGGCGAGCCGTGCGAGTTCGCGCGCCGCCGCCTCGGGAGCAGCGCAGGTCTCGACGAGGCGGCGCGCAATGAGCGACGCCGCCAGCGCGCCAAATCGCACCAACCGGCAGCGGGAGACCAGCGTCGGCAGGCAGCGACCCGCGTCGGTCGTCACCAGGATGACGACCGCCTCGCCGCGCGGCTCCTCCAGGGTCTTCAGCAGCGCGTTGGCCGCGTCCTCGGTGAGCGCTTCCGCCGGATGGATGATGGCCACCGCCTGATGCCCCTCGTAGGGCCGGAGCCCCAGCCGCTCGATGATGGCACGCACCTGCTCGATCTTGACGGTCGGAGCCTCGGCGGCCTCGAGCCAGAAGAGATCCGGATGGATCCGGCGGGCGGTCTTCTCGCAGGCCACGCACTGCCCGCACGGCCGCAACGCCTCCGCCGCCGTGCAGTTGAGCAGCTGCGCGAACCAGCCTGCGACCAGCCGCTTGCCAACGCCGTCCGGCCCTGCGAAGAGATAGGCGTGCGCGAGGCGCTGTTGCGCAGCGGCCTGGCGCAGCGACGCCAGCACCGCCTCATGGCCCAGGATCTGCGTCATCGTCGCCTCGGTAAGCACGCGCGCACCAGATGGCGCACCTGCCGCTGCGTGGCGGCAACACCGTCGGTGACCCGAATCACCCGGATGCGCCGCGGCTCGCGGCGGGCCAGCGCGAGGTAGCCTTGCCGCACGCGCTGGTGGTAGGCCAGCTCCTTCCGTTCCATCCGATCCTTCACCCGGCCGGCCCGGCGCAGGCCCACCCGCGTCTCGACGTCCAGGACCACGGTGAGGTCCGGCGCCAATCCTCCCGTCGCCACGCGACCCAGCGCCCGAATCTGCGCGAGGGGTACCCCCCCGCCGTAGCCTTGGTAGGCCAGTGTGGCGTCGAGAAACCGGTCGCAGACCACGACCCGTCCGCGTTGCAGCGCAGGCGCAATGACTTCATCCACCAGCTGCCGCCGGCAGGCCATATAGAGGAAGAGCTCCGTCGCATCGGAGATCTCGCGAAACCGCGTCGAGAGCAGCACGCGCCGGATGGCTTCGCCGGCTCTGGTCCCGCCCGGCTCGCGCGTGTGCACCACGCGATGACCCTGCCGGCGCAAGTAGGCTGCGAGCAGCCGGGCCTGGGTGCTCTTGCCGCTGCCCTCCGGGCCCTCGAAGGTAATGAACAGACCCCGCCTCATCGAATCTTAACCCGATACGTCTTGCCCGCCGAATCTACCATCAAGTAACCCTGTTCCATCGCCTGCAGGCGAACTTGGTCTGCGACATCAAATTTCTTCTCTTTGCGCGCTCTGTTTCTCTGTTCTATCAACGCATCAACACGTCGAAGTTCATTGGGATCTGTTTCGGCTGTCCCTGCTTCGAACAACCCGAGTGTTTTACCGCATTCCGCTAACACCTTGTATAAATTGCTAGCTATGTGTAATTTCCCACCGGTCTCGATGATGTTCTGACCCAGATCGACAAGATCGAATAATACCGCCAGAGCTCTTGGTGAATTGAAATCGTCATCCATGGCCTCATCAAACGATTCGCGGCGTTTGTAAATGTCGAGAAGATCGGCATCGGTCTCGCCGCTCGGCAAATGAGCTAACGCCTGCTGGCATAACTGAAAAAATCGGTCAAATTCCTTCCAGTTTTCTATCGCCTCGTTGAATCGCTCTGCTGAGTAGTCGATGGGCGAACGATAGTGCGTCTTGAGGAAGAAGATCTTCAAGCAATCAGGATGCGGACATTGCGCCAGCGCATCCTGCACCGTCACGAAATTCTTCAGCGATTTCGACATCTTTTGGCCGTTCGTCGTCAACAAGCCGTGGTGCAGCCAGTAGCGGGCGAAGGGTTCGCCGGCGAGCGCCTCCGACTGGGCGATCTCGTTCTCGTGGTGCGGAAAGATGAGGTCCAAGCCGCCGCCGTGGATGTCGAACGTCTGTCCTAACAGCGCCGTGCTCATCGTCGAGCATTCGACGTGCCAGCCGGGCCGTCCCGGCCCCCAGGGACCCTCCCACGACGGCTCGCCGGGTTTCGACGCCTTCCACAGCGCGAAGTCGAGCGCGGCGCGTTTGCCTTCGCCCGTCTCACCCCGCTCACTGGTTTGCAACTCATCGGTGGAACGGTGCGAGAGCTTGCCGTAGTCCCGGTGCTTGGCCACGTCGAAGTAGACACTCCCACCAGCGGCGTAGGCCGCGTCCCGCTTGATCAAGCCTTCGATGAAGGCGATCATCTTCGGGATGTACTCGGTCGCCTTGGGCTCCCGGTCGGGTGGCGTACAACCCAAGAGCCGTGTCATGTCGTGATAGCTGCGGGTATAGCGTTCGGCGATAGCCTGCGGTGTTGAGCCTGCGGCGCGCGCTGCCTCGATGATCTTGTCATCGACATCGGTGATGTTCCGGACGAACGTGACCTCGTGCTGGCTGTGCTTGAGGTACCTGCGGATGACATCGAAGGCATAGGCGCTGCGCGCGTGGCCGAGGTGCGGCTCATCGTAGACGGTGGGGCCGCAGACGTACATGCCGACGTGGGGCGGCTTGAGCGGCTGAAACTCCTCGAGGCGGCGGGAGAGCGTGTTGTACAGACGCAGGGCCATTAGATTATTTCGGCTGGTTGGATTTCCACGCCTTGAGGTGCTGCTCGATCAGGTCGATCTCGTCCTGCAGCTTCTCCAGCCGGTCGGCGAGGGGGTCCGGCAGGTGGGTGTGGTCGAGATTTATGCCGGGAAAGTACCGGTCGGCGCTCTTGGTTTCCCGGCCCGGCACGCCGACGACCGTCGAGCCCGGCGGCACGTCGCGCACCACAACGGCATTGGCGCCGACCATGACATTGTCACCGATCGTGATATTGCCGAGCACCTTGGCCCCGGCGCCGATGACGACGCTGTTGCCGATGGTGGGGTGCCGTTTGCCCTTGTCCTTGCCGGTGCCGCCGAGCGTCACGCCCTGGAAGAGGGTGACATTGTCACCGAGGATCGTCGTCTCGCCGATGACGACACCCATCCCATGGTCGATGAAGAGGCGGCGGCCGATGGTGGCTCCCGGATGGATCTCGATGCCGGTCCAGAAGCGGGCCCATTGCGAGACGGCGCGCGGCAGGATCGGCACGCCCCAAAGGCGCAGGCGGTGCGCCACGCGATACATCATGATCGCGTGCAGCCCGGCATAGGTGAGCACGACTTCGAACCAATTGCTGGCCGCCGGGTCCCGCTCAAAGCAGGCGCGGATCTCCTCGCGGTTGCGGTACAGCACGGCCAGCTTCACCGCCACGACGACGCCAAGCAGCCACCAGAGCCACGCCCACGTCACCGTCCCACCTCCTGCACGAGCACCACGGCATGAGCCGCCATCGCCCGGCCCTGCCCCACCGGCCCCAATCCCTCGTTGGTGTGGGCCTTGATGTTGACGGCATGCTGCGGCAGCGCCAACTCGCGCGCGATCGTTTGCGCCATGGTCGCCTTGAATGGGCTCAAGTTGGGCTGTTCGGCGAGTATCGTCGCGTCGACGTTACTGATCGCATACCCGTCTTCTTCGACACGATTTCTCACGCGCCTCAACAACCCCAAGCTGGAAGCGCCGCGCCAAGCCGGATGCCTCGAAGGAAAATGCTGCCCGATATCTCCGTCGCCGATCGCCCCCACCAGGGCGTCAATGATCGCATGGAGCAACACATCAGCGTCGGAATGGCCCATCAATCCCTTGTGGTACGGAATCTTCACGCCGCCCAACACTAACGCTCGACCCTTCACGAGCCGATGGATGTCGTAACCGTGTCCGATCCGCAGGCGTTTAGCCATGAGCGAGGAAGGCCTCTGCCGCCCAGAGATCCGGCGGGGTCGTCACCTTGATGTTCCGTTCATCGCCCGCCACCAACGCCACCCGGTGGCCCAGATGCTCCACCAGCGCCGCATCGTCGGTGGCAGCGCGGCGAGACCGGAGCGCCCCGTCGTAGGCCCGGCGAATGAGCCGCGCGCGGAAGGCCTGCGGCGTTTGCGCGGCCCAGAGATGGCGGCGGTCGAGGGTCACCACCGGCGTGTGGTCGAGCTGCTGCTTGATGGTCGCCGCGACAGGCACGGCGGCCACCGCTGCGCCCGAGCGCCGGGCCTCCGCCAGCGTGCGCGCGATGACCTCGTGGCTCACGAGCGGCCGGGCGCCATCGTGAATCACGATGAACTCCGCGGCCGCGGGCACGGCGGCAATGCCGGCGCCCACCGATGCCAAACGGGTCGGCCCGCCCGGCACCACCGCGAGCACCTTCGGAATGCGGTGGCGCCGCAGCAGCGTCCTGATCCGCCGCAGGTCGGCGCGGCGCGCGACGATGACGAGACCGCCGATGAGGGAACAGCCGGCCAGCCGTTGCAGCGTATGGATCAGGATCGGCCGCCCGGCCAGCGGGAGCAGCAGCTTGGGCCGGCGTCCGCCGAGCCGCCGGCCTGCGCCTGCCGCCGCCACGACGGCGACGACGCGAGATGCCTTGGCGTGCCGGACGATCCGAGCCATGAGAGGCCGGTTACCGGGCAGGAGGCTTGGCCGCCTCGTGCTCCGGCCGCGCAAAGATCATCCGTCCGGCGCTGGTCTGCAGGACGGATGTCACCAGAATGCGCACCGCCTGGCCGATGAGGTACCGGCCATTGTCGACGACGACCATCGTGCCGTCCTCCAGATAGGCCACACCCTGATTGTACTCCTTGCCCTCCTTGATCAGCTTGACCTCGAGGGCCTCCCCAGGCAGCACGACGGGCCGCAGGGCGTTCGCCAGCTCGTTGATGTTGAGCACGGTCACGCCCTGCACCTCGGCGATCTTGTTGAGGTTGTAGTCATTGGTCAGCACCTTGGCATCGAGCAGCTTCGCGAGTTTGACCAGCTTCGAGTCCACCTCGGCGATGCCGGGGAAATCCTCCTCGTGAATCCGCACGTCGACGTGCTCGGCCTTCCGCAGCCGGTTCAGGATGTCGAGACCGCGCCGGCCGCGGTTGCGCTTGAGCGGATCGGCCGAGTCGGCGATCGCCTGCAGCTCCCGCAGCACGAAGCGGGGCACGATCAGCCGCCCCTGCAGGAACTTGGTCTGGCAGATGTCGGCGATCCGCCCGTCGATCACCACGCTCGTGTCGAGAATCACGAGGTCCTCGTGTTGATCCTGCCGCGTGAAGCGCACATAGGGGATGATGACATTGAATTCGTCGCGGCCCCGTAGGGCCACGACCACCCCGAGGTAGCTGAGGACCAGCATCGACACGAGGCGCACGGTGGCGAGCAGCGACTCGTCCATGGGAACGAGGCCCATCGCGTCGCCCAGCAATTTCGACATGAGCAGCCCGAAGATCAACCCGAAGACGGCCGCCGACATGCCGCGGGTCGAAATCCGGTGGCCGCCCACGGAGAGCTTGTGCATGAGCCACTCCACGAGGACGAGGCCTCCGGCGGCGGTGCAGCCGATCACGCCGCCCCAGATCGCCCCGTGCGGCGCGTGGGTATACGATCCCAACTGGATGCCGACCAGCGCGCTGGCCAGCAAGAAGAACAACCGGATGACGGTAAAGGTCATGGAAGCATTCCTCCCGGGATGATGACTACGGCCGCTCCAGCGCGGCGGCGATCGCCTCCTGCACGCTGGATACGGCGACGATCTCCATGCCGGTGATCCGCAGATCGCGGACACTCGACCGGCTGATCAGACAGCGGGTAAAGCCCAGGCGCTTGGCCTCCGTCAACCGGGTCTCCGCGCCCAACAGGCTGCGCAGCTCACCGGACAACCCCACCTCACCCAGCGCGCAATCGGTCGAGCGCGTGGGCCGCTCCTTGAGGCTTGAGGCGACGGCGATGGCGATCGCCAAATCCGCGGCCGGCTCGATCACCGTGGCGCCCCCCGACGCACTGACATACACATCATGCGTGGCAATGCCCTGCAGCCCCACGCGGCGCTCGAGCACCGCTAACAGCACATGCACGCGGTTCATGTCGACGCCGCTCATCCGTCGCTGCGGCAGCCCGAAATGGGTCGGGCAGGCCAACGCCTGAATCTCAATCAAGAGCGGCCGCGTCCCCTCCAGGGACGCCGTCACCATCGAGCCCGGCACCTGGGCCGAGCGTTCCGCCAGAAAGGAGGCGGAGGGGTTGTCCACCACCTCGAGGCCGCGGCCCGTCATCTGAAAGACGCCGATCTCGGAGGTGGCGCCGAACCGGTTCTTCGACGCCCGCAAAATGCGGAAGCCCGCGTGCGGATCGCCCTCGAAGGTGAGGACCGTGTCCACCAGATGCTCGAGCACCTTGGGGCCGGCCAGCGAACCGTCCTTCGTCACATGCCCCACGAGCAGCAGCGCCGTGCCGGCGCTCTTGGCCACGCGCACCAGCGCATTCGCGCACTCGCGCACCTGGCTGACGCTGCCTGGGCTTGAGGTGAGATCGCTGCGGTAGAGCACCTGGATGGAATCGATGACGACCACCTGCGGCCGAACCTGCTCGATGGCCTGCAGGATCGACTCTACGTGCGTCTCCGAGACGAAGTAGAGCTGCTCGCTCCGGGTTCCCAGGCGGGTGGCGCGCAGTTTGGTCTGCTGCAGCGACTCCTCGCCGCTGACGTACAGGACCGGCACCCCCTGCTCGCCCAGCTGTCCCATCGCCCACAGCAGCAGCGTCGACTTGCCGATCCCCGGCTCACCGCCGACGAGGACGACCGAGCCGGGCACGAGCCCGCCGCCGAGGACGCGGTCCAGCTCACCGATGCCGCTCGCGATGCGCATCCGCTCGTGGAGCGTGATCTCATCCAGGCGGACCGGCTTGGCTTCCGCCAAGGCGGCGGTGCCTCCGCCGCCCAGCGTCGGCGACGCCTCCAACCGTTCTTCGGCGAGGGAGTTCCAGGCCTCGCACTCCGGACACCGGCCCAGCCACTTCGGCGACTGATAGCCGCACGATTGGCAGGCGAAGACGGTCTTGAGTTTCGGCATCAGTTGCTCTTCTGGCCCTTTTTCGCGCTCGGCGGCCGGTACAGCAGTTTCCACGGATTCGCCCGCAGCTCGCTCACGAAGCCGTGCACTTCATTGTAGAGCGCTTCATCCATGAAGAGCTTGCCCATCGTTCCCTCGCCGCTGTTGACCTTGGCCACCATCGTCTGCAGGGTGGCCGTGAGCTCCCTGGAGTTCTGCAGCGTCTGCCGCAGGGCGAGATGGGTGTCCTCATCGCCGAAGAACTTGTTGATCGAGCCCAGACCCGACTCGAGCGCCGAGAGCACCTTGTTGGTCTTCTGGACCAGCTCCTCCATCGACACCGCCTCCTGGCCGATCAGCAGGTCCTCATTTTTCAACATCCGCCCGGTCCCGGCGCCCGGCACGATCTCGAGATATTTCTCGCCTAACAGCCCGAAGGTGCTGATGAGCACCGTGGCGTCGGCGTTGACCTTGACGTCGGTCGGCAACCACACCGTCAGCTGCACCTGGGGCGGGTTGGGCGGCTCCCGGTAGAGAATCTTGATGTCGTTCACCTGTCCCTTGACCACGCCGGCAAACTGGACGGGCGCGCCGATGGCGACCCCGTTCGCCGAGCTGAAGGTCACCTTCAGGTGATAGCCGGGCTTCATGATGTACCGGCCGCTGATGGATGAGACGATGACGATGAGAATGGTGATCCCGATCAACACGACCAACCCCACGAGCAATTCCATCCTGCGGGTCTGCCCGTCCACGAGTCTTCACCTCCTCCTGGTCACGTGCCCGAACTCCATCCCTTCCGTTATGGGCCCCACGGCGTCGCCCGCGATGAACTGCCGGACGACGGGGTTGGCGGTCTGCTCGAGCTCGAGCGGCGTGCCCACCTCGATGATCTTGCCGCGATACAGCATGGCGATGCGGTCGGCGATCTTGTCGGCGCTCTTCATGTCATGGGTCACGCAGACCGAGGTCACCTTCAGCCGGTCGCGCAGCTCGATGATGAGATCGTTGATGATATCGCCCATGATGGGATCGATGCCGGTCGTCGGCTCATCGTAGAGAATGATCTCCGGATTCATCGCCAGCGCCCGGGCCAGGCCCACCCGCTTGCGCATCCCGCCGGAGAGCGCCGCTGGATAGAGCGCCTCGATGCCCTCGAGCCCCACGAGCTGCAGACACTCCGAGACCCGGCTGAGGACCGTCGCGCGGTCGAGGCTCGTGTGTTCGGTCAACGCGAAGCCGACATTCTCGGCGACGGTCATCGAGTCGAACAGGGCCGCCCCCTGGAAGAGCATGCCGAACTTGAGCCGCAGCCGGTCCAGCTCCTTGCCGCGCAATCTCGTGATGTCCTCGCCGTCAACCAGCACCTGGCCCGTGTCCGGGCGGAGCAGACCAATGAGATGTTTCAACAGCACGCTCTTCCCGCAGCCGCTGGAGCCGATGATCACCATCGTCTCGCCGGTCTTGATGGTGAGGTTGGCGCCGTCGAGCACGAGGTGGTCGCCGAAGGATTTGGTGAGGTTGATGACCTCAATCACGCGCGACGCTCCTTACGTGAAATAAAATAGGGCCGTAAACAGGCAATCGGCGGCGATGATCATGATAAACGAGGTCACGACGGCCAGCGTCGTCGACCGGCCCACGCCCTCGGCGCCGCCCTCGGTCCGGAATCCCTCATAGCAGCTGATGACGCAGATGATGATTGCAAAGGAGAGCGACTTCAGCAGCCCGGTCATGACATCCTTGGCGTGGAGGGGCTCGACCGTCATGCGCCAGTAGAGCCGGGGACTGATGTCCAGTTTGAGGACCCCGACCAGGAAGCCCCCCATGATGCCGATGAGATCGGCGTAGCACGTCAGGATGAAGAGCATGACGACCGTCGCGATGAAGCGCGGCACGACGAGGTAGCGCACGGGATTGGCGGCCAGGGTCTCGAGCGCATCAATCTGCTCGGTCACCTTCATCGTGCCCAGCTCCGCCGCAATCGAGGCGCCCACCCGCCCCGCCACAATGAGCGCCGTGATCACCGGACCGATCTCCCTGACGATGGAGAGTGCCACCAGGCTGGCGATGTAGATCTCCGCCGAGAAGCGCTGCATCTGGTAGGCGCTCTGGAAGGCCAACACCATCCCGATGAACACGGAGATGAGGGCCACGACCGGCAGGCTCTGGACGCCGATCCTGAACATCTGGATGGCGATCTGTGACCACTTGAGCGGCGGCACAAAAATCCAGGCGATCGTCTGGCTGAAGAGCACCGACACGCCGCCCACATAGTCGAAAAATTCGAGCGCCCGGTTGCCCAGCGCCTGGAACGAGCCGGGCAACCGGCCCAGCCGCGATGCGCCGGGTGCCGCCCCCGCGTTGGGTGTCGTGGTCTCGGCCATCGTGTGCGCTGCTGCGTCCTATCCTGACGCCGCCACCGGGGCGGGAGCAAAGTCCAGCGCGTCGCCCTTGCGGGAGATGCGGATGGGCTGCTTTTTCTCAAACCGGTGCGCGATGATCTCTTCCGCCAGCGGATCTTCAATAAAGCGCTGGATCACGCGCTTGAGTGGCCGGGCACCGAAGACCGGGTCAAAGCCCTTCTCGATCAGGAACTCCTTGGCCGACTGGTCGATCTCGATGAGCAGGTCCTGCTCGGCCAGCCGGCTCTTCACATGGGCCAGCTCCAGCTCGACAATCGCCTGCAGATCCTCCCGCGTCAGCGGCCGGAAGACCACGGTTTCGTCGATGCGGTTCAGAAACTCCGGTTTGAAGGTGCGCTTGACCTCCTCCATCAGCCGCTCCTTCATGCCCTCGAAGGTCACGTCGGCCTGCTGGGCCTTGAAGCCCAACGCGCCCTGCTTCTTCAGTATCTCGGCGCCCAGATTGGAGGTCATGATGAGCACCGTATTGCGGAAGTCGACCTTGCGGCCGAAGCTGTCCGTCAACCGCCCATCCTCTAACACCTGGAGCAGCAGGTTGAAGACATCCGGATGCGCCTTCTCGATCTCGTCAAGGAGGACGACCGAGTAGGGCCGGCGGCGGATCCGCTCGGTGAGCTGGCCGCCCTCCTCGTAGCCCACGTAGCCCGGCGGAGCGCCGACCAGTCGCGAGACATTGAACTTCTCCATGTACTCGGACATGTCGAGTTGCAAGAGCGCATCCTCATCGCCGAAGAGAAATTCGGCAAGCGCGCGCGCCAACAGGGTCTTGCCGACACCCGTCGGCCCCAGGAAAATGAAGGAACCGATCGGCCGGCGCAAGTCCTTGATGCCGGCGCGCGAACGGCGCACCGCGTGGGCGATGGCCGAGATCGCCTCGTCCTGCCCCACGACCCATCGATGCAGCTCCTGCTCCAGTTTCAGCAACCGCTCCGTCTCCTTCTCCTCGAGCCGGGAGACCGGAATGCCGGTCCACTTGGAGACGATGTAGGCGATGTCCTCGTCGCCCACCACCGGCTGGGACTCGCCCTTCGTCTTCTTCCACTCCGTCTTGACGACCTCGAGCCGCTCCTTGGCCTCCCGCTCCTGGTCGCGCAGCGAGGC
>JACQRC010000072.1 GCA_016206665.1 Candidatus Omnitrophota bacterium | reverse complement strand
TCTCAGGGATCGGCTGCTCGGGCCGGACGTCGGGCTTCGTGAAGTCGTACGGCTTCCACGTCGTGCACGGCCGCGTCTTGCCGGTGAGTCAGGGCGTGAAGCTGGCGAACCCATCGCTGGAGGTGATCGGCGTAGGCGGCGATGGCGACGGCTTCGCCATCGGCGGCGGCCACATCCCGCATGCCGCGCGCCGCAACCCGGACATCCTGTATCTAGTCATGGACAACTCGATTTATGGGCTGACCAAGGGCCAGTTCTCGCCGACGAGCCCGATCCAGCTGCACACAGGCTCGACACCCTATGGCAACGTCGAAGAGCCCTTGAACCCCATCGCGATGACGATCGCCTACGGCTGCTCCTTCGTGGCGCGGGGTTACTCAGGCAAGCCGCAGCAATTGACCAACCTCATCATCCGCGGCCTCCAGCACAAGGGCTTCGCCTTCATTGACGTGATTTCCCCCTGCATCACCTACTACAACACCTACAAGGACATCCCCAAGGTCATCGCGGACGTCCCCGCGGACCACGACCCTGCGGACAAGGTCAAGGCCTTCGCCCTCTCCCAGGACGCGAGCAAGCTCTACATGGGCCTCTTCTATCAGGCGCAGAAACCCACCTTCGAGGAGAAGCTCCTCGAGCCGGCCAAGAAGGCCGAGGCCGCGGGCATCCCTCGTCTTGAAGAAATCCTTGCCAAGTACGATTAACCGCCAAAGCGCCACCCATTCGACTCGCTGCGCTCGCTCAGGGTGGCGCGCTGAGCGAACAACGTGAGTCGAAGCACGCCAAACGCCGCCAAGGCGCTAAATAACCGCAGAAGCGCTGAAGGACCGCGTCGTAGCAAATTAGCGTGGTAACTGTTATACTCATCACCAAAAACATGAGGTGTTGATGGCCTCTCCAACAGCTGTTGTCGCCAAGCGAAGAAAGTACCCGAAGAACCGTCCCTCCAAGCACTTTGCCGTTAGGGAATCGCTTGCCACTTACGCCCCGACCGTTGAGACGCCAAGGCGGACTTTGGAGATAGGGTGTCAACGCGCTTGTCACTGCCCACCGACGCACATCAACTGTCTAACGCCAAAGGAGTGGATAAAAAATCAACTGGGCGTGTGGCGGTTTTTTTACGAGAAAAGAGACATCAGAGACAAGGCGCTTCACCCAGCGACGTATCCCGTTGCTTTAGCCAAGCGATGCATCGAACTCTTCACGCATAAGGGCGAGCTGGTCTTGGACCCGTTTGTCGGCTCAGGGACCACGCTCGTAGCGGCTGCTGATGTTGACCGTAATGCCGTTGGCTTCGATCTTCAGGAACAATATATCAGCCTGTGTAAGGGGAGGCTGAGTCAGCTCAACCTATTCAACACGAGCAAGCAAATTGCGATCCAGGAGGATGCGAGAAATATTGCCAACGCTCTTGAGCCAGGTTCGGTTGGTTTGATCGTCACGTCTCCACCGTATGCCAACCTGTTGAACCGGCCACGCCTTAACAAGAGCCGCAGAGGCGAACTACGGCAGAATAACCAGTATCAAAAAGTTGAGCAATATAGCCAAGACAAGAGAGATTTGGGAACCCTCGAACTTGCAGCCTATGCGAGTGAAATGGGCGGGATTTTCGAGAAGTTACTGCCACTGTTAAGGCCTAAAGCTCATTGCGTCATTAATGTGCCCGACATGTGGTGGGAGAATAAAAGGATCACCATACACATTGCCATCGTTGAGGCGCTGAGAAATGTGGGCTATGAGTTGAGAAACATTATCATTTGGGATAGGACCAATATCGTCAACCAAATCGGCATCTTTGGCTGGCCCTCCAATTACATCACCATGGGAACGACCTTCGAATACCTCCTCGATTTTTGGCGTCCGCCCTCCGCCACGCCCGCGTGAAAATCTACACCAAGCAACAGTTAGTAGAAGAGCTCAAGAAAATCAGGAAACGTGGTTGGGTCGACAACCGCCGGCCAGGAAACGCCGGTGGAGTTGGTAACACGTTAGAAGATCTGCTTGGAATCGAAGAAAATAACCTGCCCATCCCCAATTCGGCGGAGTGGGAGCTCAAATGTCAGCGCATGGAGACAGGCTCGTTGACGACGCTATTTCACATGGAGCCTTCACCGCGAGCCATCCGTTTTGTTCCTAAGGTTCTCCTGCCAAAGTACGGTTGGCCCCATGAAGACCTCGACGAAATGAGTTTTCGGCAGACCATCAGCGGGGCACGTTATACTGATAGAGGCTTTCGGGTGATTGTGGACCGCGACCAGCAGAAAGTTGTGATCTCCTTCAATTCAAGAGAGGTAGATTCCAGGCACAAGGCCTGGTTAGAAGATGTCGAAAGGCGCGTCGGGTTAGGGGAGCTCAACCCTCAGCCCTATTGGGGCTTTGATGATTTACAACACAAAGCCGGCACGAAGCTGCTGAACTCCTTCTATGTGGTAGCAGAGAGTCGGAGGGTGGGGAGGAAAGAACAGTTTCTCTACCAGCGGATCTTTGTCCTGAAAGGCTTTCATTTCGACGGGTTCCTGACCCAGATCGTGGAGGGCGATCTCCTCGTCGATTTCGACGCGAGGACGAAGCACAATCACGGAACAAAGTTCCGTATTCGTCAGGACGCTCTTCCGGAGCTGTATTCGAACGTTACAGAAGTGATATGAAGAAAACGCGCCCACGACGACGCCTCACTCCAAAATATTTCGAGCGCCTAGCCGGCGTGCTCGGCACCGGCGGTAAAGCATCGAAGGTGCTGCTGAAAGAGCGAGCTCGAGACCGCAGGCTGGAAGATCGACAACTGCGACAAAAATAGACCCCCGTCTCTTCTCTGCCAGGTTGACTTGCTGCTTGGCACTTTTGTTTTTGGTGCTTCGGTGGCCTTTGGTGTTTCGGTGGTGTGTTTGAAGTGTTAGGCCTTGCCTTCGTTCCTGCCCTGTGCTATCCTCGTCGCCATGAACCGCACCCGACTTGAAAAGGACTCTCTCGGGACGAAGCGCGTGCAGGCCTCCGCCTACTACGGCGTCCAGACCCAGCGCGCCATCGAAAACTTCCCCATCAGTGGGCTGCATCTGTCGCCGGCGATGGTGCGCGCGATGGTGCTCATCAAGCGCGCCGCGGCCGAGACGAATGCCGGCCTAAAACTTCTCCCGCGTGCCAAAGCGAACGCCATCGTCCGGGCCGCGAATGACGTCCTGCGCGGTCGGTTTGCCGACCAGTTTATCGTCGATGCCTTCCAGGCGGGTGCCGGCACCTCCTTCCACATGAATGTCAATGAGGTGCTCGCCAACCGCGCGAATGAGCTCTTGGGCGCGCGGCGCGGGACCTACCGGCACGTCCACCCGAATGACCACGTCAACATGGCCCAATCCACGAATGACGTGGTCCCGACGACCATGCGAATCGCAGCGCTGACCGAGGTGGGGCCATTGTTGGCGTCGCTGCGCCATCTGGAGCAAGCGCTCGCCGTCAAGGGGCGGACCTTCCGGAATATCGTGAAATCTGGTCGAACCCATTTGCAGGACGCGGTGCCGGTGCGGCTGGGCCAGGAGTTTGGCGGCTACGCCGCCGCGGTGGGTACCTGTCGCGAGCGAATTGCCGAAGCCTCGAGGCGGCTGGCGGAGCTGAACATCGGCGGCACGGCGGCGGGGACGGGGCTGAACGCTCATCCACGCTACCGCGCGCACATCGTTGCGCGGCTGCGCCGGGCGACCGGATTGCCGCTCAAGCCCGGGCGCAACCTGTTTCATCTGATGCAGAGCCTCGGCGATTTCGTGCGGCTCTCCTCGACGCTGCGCGAACTCGCGGTCGAGCTCATCCGCATCGCGAATGACCTGCGGCTGTTGAGCAGTGGGCCGCGGACCGGACTGGCGGAGATCAAGCTACCGGCCGTGCAGCCCGGTTCCTCCATCATGCCGGGGAAGGTGAATCCCGTGATGGCCGAGATGCTCACCCAGGTCTGCTGGCAGGTGTTAGGCAACGATCTCACGATCGCGGCGGCGGCGCAGGCGGGCCAGCTGGAGCTCAACGTCATGATGCCGGTCGTGGCCTACAACCTGCTGCAGTCGATTGAGATCCTCACGACCTCGACCCGCGTCTTTACGGAGCGCTGTGTCCGCGGCATCGTGGCTGACCGGGCGCGCTGCGCGTGGTACGCGGACCACACCGTCTCGCTCGCGACCGCGCTCAACCCCAAGATCGGCTACGCCAAGACCGCCGCCCTCGTCAAAGAGGCCATTCGCCTCAATCGCTCCATCCGCGAGCTGGCCGTCGCGCGCGGCCATCTCTCCCGCGCCGCAGCCTCCCGCCTCCTCGATCCCGCCCGCCTCACTCAGCCATCATCCTCTCAAGTTCATAGCGGCGGGTAATCGAGCGACGCGGGTCCTGGCTCGGCCCCCCTCGCCACCCGCGGCGCCATACTCGCAACTCTCCCAAAAACATGCTAATATTTGGGTGTTGAGTGCTGCCGGAACCGCTGCGCCTGTAGCTCAGCTGGATAGAGCAACTGGCTTCGAACCAGTAGGTCGGGCGTTCGAGTCGCCCCAGGCGCGTTCTTATTACACCACCAAGACACCAAAGCGCACCGAAACACCGAAGAAGGTCTTTTTCGCGGTGTTTCGGTGATCCTCGGTGCTTCGGTGGTCTGTTTTATGCGTGCGTTTCCGTCACCAGCGCGTTGACAGTTCCTCGATAACCCTGCTATAATCAATCCTTTGCAATCCTCGTTGCGCCTCGGGCCGCTAGCTCAGCTGGTAGAGCAGCTCCCTCTTAAGGAGACGGTCGAAGGTTCGATCCCTTCGCGGCCCACCAAATTATGAGATTGGCAATTAACCTCCTCGGGGCGGATGGCGGAATGGTAGACGCGATGGCCTTAGGAGCCATTGGGGCAACCCGTGGAGGTTCGAGTCCTCTTCCGCCCATCTGAATCGAGTGGCGCGCGGGTGTAGCTCAGTGGTAGAGCGCAACCTTGCCAAGGTTGATGTCGGGGGTTCAAGTCCCCTCACCCGCTCCAATGTTTCGATGTATCGTCAGGACTTGAACCCCGAGGGGGGCTAATGTTTTGTGCGGGGGGAGGTACTCCCCCCGCACACAGCCGGGGAGACCAGGGAGGCCCGCAGGCCGACCGATAGGAGGGGCAGCGCCCCTCCTATGGAGTCCCGCCGCAGGCGGGACGACGGGTTCTAATCCCATCGCCCTCTTCTCAATTCCCATCGTCGACCATCCAACGCAACTAAGGAGTTAACATGCGCATCATGGATTTCTTGAGTGAGCGGGCCATCAGCTGCGCCCTGAAGGCGCAAACGAAGGAGGGGGTCATTCGGGAGATGGTCCAGCTCCTCGCCCAGGCGGGCGTGGTGAAGGAGCGCGAGGTCGCGAAGGTGGTGGAGATTTTGCTGAACCGCGAGGCCCTGGGTTCGACGGGGATCGGGCAGGGTGTGGCGATTCCGCATGGAAAATGCAACGCCGTCAACAGCCTGGTGGGCGCGTTCGGGGTCTCGTCCTCCGGCGTCGATTTTGGCTCGCTCGACGGCGGATCGGTGCATCTGCTCTTCCTGTTAGTGGCTCCGGAAGACTCGGCCGGGCCGCATCTGAAGGCGCTCGCCCGCATCTCCCGGCTGCTCAAGGACAAGTTTTTCCGCGACAGCCTGCGTCAGGCCAAGGACGAGAAGGCCCTCCTGAAGGTCATTCGTGACGAGGATCAAAAGCATCACTAACCCGCGGATGTCCGTCTAAAGCATGGCCCTGGCCTCTGACCTGGCCGCCGCCGGACGGCGGCTCGTGCGGCAACTGAAGTGGTTGTACCCGGGCATGAGGATCAAGCGCTGGGTCCTGCTCAGCGTGCTGGGCCTCTTCATGTTCAGCGCCGGCTGGGCGCACATCATCGAGCATCCCGGCCTGCCGCGCTCCTTTCCCGGCCTGTGGACGGTCTTGACCGGGGTGCTGGTGCTGACGATCGCCATCCGCAAGATGATGAAGTCGCTCATCTCGGTGCTGCTGCCGCAGCGGGAGCAGGAGCTGGTCGACATCGTCTTCCGCCAGCGGCTGCTGGACCAGCTCGGGAAGGGGCACAAGGTCGTCGCGGTGGGCGGCGGCACGGGATTGTCGACGCTGCTGCATGGGTTGAAGCAGTACACCTCCAACCTCACCGCGATTGTGACCGTCACCGACGATGGCGGCAGCTCCGGGCGGCTCCGCCAGGAGCTGGACGTCCCGCCGCCCGGCGACATCCGCAACTGCCTCGTCGCCCTCGCCGATGCGGAACCGCTGATGCGCGATCTGTTCCAGTACCGGTTTGAGACGGGCAGCGCGCTGTCGGGCCACAATTTCGGCAACCTCTTCATCACCGCGAGGCTCAAGATCACGGGCGATTTCGAGACGGCGATCCAGGCCTCGAGCCGCGTCCTGGCGATCCGGGGGCGCGTCGTGCCCTCAACCACCGCCCAGGTCCAGCTGATCGCCGAGCACGAGGGCGGCGGCCGCACCGTCGGGGAAACCCAGATTTCGCAGTCGCCCCAGCCCATTCGCAACCTGCTGCTCCAACCATCCGACGCCCGCCCGACCCAGGAGGCGCTGGAGGCCCTGGCGGGCGCGGATGCGATCGTGCTGGGTCCGGGCAGCCTCTACACCAGCATCATTCCGAATCTGCTGGTGCGCGGGATCGCGGAGGCGATCGTCCGTTCCCCGGCGATGAAGATCTACGTCTGCAACGTCATGACTCAGTCGCTGGAGACCTCCAACTTCACCGCCGCCGACCATCTGGAGACGGTCCTGCGGTATCTGGCGCCTGGACGCATCCAGTACTGCGTCGTGAACACCGCGCAGGTGCCCCACGCGCTGCTCGCGAAATACCGGGAGGAGCAGGCCTATCCGGTGACGGTGGACCAGGAGCGGTTGCAGGCGACCGGAGCCCGAATCATCGAAGAGCCGGTCATCAGCACCGAAAATCACGTCCGCCATGACGCCGACCGGCTGGCGAAGATCGTCGCCGAACTGATCACCGAGGTGAAATCGCGTGCCGCGACCGATTCGCGCGACAAAAGCCGGCCGGCGCCCGCCCGCTGACCCGCCGGCGCCCGGCAGCGTGACGCTGCTGATGGCGGTCCATTGCCATCAGCCGGTCGATAATTTTACGTGGGTCTTTGAGAAGGCGTACGAGCAGGCCTACCGGCCCTTCCTCGATGTGCTCGAGGACCATCCGTCGATCCGGCTCACCCTGCACTACAGCGGAGGCCTCCTCGATTGGCTGGCGGCCTCTCAGCGCCGGTTTGTGCGGCGGCTGCAGGCGCTCGCCTCGCGCCGTCAGGTGGAGTTCCTGACCGGCGGTTATTACGAACCGATCCTGACGCTGATTCCCGAGGTGGACCGGCAGGGACAGATTGCGCGGCTCTCCCGGCGATTGCGCGATCTCTTTGGCGTGCGGCCGGCGGGTTGCTGGTTGGCCGAGCGGGTCTGGGAGCCGCATCTGGCGAAGACGCTCGTGGAGGCCGGGCTGGCCTTCACCATCGTCGACGACACGCATGTGCGGCAGGCCATGCCGTATCTGCCGACGGAGGGTGTGCGGCCCACCGCAGGCGGGCCGGCCATCGTGGGCCATTATGTGACGGAGGACGAGGGCGGGCAGGTTGCCATCTTTCCTGCGTCCAAGCAGCTGCGGTACGGGATGCCGTTCAAGCAACCGGAGGAGACGATCGCTTTCCTGCGCGCGCTGCGGCAGCCGGACCGTCCGACGGCGATCGCCTTCGGCGACGACGGAGAGAAGTTCGGCCTGTGGCCCAGCACCCAGCAGTGGGTCTACGGCGAGCGGTGGCTGGACCGATTCTTCACGGCGGTGGAGGGCCAGCGCGACTGGCTGCGGACCGGCCTCTTCAGCGAGTGGGTCGAGCAGGTGCCGCCCGTCGGGCGCGTCTATCTGCCGTGCGCGAGTTACGACGAGATGCAGGAGTGGTCGGGCGGCTACTTCCGCCACTTTTTGCTGAAGTATCCTGAAGCGAATCTGATGCGCCACCGGATGTTGGACGTGAGCCGGGCCGTTCAGCGGGCCGCGCAGCGACGGGTCCCGGTGGCCCGCCGGCGTCAGGCGGTCGAAGAGCTGTACCGGGCTCAGTGCAACTGCGGCTACTGGCACGGCGTTTTTGGCGGCCTCTACCTGACGCACCTGCGCGCCGGGGTCTACCGCCATCTGATCACCGCGGAGAAGTTGTTGGAGGGTGCGCAGGCGGCGGTGCGCAGCCCGAGCGCGGTGTTCCGTGACGTCGATGGGGACGGGGTGGCTGAGGTGGAGCTGCAGAACCGGGCGCTGCGGGTCGTCGTGGATCCGGCGCAGGGCGGCGGGATCCTGGCCTGCGATGTGACAGCCTCGGCCATCAATCTCGGCAATGTGCTGACGCGGCGGACCGAACCCTACCACGAAAAGTTGCGCCATCGCCTGACCACGCCGGTCGCCGCCTTGGCAGCGTCGGAAGAGCGGCCGGTGAGCATTCATGACGTGGTCGGCGTGCGAGAAGAGGGCCTGGAGCGGGTGCTCATCTACGATCGGTACCAGCGGCTCTCGGCGCTCGATCATGTGCTGCCCCAACCGCCGACCCTGGCGGCGTGGGCCGACGGCCAAGCGGACGAGGCGGCGTGGTGGGCGCAGGCGCCGTATGCGGTGACACCGGAGTCCGGCGCTGCCCGCGTGAGCCTGCAGCGCGTGGGGCCGGTGACGCACCAGCGTGGCGTGGCCCAGGTCGAGATCCGCAAAACGATCCGCCTGGACGGCCAGCAGCCGGCGCTGGCCTACCAGTATGCCTTGCGCAATCCGACGCCAGAGGCGTACACGTGCTTTTTCGCCGTCGAGTGGAATCTCGCCGTCACCGCCCCGGGGGCACCGCTCTGGCAGGAGCTGGAGCATCGCGAGCATTGGTCGGTGACCGATGAGCCCTCAGCCACGACGGTGAGTTTTGTCTGGAATCGGCCGGGCCGGCTGTACGCCTATCCAATCGAGACGGTCTCCGAGTCGGAAGAGGGTCTCGAACGGACGACGCAGGGAGTGTGTGTGGTGTGGGGCTGGTCGCTCACGCTCTCCCCCCGCGGGACGTGGGTGGTCAGCGGCCGGCAACAGTGTGACACGACCTTCGGACGCCGCCATGGCCGACGCGCATCCTAAAATCCCAGCCACCCGGCGGACGGTGAAGATTCAGCACCGGCTCGGGCTGCACGCGCGGCCGGCGGCCCTCTTTGTCCAGCTGGCGAACCGGTTTGAGAGCGAGATTACCGTCGTGAAGGGCCGCCGCCGCGTGAACGGCAAATCGATCATGGGTCTGCTCACGCTCGCGGCAGGGCAGGGCTCCTCGATCCGGCTGGAGGCGCAGGGCGGCGATGCGCTCGCCGCCGTGGAAGCGCTCGCCGGCCTCGTGACCCAGAAATCGAAAGCGAAGACCGCCATATGATTATCCTCAAAGGCATCCCGGCGGCGCCCGGCGTGGCCGTCGGCAAAGCCTACCTCTTCGACCGGGGTGAACCCACCGTCTCGCGCAGCCCCATCGCGGAAGACCAGATTCCCAAGGAGATCGCCCGCTTCGAGCAGGCCCTGACCACCACCCGCCACCAGATTCTGGAGATTCAGAAGCGGCTGGCGGAGGAGATCGGGCAGGAGCACGCCGAGATCTTCAACGCGCACCTGCTGGTCCTCGAGGACCGCACGATGATCGAGGAGATTATCGCCCAGCTCAACCGGGACCGCATCGTCGTCGAGGCGGTCTTCAGCGACGTCATCAAGAAGTACATGCGGGCCTTCGCCAAGGTCGACGATGAATACCTGCGGGAGCGCACCGCCGACATCGAGGCTGTGCGCAAGCGCGTGCTGCGCAATTTGCTGGGGACCCGCGGCGAGAGCCCGGCGGAGCTGCGGGAGCAGGGCATCGTCGTGGCCTACGACCTCTCGCCCTCCGACACCGCGCAGATGCAGAAGGAGCACGTGCTGGCGATCGTCACCGACATCGGCGGCCGCACCTCGCACACCGCCATCATGGCGAAATCCCTGGAGATTCCCGCGGTCGTCGGGTTGGAGAACGCCACCCGGGAGATCCACAAGGGCGATCTGCTCATCATCGACGGCGCGCACGGCGAGGTGGTCGTCAATCCGGACCACGAAACGCTGCAGCGCTACGAGCGGGAACGGCTGCGCATCCAGCAGGTCGAGCGCGACCTGGTCAAGCTCAAGGATCTGTCGGCGGAGACCCTCGATGGCCACCGCCTCACCTTGTCGGCCAACATCGAGTTTCCCGGCGAGGTGGACTCGGTCATCGCCCACGGCGCCGACGGCATCGGCCTCTACCGGACCGAATTCATCTATCTCAACCGCACCGATTTGCCCACCGAGGAGGAGCACTACCGCGCCTACCGCAGCGTCGCGGAGCGCATCCAGAGCCAGCCGGTCATCATCCGCACGCTGGATTTGGGCGGCGACAAATTCGCCTCGCATCTGCAGATTCCGAATGAGATGAACCCCTTCATGGGCTGGCGGGCGATCCGTTTCTGCCTGGCGCGGCCCGACATCTTCAAGGTGCAGCTGCGCGCAATCCTGCGGGCCAGCGCCTACGGCAAGCTGAAGATGATGTATCCCATGATCTCCGGCGTCGAGGAGTTGCGGCAGGCCCAGGAGATGCTGCGCCACGCCCAGCAGGAGCTGCGGCAGGAGGGGATTCCCTTCGATGCGCGGATGGAGGTGGGGGCCATGATCGAGGTGCCCTCGGCGGCGCTCACCTGCGACATCCTGGCCAAGGAGGTCAGCTTCTTCTCGATCGGCACGAATGACCTCATCCAGTATGCGCTGGCGGTTGACCGGGTCAATGAGAAGATCGCCTACCTCTATGACCCGGCCCACCCGGCGGTGCTGCGCCTCATCAAGCAGATCATCGACATTGGCCACGCCAACAACATCTGGGTGGGCATGTGCGGCGAGATGGCGGGTGAGCCGGTGTTAGGGCTCCTGCTGTTGGGGCTGGGATTGGATGAGTTTTCGACCTCGCCGGTGCTGGTGCCGGAGATCAAGAAGGTGATCCGGTCGGTGGAGTGGCGTTGGGCGCAGCAGGTGGCCCAGGAGGCGCTGACCTTGCCCACCGGCAGAGAGGTGGAGGCCTTCGCGCGCGCGAAGCTGAAGGAACTGCTACCGGAGTGGGTCAAATAGGGCGCGATGCACGTCGTCATCCTGGCAGCCGGCTATGGAACGCGCCTCTACCCGCTCACGAAGCACCGGCCGAAGGCCCTGCTGCTGTTAGGTCGCCGGCGCCTGCTCGATCTGCTGCTGGACCGTTGCCTGGCGCTACCCGGGGTCGAGCGGGTGTGGGTCGTCTCGAACCACCGCTACATCGCCCAATTCCGCCGGTGGCGCGCCGCCCATCCGCAGCGCGCGCGGATCCGGCTGATCGACGATGGCTCGACGTCCAACGAGAACCGTCGGGGAGCCGTTCGGGATTTGCAGTTGGCGCTGCGCCGTGGTAACATCCAGGGCTCCGTCCTGGTCGTTGCAGGTGACAACTACTTCAGCTCGTCACTGGAGGGTTTTCTGCGTGCGGCCCGGCGCAGGGACAGGACGATGATCGGGCTCCACGTGGTCGCGTCCCGGCGGCTCGCGGCGCGCTACGGCACGGTGCGGCTCGATGGCGCGGGACGGATCAGCCGCTTTGACGAGAAGTCACCGCATCCGGCCACCCGCACGGCCGCGATGGGGCTCTACGCGCTGCCGCGGCGCGTGCTGCCGCGCATCGACGACTATCTGCGGCGCGGCGCCCAGGCGGATGCGCCGGGCTACTTTGTGCAATGGCTGTCGAGCCGGATGCCGGTCTACGGCTACCGCCTCGGCGGCGACTGGTTTGACATCGGGGATCTGGCTTCGTATCGCCGGGCCATCGCAGCCGTGAGAAGGAGTGTCGCATGAGTAAACGTTCGTACCTGTTCACCTCCGAGTCGGTGACCGAGGGCCATCCCGACAAGATTGCCGACCAAATCTCCGACGGCATCCTCGACGCCATCTACCGCGAGGACCCGCAGGGTCGGGTCGCCGTCGAGACGTTGGTGACGACGGGGCTGGTCATGGTGGCCGGGGAGATCAGCACCGCCACCTATGTGGAAATTCCCAAGATCGTGCGGGAGACGATCCGCGAGATCGGCTACGACAATCCCACCTACGGCTTTGACCACTTGACCTGCGGGGTGGTGACGGCGATCCAAGAGCAGTCGCGGGACATCGCGCTCGGCGTGGATGTCGGCGGCGCCGGCGATCAGGGGATGATGTTCGGGTACGCGACCAATGAAACACCGGAGTTCATGCCGCTGCCCATCCTGCTAGCCCACCGGCTCAGCCGGCGCTTGACCGAGGTCCGCAAGAAACACCTGGTCCCGTACCTACGGCCCGACGGCAAGAGCCAGGTGACCATCGAGTACCGCGATGGGAAACCGGTCCGGTGCGAAGCGGTCATCGTGAGCGCGCACCACAGCCCCGCCGTGACGACCGAGAAGCTGCGCCGCGACCTGCGCCGGCTGGTGATCGAGCACGTCATCCCCAAGCGCCTGCTGGACCACCAGACGAAGTACTTCATCAACCCGACCGGGCGGTTCGTCGTGGGCGGGCCGCAGGGCGACACCGGGGTCACCGGCCGGAAGATCATCCAGGACACCTACGGGGGCGTGGGCAGCCACGGCGGCGGCGCCTTTTCGGGCAAGGACCCGACCAAGGTGGACCGCTCCGCGTCCTACATGGCCCGGTACATCGCCAAGAACCTCGTTGCGGCGGGGCTCGCCGACCGCTGCGAGATCCAGTTCGCCTACGCCATCGGCGTCGCCGAGCCGGTCTCGGTCATGGTCAACAC
>JACQRC010000056.1 GCA_016206665.1 Candidatus Omnitrophota bacterium | reverse complement strand
GGTGTGGACGCCGGAGTCGGGCACCGACCACCTGACCGTGTACCGTTACGACTGAGACCCGGCGCCCCCGGCGGCGGCCGGCCGCGACTTGACCGAACGCTCCTCCGCCGCGCCCATCGGAGAGAAGTGGTAGGGCAGACGACCGCGCTTCGTTTCGTCGACGATCAGGCGGTGGCGGATCGGCGGGAATGCCCGCGAGCCGCAATCCAGTCGCTCGCACAGCCGGCAGTGGATGCCGATCGGCGTCGCCGCCTCGCGGTTCTTCAGGTCCATGCCTTCCGCATAGACGAGTTGCCTGGCGTGGCCCGCTTCGCAGCCGAGTCCGATGGCGAACTCCTGGGCCGGGGTGCGGTAGCCGCCGATGGCCTTGGTTACCGTCCGCGCCAGGCAGAAATACATGCTGCCGTCCGGCATCTCGGCGATCTGGGTGTGGGTGATGCCGGGCGTGCGGAAGGCGTCGTGGACGACCCACAGCGGGCAAGCCCCGCCCGACCGCGCGAACTGCAGTCCGGTGGCACTGAAGCGCTTCGACACGTTGCCCGCCTTGTCGATGCGAATCAGGAAGAACGGCACGCCCTTGGCGCCCGGCCGCTGCAAGGTGGTGAGGCGATGGCAGACCTGCTCGAAGCTGGCGCCGAAGCGTTGGCGGAGCACGTCGATGTCGTAGCGCACCGTGCGCGCGGCGTCGAGGAACCGGTCGTAGGGCATCATTACCGCGCCGGCGAAGTAGTTGACGAGGCCGACACGGCCGAGCAGCCGCGCGTCCTCGGTGGCGAAGGCTTGGGCGGCGACGATGCGGTCGATCACCGCCGTATGCTGGAGAAGGCCGATCTGGCAGGCGAGCTGGAAGGTGCGGCCCGACGGCGTCAACATCTCGGAGAGCAAAACGCGGCGATTGTGACGGTCGTAGCGGCGCAGCGTGCCGCCCATGACATCGACCGGAATCAGCTTGGTCTTCAGCGAGTGGACCCGGTCCAGGTATTCGGTCAGCCGCCCGGATAGATCATAGATTTCGAGCCCGGCGTCCGCCCACAGCTCCTCGGCCAGGACCTCCAGCTCGGCAAAGTGGTTGGCGCGGGCGTGGAAGAAATCCTGCACTTCCTCGAGCGGGAATACGGAACCCTTGAGCACCTGTTGGCTGTCGCCGCCGGCGATGCGTTCTCCGAGCGCCATCAAGTCCTCGCGGGCGGCGCGATAGGCGCCGTGGAGCTCGATCACCGCCTGGGCGAGGGTCGGCGAATCGGCGGCGAAATCGCGCACGTCCTGGGTGCTGATGTCGTGGCCCTCGAATACCGGGTCGCCGAACGCTTCCTTGAGGCCGGCGAACAGCCGCGCCTCGGCGTTCTCAGCGAACGTCTGCAGATCGACGTCGAAGGCGCGCCCCAATCTCAGCAGCACGGCAACGGTCACCGGCCGGTGGTTGTGCTCGATGAGGTTGAGATAGCTTGGCGAGACGTCGAGCTGCTCGGCCATCTCGGCCTGGGTCAGGTTGTGCTCCCGCCTGAGGCGGCGCACCTTGTGACCCAGCATCGTCTTCCCTTCCATGGGCGGACTCCCTTGCGCTGACAACTCCCGACGCTATCCTCCCGCCACGGATTGTTACAAAATTTACATTTTTTCAAATAATTAAACGCAAGAATTACACAAATACTATTTTACTTTCAATATGTTATTTAAATCCGGCATTTTGTCAATAAAATAGTGTGGCGTTGTGCGGCGCGGAATCCCGAGCCCATGCCGAAACCAAGGGGCTGATGCGCCGCCGCGCTGGACAGGAAAGGATCGATACATGGCACCCCTCGACCAACACGGACGCGACGGCCGCAGCCGTCCGGACGACCAGGACATTCACGCCCGCCGCTTCGACGGCATCCGCCGCGACTACACGCCTGAGGATGTGGAGCGCCTCGCCGGCACGGTCCGGATCGATTACACCCTCGCCGAGCGCGGGGCGCGCCGGCTGTGGGAACTCCTGCACCGACGCGACTTCGTGCCGTCGCTGGGCGCGCTGACCGGCAACCAGGCGATGCAGATGGTCAAGGCCGGCCTGGAGGCGATCTACCTCTCGGGCTGGCAGGTGGCGGCCGACGCCAACCTGGGCGGCCACATGTACCCGGATCAGAGCCTCTATCCGGCGAACTCGGTGCCGATGGTCGTCAAGCGAATCAACCAGGCTCTGCAGCGCGCCGATCAAATCCACCACTTGGAGGGCGACGACTCGGTAGACTGGTTCGTGCCGATCGTCGCCGACGCCGAGGCCGGATTCGGCGGACCGCTCAACGCCTTCGAGCTGATGAAGGGAATGATCGAGGCCGGTGCCGCCGGCGTCCACTTCGAGGACCAGCTGGCGTCGGAGAAGAAGTGCGGCCACCTGGGCGGCAAGGTGTTGGTGCCGATTCGCAGCTTCGTCCGCATCCTCAACGCGGCGCGATTGGCCGCCGACGTCTGCGGGACGACGACGTTGCTGATGGCGCGGACCGATGCCGAGAGCGCGCAACTGATCACCAGCGACATCGACGACCGCGACCATCCCTTCATCGACCGCAGCGCGCGCACGCCGGAAGGTTTCTACCGGGTCCGTAAGGGCGTCGGGGTCGACTATTGCATCGCCCGCAGCCTGGCGTACGCGCCCTACGCCGATCTCATGTGGTGGGAAACCTCGAAACCCAACCTTGTCGAGGCTAGGCGATTCGCCGAAGCAATCCACAAGGAGTTCCCGGGCAAGATGTTGGCCTACAACTGCTCGCCGTCGTTCAATTGGAAGGCGAACTTGGAGGCGGCCACCATCGACAAGTTCCAGCGCGAGCTCGGCGCCATGGGCTACAAGTATCAGTTCGTGACGCTCGCCGGCTTCCACAGCCTCAACTACTCGGCCTTCGACCTGGCCCGCCGCTTCAAGGAACGGGGGATGGCGGCCTATTCGGAGCTGCAGCAGGCCGAATTCGCCGCGGAAGCCGACGGTTACACCGCCACCCGCCATCAGCGCGAGGTCGGCACCGGCTATTTCGACGCGGTCGCGGTTGCCGCGGCAGGCGGCCAGGCGTGTACCACGGCGATGGCCGAATCGACGGAAACGGCGCAGTTCCAAACGGCGGCGCACTCCCGCCCGGCGGCGGAATAATTTGACAGACGCGGAAGGAGACCCAACGATGAGTACGAAATACTGGATCGTCGGCGGTGAGTATACAGACACCGCCTTTAGCGAGCTCGTCAATGGAACAGAACAGGTCAAAGGGCCTTACC
>JACQRC010000049.1 GCA_016206665.1 Candidatus Omnitrophota bacterium | reverse complement strand
TTCGACTCGCTGCGCTCGCTCAGGGTCAGTGCTGAGCGAGGCCCTGCGGGGCCGAGTCGAAGCACTGACTGCTGATGGCTCGGCAGATTTGGCTCATAGTGCCAGTGCCAGGGTTCGAAGGAGGTGTCCCAAGGGTTGTCGCGCGGGTAGGAGAGGACGAAGCCGTACTCGCGGGCGTGCCGTGTCAGCCAGTCATACTCGGGCAGGCCTTCAAACTCGGCCGGCACATCCTCGCCGTTGATGCCCTGCTGGTTGATGAAATCGATCGCCTGGCACTGGGGCGCGCCATGCTCGCTGTACCCGGGCAGGGCGACATGCCGGGTCGTCTCCGTGACCGAATAGCCGTGCTTCGGCAGGAACGACAGCAACACGTAGAGTTGATACGCGGGCGACCGGTAGCCGGATTCGACGAGGAGATGCCGCCCCAGGTCCCGCTGCATGTCGGCCATCATCGCCCGATAGGCGAAGTAGACCTCGGCCGGCAGATACTGGGTGTCGAGGTGTTGCGTCCGGCCGTCGGGGAGCGCGCAGGTTTGACCGTCGAGCCGCTCGAATTCGGTGTCCTGCGGCGGCTCGCCCAACGGTCGGCTGCGATGGCCCAATTGCTGGGGGGTCAGCGCGCGCATCCAGTCGAGCAGCGCGCGCTGCTCCTTCGGCAGGGGCGCGTAGAGCTCATCAAAGCTCAACAAGGCGAGGGTGTGGTCGGCCTGGCGCTGCGTGATGAGGGGTTGGGCGGTCGTGAGGAAGGCTTGGACTAGCCCCTGATCTTCGAAGGACAGCTCCTTGGAGCTGAAGGCGCTCGCGGCCAGCCACACCGCGACGATCGCGACCAGCCTGAGGACCGCCAATCTCCTGTTCATCAGGTATACTTGTAGGTAGCGACTCGTGGACCGAGGCTATCGATGTCGACTGCCGCCCCGAAGCAGAAGACGCTCATCCTCATCGTGGACGATGACCCGCGCATGCGCCAGACGCTGCGCGAGTGCCTGCACGGCTTCGGCTACGATGACGTCCTCGAGGCCGCCGACGGCGCCCAAGCCGCCGAGCAAGTCGCCGTCGCCCACCCTGACCTTGTGTTCCTCGATCTCAAGATGCCCCACATGAACGGCCTCGAAGCGCTCCGGACGATCCGGCTGCTCGACCCGCGCCTGCCGGTCATCATTGTCAGCGCCTATCCCACCTTCGAGGGCGCCGACCGCGCCTTCGAGATGGGGGCCACCGAATTCGTCACCAAACCCTTCACGCTGGACCACCTCGAAACCGTGGTCCGCATCAGCCTCCTCACCCACGCTTAATTCGTGCCGCGCTCCGACTCGAAGACGTACTCGGGGTAGACGATCGCCTCGTACTGCGGCGGCGCCGGAAACGGGAAGGTGACGACTTCGTAGAGGCCGGCCGCCGTGCGGACCGCTCCATAGCCGATGCCGCGCAGCACGCCCCACGTCAGCCCGATGAAGGGACCGGAGGTCTCCATCGTTTCGCGGGATTTCTTCGGCACCTCGACCCAGCCGGTGACCAGATTGACCGCACCGCGCCCCAACTTGCCGAAGATCTGACCTGACGTCCCCCACTCGGCCGCCTCGCTGCGCGGCACCGCCATCCACGCTACCGCCGCCACCGTGACCGTCACGACCACCAGGCATCGCTTCATCTTATCTCCTCCTGAATAGCCCAGGAAACAGCACGGCCAAGACGATGATGACGCCCAGATAGGCCGCGATACCACCGAGCACGCACAGCAGGTAGGCCGCGAGTTTCAGGCCCGGATGCCACGCCGTGTTCTTCACGTGGCCCATCGCGTAGCCGGCCAGCCCCATCGTCACGGCGCCCAGCGCCCCGCCACCCGCGCCACCGAGGATCCCTAACACCACCGGAAAGATGTAGATGGTTCGCAGCCGGTAGAGCCGCTTGAGCCGCTCGTCGCTCACGACGAGGGGCCCGTCCCGCCGGATCTCCTGAATCAGATCGACGACAAACCGGGTTTCGGCCGGCAGCGGCCCCCACCACGGCGAGACGCAGCGGAAACTGGTCGAGCGCCCCTCGTGGCGGATCCGTCCCGTGCCGCGGTCGCAGGTGAGCTCGAGGATGGCCGGGTAGGAGATGGCGAGGGGTTGCGGATCGGTGTCAAAGGCCAGGCCGGTCTCGGTCAGATACATCCGCACGCCGCGACCGCGGGGACGGCCCCCGGCCGCATCCACCTGGGCCGTCGACTGCACGAGAATCTTGCCGGGAACATCCGCCGTCAAGGTACGCCCAGCTCTTCAGGGCCCTGTTCGTAGCGCAGTTCGGCCGGGACGTCGACATGAAAATGGTCGCGGATGAGCTGGAGGGTGCTGGTGAAGACCTCTTCGCGGTCGAGGGTTTTGACAAGATAAAAGGGGGCCGTGTCGATGCGATGCTTTCGGGCCAGCTGCATGCCCTCGCTGTCCGGCTTGTTCTCATCGGCCCAGACGACGAAGTCGATCTTGTGCCAGAGCGCGCGCTCCTCGAGGAGTTTGGTCATCTGCCCGCATTTGGGGCACTCCGTGCCGTCCTTGAGCCGCTTCTTCACCATGATGACCATCATGGGGCGCTCTCCGCGTCCTGCCCGATCTCGGACAGCGTCGTCGCGAACCACCCCGAGACCAATCCGAGGAATCGCTCGGGAAACTGACGGAAGAGTTCCTGTGCGTGGCCCCCGCCCGGCACCAGGGCCAACCGCTTCGGTTCCTGCGCGTGGGCGTAGAGCTCCTCGCTGTGGCGGTGATGGATGATGGGATCATCGGTGCCGTGGATGAACAGCACCGGCACGGGAGCGAGTTGGTCCACGCAGTCGCGTGGTGCCGGTTTGCGCAGCAAGAAATTGCCAGGGCGAAACCCGCTGTGCCGATCCCAGTTGGACACCGCTTGCCGAATCGCCCGCGGCTCCCACCACCGGTTCTCGACTTCCTCGAAATCCATGGGCGCGCTCACGGCGATGACGCTGTCGGCGTTGTGATGCGCCGCCACCTCATTGACCGCAATCGTGCCGCCCAGGGAGAAGCCTAACACCCCGACACGCGCCCACTGTGGACGCGCCCAGGCGAGCACCGTCTCTAAGTCCAGCATCTCTTTGGCGGCAAAGGTGTAGCCGCCGCTCGAGCGGCCGTGGCCGCGGAAATCCATCGCCACCACATCGAACCGCTGCGCCAGGGCCGAGGCGAGGTCGCGAAACCGCCGCGTCTCCTTGCTCTGGAAAAAGCCGGGACAGATGACCACGGCCTGCGCGCGATGAGCGTCCTGCACGCGGATATCGATGCGCTCGCCATCCGAGGTCACTAACTGCCGGTTGTCCGCCGCCACCCGTGTCACGCCCATCCCCAGCCTCCTCACATCCTGCCTTTGAGTATAACCATCGGCCGCCCGCTCGGCAAGGGGTCTGGCGAGCCATGGGCTATCGCCGTCGGGTGTACCGGCCCATCAGCTGGGACTCGCCCAGGACGCGGCCTTTCATCGCGTCGAGGAGCTGGACCTTGGTGGGCGGCTTGGGAAAGGAGAGCGTCGTGTCGAGGGCGTAGAGTTTGAAGTAGTACCGATGCACACCGGAGGGCGGGCAGGGGCCGCCGTAGCCGACCGCGTCGAAATCAGTCATTCCCTGCCGGCTGCCATCCTGCAGCGCCTCCTTCTTGGGAACGTTCTCCGGCAGTCCCGTCGTCGTGGACGGCAGGTTATAGAGCACCCAGTGCACCCAGGTCTTGCCCGGCGCGTCGGGATCATCAGCGATCAAGGCGAAACTCTTCGTCCCTGACGGTGCGCCCTGCCAGGCGAGCGGTGGCGAGAGATCCTCTCCATCGCAGGTGTATTTCGAGGGAATCATTCCGTTGGCTTGGAACGCGGTGGACGTGATCTCGAAGGCCATGGCGGTTGCCTCCTGCATGAGACAGCAAAGCCCCACAAAGAACATGCGTCGCAATCTGTTCTTCCACTGATTCATAGCATTCAGCAATCAGCCATCAGCAATCAGCTGATTGCTGACTGCTGGTTGCTGATTGCTCGTCATTGCCCCTGCACAAACTCATCGACGACACCGACCTGCTGGCCCACCTGGTACTCCTGGGATTGGGCCGATGGCTTCGGCTTCGGTGTGACCTTGGCGCGCGTGCCTGGGGCAACCTGCGGCCGGCTGCACCCCACGACGACCGCCAAGCAGATGGCGGTGACGAGACGCGCCACCTTCATGGACGCTCCTCGATGCGCACCGTTCGCATCACGTCGCCGACGGCGATGCGATGGACGACCTCCAGACCCTCCACGACCTGCCCGAAGACCGTGTACTGGCCGTCGAG
>JACQRC010000054.1 GCA_016206665.1 Candidatus Omnitrophota bacterium | reverse complement strand
TTGTCGAAGCACGAGCGCAGCGAGTCGAAGGGGTCAGCAATCAGCAAAAGCAAACATAGCCAGGCCATCGAGGCGAGGAGGCCGGGGATCGTGCATCGCTTGGATAAGGATACCTCGGGCCTCCTGATTGTCGCGAAAACCGAAGCAGCACATCGGAGTTTGAGCAAGCAGCTCGCGGCGCGCAAGATTCACCGCACCTACCTCGCCGTGGTGGAAGGTCTGGTGCCGCGCGACGAGGGGACAATCAATGCTCCGATCGGCCGCCATCTGACACATCGCAAGGAGTTCACCGTCAGGGCAGGGGGCCGAGAGGCGGTCACGCACTACCGGGTCATCAAGCGCGCGAGTTCAACCGACTTAGGACTTCGGACTTCCCCGGCCCCGCCCAGGGGCGGGGCGGACTTAGGACGTTTTTCCGTCCTTGAAGTGCAACTCGAGACGGGGCGGACGCATCAGATTCGCGTCCACCTGGCGCACATCGGCCATCCGGTGCTCGGCGATGCCGTATACGGCCGGCGCTGCCTGTCCAGCGTTTCCCGCCAACTGCTGCACGCCAAGGCGCTGGCCTTGACGCATCCGGTCACGGGGAAGGCCCTGGCGTTTGAAGCCGTGCTGCCCGCCGACTTCCAGCCCTTCCTGGATTAGCGGCAGGAGGCAGGATTTTTTTTGATTGTAATGTGTACACAGTCTGGTACACTACGGTCATCGCGCACAGCAAACAAATATTGTGTACACAATATGGTACACAACAGATCAAGGAGGCGCCATGAGCTTGTACACCGTGGGCGTGAGGGAGCTGCGGCCGAAGCTGCCGCGCATCTTGCGGCACGTCTCGGACCGGTTTGACCGGTATGTGGTGACCAAGCGGGGCAAACCCGAGGCGGTCATCTTGAGCGTCGCAGACTACGAGAGTCTGTTAGAGACGCTGGATCTCGAGCGCGACGCTGCGGCGCTGGACCGGTTAAGACTGGCAGAGGCGGAGCGGAAGCGCGGCCGGGGCAAGCGATTATCCGCGCTGCACAAGGAACTCGGTCTGCCAAACGGAGGATAGATTGTCTCAGGTTGTTCTCCTGCCAGCGGCTGAACGCGCGTACCGACACTTATGCGCGGGCAGCCACGAACTGTTTGAGCGCGTGGATGCTGCGTTGCGCCGATTGCAGGCCACGCCGGGGCTGGGCCGGCGGCTCGCGGGCCGCTACGCCGCGTGGTCAGTCGTGCGCGTGGGGCTGGTGCGTATCGTCGCCCGATGGGATGCGCGACACCACATTATCTTCATCTTAGAAATTAGCCGAGGGGGGAGGTGAGATCATGAGGCCACACCACAGCACGACCGTCTGCTTGGCGATGGGGCTGTGGCTGCTCCTGGCCCCGCCGGCCTTCGCCCGGACCGCCACGTGGGATGGGGGAGGCGGGGATGCCAACGCCTCGACCGCGGCGAACTGGGATACGGATACCGCTCCGACGAATGGCGACGACGTCATCTTTGACGGCACCAGCACCAAGGACTGCACCTGGGATATCGCTCCGGTCCTCGGGCTGAACACCTTTTCGATGAATGCGGGTTACACGGGGACGGTTACGACCGACGGTATAGGACGGACCTTGTTTTCCAGCGGCACCACGATCTCCTCGGGGACGCTGACCGTTAGCGTCAACGATACGCTGGATATCGCAACCAATAATGACCCGCTGACCGTGAACAGCGGCGGCACCGTAACCATTAACGGGATCTTCGATGCGAGTGCGGGGACCGCCACCCTCACGGTCAATGGCTCGATGACCCTCAGCGGTCTGACGAACGGCAACGTCGTCCGGCCCATCACGATCGGCAGCACCGGCACCCTGACGCTCAGTATGAGTGCGGCGTCGACGCTGAGCGGCACCGTCACGGTGAATGGGGCGTTGACGGCGACGACAGATGCCACGCTCTCGGGGACGGTCACCGTCAACAGCGGGGGCACCCTGACGGTCAACAGCGGGGGCACCCCCACCGTTTCAGGCACCCTCACCGCCAACTCGGGCGGGACCCTCGCCGTCAATGGCACCCTGACCAATTCCGGGACGACCTTCACCCTCAACGCCGGCGCCACCCTGAACGGGACCGGCACGTTGAGCAGGACGAATGCCACGGCCCCAACCCTGAGCGGCACCATCGCCATGCAGTCCGGCTCGACCTTTGGGACCTTTCGGTACGCGATCGGGGCGAGTGCCACGATCCCTGCCACCACCTACACGAGCCACCTGGCGCTCCAAGGCACAGGAGGGGCGAACCGCACCTTTACGATTGGGGCCGGCACCTTGTTGACGGTGGCCGGGAACGTGACGATGGACCATAGCGGGGGTGCCGCGTTGAGGCTGACGATCAGAGACACCATCAACAACACCCCCATCACCATCGGGGGCAACTGGGACGACGACGGCTCCTCCGGCACCGCCACCTACACCCGCGGCACCGAGAAAGTGACCTTCGATGGCAGCGGCGCGACCGGGACGATCACCCTCGACACCACCAACATCACGACCTCCTGGAATCACGTCACCTTCAACGAGAGTGGGACGACGTTCAATGTGACCGGCACCTCGACGGTGCGGGGAGCGCTCACGGTCGGCTCCGGCACCACCTTGGATATCGATGGCGACATGACCATGACGACCGCCGGCTCCTCGATTGACAACAGCGGGGTCATCGATGAGACCGGCGGCCAGATCCTGCATCCGGCCACCTCGCTCAAACTCACCGATGCCAACGGCATCGAGGTCAGCGGCTATGCGATTAAGGACCAGCCGGTCTACGTCACCTTGATCGATGAGGATGAGAACGTGAACGGCACCCGGCCTGATGAGGCCAACGGCGTCACGGTCTCGATCGCCGGCGGCGATAGCGAGACGCTCTCCGGCCCCCTCATCCTGCGGGAGACCGGGGACAAGACCGAGACCTTTCGCAACACGACCGGCCTGCCCACCGCGCTGCTCCAAGCCGGCCAGAGTGGCACGGCCAATAACGGCGTCTTGGAACTCCTGGCCACGGATACCATCTCCGTGGCCTACACCGATGCGGAAGACAGCACGGACAGCAGTGCAGCCGACACCGCCGCCACCCAGACCGTGGGTTCCAGCCTGATGACCATCGGCCAGAGCGTGAGCAGTACCCGCGTCAGCCCAGGCCAACCCGTGGTCGTCACCGCCACGCTCACCAACAACCAAACGACCAACTCGCTCACCTTCCGCGTCGAAGATACCCTGCCGGCCGGCTTCGTCTTCCAAGCGGGCAGTGCCACTCTCGACCAGGTCGCCACCACCCCGACCGGCGCCGGCCAGCCGCTGGCCTTCTCGAATCTCACCGTCAGCGCCGGGGCCACCCGCACCCTGCGCTACCTGCTCATCACCGGCAGTGCCGCCCCGGGCCAGTACGTCAACACCGTGGTCGCCCGGATCAACCCCATCATCTCGAATACCTCCCAGGTGACGCTCACGGTCGTGCCGGATCCGCTCTTCACCCTGGCTACCGTCCTCGGCAAGGTCTTCGTGGATGCCAACGCCAATGGCCGGCAGGACCGCCACGAACCC
>JACQRC010000050.1 GCA_016206665.1 Candidatus Omnitrophota bacterium | reverse complement strand
TTCGACTCGCTGCGCTCGCTCAGGGTCAGTGCTGAGCGAGGCCCTGCGGGGCCGAGTCGAAGCACTGATTGCTGATAGCTGATTGCTCATCATCTTCGTCTTGAGGTTTTCCGGCGGACGATATCGCGAGAATGCTGGAACGCGGCATCCACTTCCGCATCACTCAGTCCCGCGCCTCGGCCAATCGCGCGCGCGAGCGCATCGGTGAGCAGATCTTCGGGGGCGTGGCTGTCCGAATCGATGACTAATTTGGCCCCGGCGCGCCGCGCCATCACGGCCACATGGCCGTTCGTATAACTGTGGCCCTTGCGCGAGGTGATCTCCAGATAGATGCCGCGGCGGGCGGCGAGCTTCGCATCCTCTAACGTGATGAGACCCGGGTGCACCAGAATATCGATGTCACACAAGAGCGCGGCATGATTGGTGCCGGGCCGCACGGGTTCGTTGATCGTTTCGCCGTGGACATTGACCAGCTGCGCGCCCGCTTTGCGCGCGGCGCGCACGAGGCGCGGCAGATGCTCCGGCGGCGCGTGGGTAATCTCGACACCGGGCAGCACCGTGATGCCATGCCGGCCGTTTAACTCCCGGCAGGCCTTGACCAGTTTCGGCACCAGATCGAGATTCGAGATGTCGAGATGATCGGTGATGGCCATCGCGGTGTAGCCCTTGACCGCCGCGCGGCGCACGAGCTCGCTCGGCAGCAGCTCCCCGTCACTCAGGAGGGTGTGCATGTGAAAGTCAATCATTGGACTCCTCTACACTTACACTCGACACTTAATAAATGCCCCAGGGCCGTGCTTCGACTCGGCCCCGCCGAGGCGGGGCCTCGCTCAGCACGGTGCTGAGCGAGCGAAGCGAGTCGAAGCACCGATTCGAACGGCTCCCTGTATAAGTGCCCCAGGCCTGATTCGAACAGGCGACACGCGGTTTAGGAAACCGCTGCTCTATCCATATCTGAGCTACTGGGGCGCACCACGAAAACACGAAAGGCACGAGAACGGCCTGCACACACGAAACCACGAAATTTCGTGGTTTCGTGACCTTTCGTGCTTTCGTGGTCTGTTTGATGTGGCACCTTCAGTACTGTATTAAGGAATAGACCGGGTAACCGTCCAGGCGGCTTCGGCCCTTGAGGGCGGTCAGCTCGACCAAAAAGGCGAGCTCGGCCACAGCGCCGTTGAGTTGTTCGATCAGCTGGGCGGCGGCGTGGATGGTGCCGCCGGTGGCCAGCAAATCATCGACTAACAGAATGCGCGCGCCGCGGTGCGGCACCGCGTCCTTGTGAATCTCCAAGACGCTTGAGCCGTATTCCAGCGCGTACTCGACGCGCGAGGTCCGGTGCGGCAGCTTCCCCTCCTTGCGGATCGGGATGAGGCCAGTCTTCAGGGTATAGGCCAGCGCCGAGCCGAGGATGAAGCCCCGCGCCTCAACGGCAGCCACCGCGTCGATCCGCTGGGCCGCGTAGCGCTGGGTGAGCTGGTCGATACAATAGGCGAAGGTGTGGGGATTCTGGAGCAACGGCGTGATGTCACGAAAGAGGATCCCGGGTTTGGGGAAGTCGGGAATATCGCGGATCCATGACTTGAGCTGTTCCACCGTTTCCACGTTCAGCTTCGTCATCGTTTGCGTTTGCCGTCGAGTTTCGAACTGCGCACTTCCGGCTTCGGTGTCCGGCCCTCCTCCTCGGCGATCAGCACGCGGAGTTTCTTGAGCGCCACGCCCTCAATCTGCCGCACCCGCTCGCGGGTGATGCCGAACTTCTTGGCCGTCTCGCCCAGCGTGCGGGCCAAGCCGTCCTTGAGGCCAAAGCGCAGGATGAGGACTTCGCGTTCCCGCGCATTCATCTGCTGCAGGAGGATATGGATGTGCTCCTGGCTGAAGATGCGCTGCAGTTCGTCGGCCGGGGAGAGCGCATTGGTGTCCTCGAACAGGTCGATGACTTCGGCGCTGCCCTCCTCCCCCACCGGCGCATCGAGCGAGGTGGTGCCGCCGGTGAGCTCCCCCAACTGCTTGACCTTGCGCATGGGCAGGCGCAGATGTTTGGCCAGCTCGGTGAGCTCCGGCTTGCGGCCCAGCTGCTGGGTAAGCTGCATGTTCATCTTGCGCCAGCGCGACAGCAATTCCGTCATATAGACCGGCACGCGCACCGTCTTGCCCTGGTTCGCAATGGCGCGGGTGATGTACTGGCGAATCCACCAGGCGGCGTAGGTGGAGAACCGAAATCCGCGCTTCGGATTGAACTTCGTGACCGCCTTCATCAAGCCGAGGTTGCCCTCCTCGACCAGGTCTAACAGCGGCACGCCCAGGTGGGAATACCGTTTGGCGATGTTGATGACCAGCCGCAGATTGGCGATGATCATCATCTTGCGCGCCTGGCTGTCGCCGCGTTTGATGCGCTGGGCGAGTCGGACCTCCTCCTCGGCGTTGAGCAGCGGAATCTCCTTGATATCCTTGAGGTAGAGCCGGATCGGATCCACTTATTTGGCCTTCTCCTTCAACACGGCCTGCGCCGCCGCGAGCCGCGCCAACGGCACGCGAAACGGCGAGCACGAGACGTAATCCAGCCCCGCGTCGTGGCAGAACTCAATCGAGGCGGGTTCCCCCCCGTGCTCTCCGCAGATGCCGGTCTTCAGATGCTTGCGCGTCCGGCGGCCCCGCTCGACGCCCATCCGGATCAGCTGGCCCACGCCCTCCCGGTCAATCGTCACGAACGGGTCGCGGCTGAAGATGCCCTGCTCCAGGTAGGCGGGCAGGAACTTGTTGATGTCGTCGCGGGAGAAGCCGTAGG
>JACQRC010000051.1 GCA_016206665.1 Candidatus Omnitrophota bacterium | reverse complement strand
GCGTAGAGCCCGCCGAGCGGGCATGGTGTCCCGCCGCAGGCGGGACGAGCGAGGCGGGCGAACCGAGCGAAGCCCGGCCACGCTGGGGCCGGGCGAGCGTCCGGCGCAGCCGCACCCCGAGCCAGGACCCCTGCCGCCTCACGTCAGTTCACTCATGATAGTTCAGCGGCTCGGTTACTTGCCGGACCGATCATCCACAGAGAGTTTGCCGGGTCCCACCGTCAGCAAGGCCAGGCAGCCGCCGATGATGACGAGGTTGTACTCGTAGCCGTGGCCCTGGCCCGGCGTCAACATCCAGTTCAGGAAGAAGCCGTTCGCCAAGTGCAGCTTGAGGACAGCCACCACCATGACGCTGATGATGCCCAGCGCAGACAGCCGCGTGAGGAGCCCTGCGATCAGCCCCAGGCCGCCGAAGAATTCCGTCCCGCCCGCCAGCGCCGCCCAAAAGGCGCCTGGGGTAAAGCCTATCTGATCGAAGGCCTGCCCCACCGCCTGCAATCCCGCCCCCCCAAAGAGCCCAAACAACTTCTGCCCGCCGTGCGCCACAAAAACGACACCCAGCGCCACCCGCAGCGCCAACAGCCCCAGGTCGGAGTACTTCTCCAGCTTCTTGCCGGGCATAGCCACCTCCTGCACTTATAATTTTATTGTAGCAAAGGTGTGCCTGGGACGGCAACCAGAAACGGCGGGAGGAATTGATTGCTAACCCGTGTTAGAAGTTGGTGATCCGTAACGCGTCTACGCTACCCGTTTTACGAGCTTCACGCGGCGCGACATTAAACACGTCCAGGTGCTCTTTAATCGTCGACCTCGTGAGACCTTGGGGTGGCGGATACCCGCGGCGGTCTTCCAACAACTGTTGCACTAAGACCTTGAGCGCACACCGTCCCCTATTTTTCTACGTGACACGTTACCTTGGCCACCACTTAATCTCAGCCTCAAAACCTTGCAGATAGCCCTCCTCGTACTTTGGTTTGGCTCTCTCCCAGTCTAAATACTCGGGAGGGTCTTTGGGGAATTCTTTTTTGAGCCTCCGCCACCACCTGTCTGAACGCCAGGATGTGCTCCATTTCTTGCCATAGATTTCGTTGAGGACTTCTTTGACGTCATCTTCCGTCAGCGACTTCGATTCGCCGCCACAGGTATCAACGGCTTCGCCAAGTACCTCAAGGAGTCTCGTGGCTGCCCGAAACGCTTTCTCCCTAGACTCCTCACATGCTGACGGATTATCCACACTTTTGAGCGATACGTGGATCTCGGGAATCGTTACATCGAACTCGACGGGTAGGTCGGGGACGGGATAGTGCCCAGTTTCGTCAAATCCTTCATGGGAGTAGGAGTCCATTAAGGTATGCAGGCCTATTCCTAAATTGATAATCTTGCGGCTGTCCTTGTGGCTGTCTCTAATATCCTTAAGCGCTTTCACGATGCGGGCGTTGGCCGCCGCATTATCTGGCTCTACCACTCCGGAGTCTGGCGATAGTGGAAAGTGCGATGTGGTTACCAAGTCCGATACAAACATGGGTTGATCTGCTTTGTAGTCGGGCGGAAACACTATGGCCCCCGATACCCCAAGAAACGCCGTAGCCATGCATCCTGCCGCGCATCCTACGCTCCGATCTAACAACTGTGCCGGCTCGGTCTGAGAGTGTTCGTCCACATATTGGCTGCTGCTGGCAATCAAAAATGCAGTCGCAGCACTAAATCCGGCTTTACGCGCGAAATAATAGACGGCGTAATAGTGGAAATCCTCTTCATATAATCCGCTCGGGTCGGTCGCATTCGTCGGATTGTTTCCGACGTATTCATAGAGGCCGAGGCTGCCTCCGGCGTAGCCGATCGGGTCGCGCTCGATGAACCGGCCTGTCTTCGGGTCGTAGTAGCGGTTGCGGAAGTAGTAGAGGCCGGTCTCTGGGTCCAGGCGCTGCCCGGTATACAGGAACGGGTTGCCGACGGAGGAGGTGGTGCCAGTGGGCGTGAATGCGGCATCCGTGAATTGCGGCGCGCCGTAAGCGTCGTAGGTGGTTCGTTCAACGATGGCGCCGGCACTATCCGTCAAGGCCTCGACGGAGCCGAGCGAGTCGTCATGATAGTAATAGGTCTGCCCGCCGCGCTCCATCGTGAGCAGCCCCCCCACGCACGAATCGCACGTGTACTGGGCCACCGTGACATCCGAGCCGTCCCGCTCTTCGATCTCCTGCCAGCCGTCCCAGAGGAAACGGGTGGTGCCATCCAGCGCGCCGGAGTTGGTCACGATCTTCGAGATACGCCGGTTGGAGTCGTCGTAGGCGTAGGTCGCGATGAGCGCGTTGTCCGATTTGCGGCGCACCTCGACAAGCCGGTTGCAGGCGTCGTAGGCGTACAGGAGGGCATCGTCATCCTTCAGATTGCCGTTGGCGTCGTGGACCTGCGCGGTCCCGCCGACGTCATCATACTCGTTCATGTTATTGGGAGTATAGTTCGTGACCACGGCGTCCTGGTTGATGAAGGTCCGGTTCCCGACGCCATCGAGGTTGTAGAGGGTCTGGGTATCGGGGATGGCGATGATCCCCGTGGCGGTCTGGGCGCCGACGGCAAAATTGGTCAGCCGATAGAAAGAGTCGTAGTCATAACCCTCACCCTTCACATCTCCATGTCCGGCCGGCTGGTGCAGGCGGCGCTCGAAGAGCCGCATGTGTTCCCGGTTATAGCCGTGGGTGAAGTCGGCAATCGTCGCATCAAGAGAGGTTTCATGACGATGGCGGATGGTCCGTTTGATCCCATCATACCCGACATCCACCCCCGCGTTGTCCAGGTAGGTCAGCTTCGTGCCGTTTAAGAAGGTCCGCTCCAACACCCGCCCCGGGCCGATGTACGAATAATCCACAATATTGTTGGGCTCGCCAATCCGCAGGTCGTTCAGAATGTTGAGCCGCTCCACCGCATCAAACTCGGCACTCACCTGGCGGTTATTCGGGTAGGTGAGCTGAACGCGGTTGCCCAGGCCATCGAAATCGTTCGTAATCACGCGGTTCAGCGGGGGAAAGCCCAGTATCTGCCGTTCCTGAATTTTCCGGGAGAGCGAATCGTACAACGAGAGCACATGGGAATCATCCCCGAGACCGACCGTAGGGCTGTTGTTATCAAAGGCGAACGTCTGACGACTCAGACCGTCGTACTGGAAGCTTCGTGTTGTCGTGCCCAGGACGCCGGGGGCACGCGCGATCGTCGTCTGCTTGAGCAGGTTGACGGCATCATAGGCGTGGGTGAAGACGGAGCCGTTCTGGTCGGTGGCTTGGCGGAGGTTATGGTCCCGGTCGTACACGTACTGGCGGGTGGTGCCATCGGCAAAGGTCTCCTGGATTTTACGGTTGAGAGAATCGTAAAGGTAGATGGTCGTATTGCCGTTATCGTCCGCGACACTTTGCAGCCGGGAGTTATCGTCCCAGGCCGATGTCTCGGTGATCTTGCCGTCCGGATTGGCTGGATTCGAGATATCCAGGTTCGTTGGGTCAAGATTCGGGTCGGCAGGTCCATTGAGTGATGGGGTGCCGTCTCCTGCTCCACCGAGACGCAGGTCTTTGACCGCCTTGGTCCGACGACTCAGTCCATCATAAAAATAGCGCACCGTGTTGCCGGAGCGGTTGATGAGGCCGAATTGCGGATCGGTCAAATCCACCGGGCCCTGGGCGTCGCTCATCTGCGTCACGTTACCGCGGCTGTCATAGGCAAAACGACGGGCCTGATTGAGGTTGTCCACCGTCAGGATCGGGCGGTTGAGCGTATCGTAGCGGTGACGGGCGGTGAAGATCTCGGCTGGCGCCGCCAAGTCGTCTCCGCGGCGCTCCTGCTCGGTCGCTTGGATGAAATTATCATTGGCATCGTAGGCGTACAGGAGTTCGTTTTGCAGGGCATCGGCCCTCCGAATGAGGCGGTCGATCCCGTCGTACGCGGAGGTCGTAGCATGGTTATTGTCGTTGACGAGACGAGTCACCCGGCTTTGAGCGTCGTACTCGACCGTCGTCGTCTGCAGACCGTCCGCCACGGGGATGGGTGTCCGGGTCGGCGTGACACCGGCGGGGATGAACCAGTCGTCGTCGGTGCGGAACCGGCGGTTCACCTCGTCGTACTGGAAGGCGCTGCGCGATAGATCCACGTTACTCGCCGTCGCATTGCTCGTGGGACTCGCCCCGGCGATGCGGCCACGGGCCTTGGTGGTCAGCTGGTTACTCGCCGGATCGTAGGTGACCAGGCGCTCATTGCCGACGGGGTCGAGGGTATGCACCAGCCGCTCGAAGCCGTCATAGGTGTTCAGCACGGCTTCGGCTCCACCCACGCCGTCGGTGTCCTCGGCATCCAGGACGCTGCTGCGATTCCTGTTACGGTCATAGGTGTCCTGGATGGTCGAGGCGATCGCGGGATCGTCCGCCCCGCCGATGGCCGTGAAGACCAGGTCCCGCTCGTCGTAGACCGTCTCATGGAAGTTGCCAACCGGTTGGATGGTGCGAATGGCGTTCTCATTGGCATCGTAGCGGTAGCCGGTGGTCAGAGTCTTAACGGGACTGACTTCCTGTGCCGTTTCAATCTGGTCATCCAAGATGTCATAGAGATGCGTGGTCGTCAGGATGGGATTGGAATCGGTATCGCCGTCTTTGTTCTGAACATCTACCTGAACAACATTGTTATTGGCGTCGTAGCTGTTGGTGACGGTGTAGGCGAACGGAACGAGGCCTATCTCAGGGCTGGCTGAGACATCTGCGGCGCGGGTGATCCGCACGACCTGATTGAGCTGGTTGACGGCATAATCGGTGCGGACGCCGCGGCCGTCGGTGACGTTGATGAGGTTGCCGACGCTGTCGTACCGGTAATTGGTCGTGATGTTGAGCGCCACCCCATCGCTGTTGTCGTCCGCGGTCGTGTCGCGGACCATCCGGCCGAGATAGCCGCCCAGCTCGTCCGGCAGATTGGCGTCAGGCGGGATGCCGCCCACGCCAGACGGATTGCCCTGCGGGTAGTAGAGGTACGCATCCCGACTGACATCCGGGTCGATCTGGAACAGCAGCTGGCCACGGGAGTTGTACGCCGAACGGCCGCCGATGATTTGGGTCCCGCCGGCGGCTAAGAAGACGAGGGGCGCCTGCCAGCCGATGCGATTACCCTGCTGTTGGTCGATCAAGCCGTCCTCGTTCAAATCATTGCCGAAGAAGCTCAGTCGCGTCGCCTGGGTCAACGTCAGCGGCACGCCCTCTGCGACCGCAAGTGCCAGGATGGCGTCGGGTTCCCCCTCCTGGTAATCGTAGACGTACAGGGTCGTATACCGGCTGCGGCGGATTTCTTGGCTGGTGATTGTGTCATCGTTATCAAAGTCAATGCCGGTTACGCCTGCATCGCTGGGATTAACCGGCGGAATAAAGTCCGGGTCCAGCCCGCGCGGGTCGGAGACGAAACGCAGCTGGTTGAAGATGGGTTCGTAGACGTATTTCGTCACAATATCGTTGATGGCACTGCCGGCCCCATCACCGCCCCGCGGCCCTGCGGTGCGCCGCACCTCGAGGAGGTTCTCCTGCTGGAACCGGTCCGGGTTGGCCGTGTCGAACGTCCGGACCACGGTGTTGAGCTCTGGATAGGTCATGGAGGTCTGCTGCCCATCCACGTTGTAGGCGCAGAGCGTTTCGAAGAAGGCCGGGTCGGTCGTGCGCAGCTTCGCGATCGGCGGAAAAGAGGCGTTGTTGGAAGGGATCAGCGCCTCCAGGGCGGAGCGTGAGAGGGTTGTATCCACCCGACCGGTGTATTCCTTAATACTCAGATGGGCGCCCAAGACATTCTGTTCATATTCGGTGACATTGCCGTTCCGGTCTATGACCGTCGTCCGGTTTCGCGCAAGGAGGAGGTTTAAAGGGTCTCCGCCCGGATTCAGCTCCAGGTAGTAAAAAATGACCTTCCCCCCTGCCGCTGGCAGGCCACGGGCCGAGGCCGCCGCATTCAGGCCGCCAACCGTCTGGGTAAGTAGTTTGTCCAACTCGTAGGGCCTGGTCGGGTCGGTGCCGTAGGTGTTGATGACCGCCGGCGGGCCGTCCGGCTCGAGCGCGGTTTCGTTGGGCCGGGTGATGGTGAGCAGATTGTGGTTGAGGTTCGCGTCGGCAAACCCGGAGGCGTAGGTATATTTCGTCGTCTTGCCGTCGGGAAAATCGTTGCCGTTGGGTGTACCGGTCACGGCCGGCGAAGTGACGGCGATGAGGTCGTTGTTCGCGTCGTATTGGAAGCGGACCGTCCGGCCGGCAAAGTCCGTGATATGGTCAAGGCGGCTGCCGCTGGTGTACACGTATTGGATCGCGCGGCCCAAGGTGTCGGTGACCTGGCTGAGCCGGTCCAGCGTATCGTAGGCGCAGGTGAACTGGTTCTGGTTGCGGTCGGTGATGCTGACGAGAAAGGCGCGACGACTTCGGCTATCGATCGCCGTGAAGCGGCATTTCAGACCGCTCGCTTCCCGCAGGAGAAAGGTGCCGTCAGGGTTCTGCGTGAGTTTGTTGTACAGCCCCGGAGGCGAAATGAAGACGCCGCCGCCCGCGCTGACATACCGATCCTGGCGGCCCAATCCGGCGACGAAGATATGGCCGGTGGGATTGCCGCTGCCGTCTACTTCGGCCATCAGACGCAGGTTGTAATTGTGATCCCAGTTGCGGCCGAGCGGACCGTTGTACGTGATGCGCGAGCGATAGGCGCGCTCGAACCGAAAGTCCAGGCCCCGGCCGGGAATGACGAGGTCCATCGCCGAAAGAGCCCACTGGCCTAACGCTGCCTGGAGGCTGCCGGATGGCGCAGCGCCTCCCTGCACGTCGCCGGTTTGTTGGCCTTCGATGGTATTGAGTAGCTGTCCCGGCGCAGGGGTCAGGACCGCCGCCACCGCAGGGTCGGCGCTGGTCCTGGCGACCGGCGAGTTCGACACGCCGCTAATCTGGCTGTACGCATCGAAGCTCTTGACGGCAAAATAGAGCGCCGGCGCGCTGGGCAAGCCGGCGACGGTCTCCGTATGCGTCGCGCCAGGATTGAGCGGAGTCCAGCTATTGGTGTTGATGTCGGTGGCAACGTCGAAGTTCGCTGCGGTGATCGGCAGGGTGCTGTACCGGGCGAGGTAGCGGCTGACTTTTTGCGTGCCGGTCGGCCCGCCATCCTCGGACTGCTCGGTCCAGCGCAACTGGACGGAATTGAGGGTGGGGTTGAGGGTCGTTAAATCGGTAATCGGCGCCGGCGGGGGATTGGCCGGAGGAGATCCTCCGCCTCCACCGGGAGGTTCGGAGGGTTCCTCCGGCGTGCGGTAGACGGGCTTTCTGTCTCGCGTCGCTGCCCAGGCAGGGACGGTCTGTGCGCCCACCACCGCGACGCTAAGGAAGAGCGCCAACGCCTTCTGATGCGGCAACCAACATCTACCCATTAGTTGAGGTCTCTGGTGTTTTGTTAGGCACGAGGAAGTTGATATGGCACGGAACGAGGCAAGGATAAAGCGGATAAAACAATAGTGATAGTACGCCACGCCCCTGTGGTCGTCAAGCAGAAACCGGCTCCACCTCGAAGCCCAACTCCTCAATCATGCGGTGCGCGGCTGCGGCGTCCTGGCCGGGGGTGGTGAGGTAGCCCTCGACGAAGATGGAGTTGGCGGCATAGAGGGCCTGGGCCTGATAGGGGCCCAGATTGACTTCCCGGCCGCCGGCGGCGCGGATCTCGCTCGTCGGATTCAAGAAGCGGAAGAGACAGAGCACCTTGAGGCACTTCTGCGGCGTGAGGTAGCGGGCAGACTCAAGCGGTGTCCCAGGAATCGGATGGAGGAAGTTGACGGGAATCGAGTCAATCCGCAGCTCCCGCACGGCGTAGGCCATCTCGACGATGTCATCGTCGGTCTCCCCCATGCCGACGATGCCGCCGCTGCAGGTCTTGAGCCCAGCCTCTTTCACATTTTTTACCGTTTGCACCCGGTCGTCGTAGGTGTGGGTCGTACAGATCTCCGGGTAGAAGCGGCGGCTCGTGTTCAGATTGTGATTGACCCAGCCAACACCCACTTCCTTCAGCCGTCGCGCCTGCGCCTCGGTCATAAGGCCAAGGCAAATGCAAATTTCCAGCGGATACCGCTGTTTGATCTCCGTGACCGTCTCGACGATGTGGTCAATATCCTCGTCGCTCGGCCCACGGCCGGAGCCGACCATGCAGTAGCGCCTCGCCTTGGCTTCGAAGGCCCGGCGGGCGCCGTCGAGGAGCTCCTTCTTGGCGAGTAACCCATACAGATCAATGTTCGCTTTCGAGACGGACGACTGCGAACAATAATGGCAGTCCTCAGGACACAGACCGCTGCGGGCATTCATCAGGACGCAGAGTTTCACCTTGTTGCCGAAGGTTGTTCGGCGCACCGCGTAAGCGGCTTGCAGTAATTCCTGCATCTGATCATCGGGAGTCTGCAGCACCTGATGGGCTTCGTCGCGCGTGAGGGGTTGATTGGCGAGGGCTTTATTGACGAGGAACTGGAAGCTCATGGTTCGACGCGCTCCGCTTGCTCACCATGACCCTGAGCGAGCGACGAACACGGTGAGGAGCGAGTCGTGGATTCGACTCGGCCTGCGGCCTCGCTCACCACGATGCTGAGCGAGGCGGAGCCGAGCCGAAGCATCGAATGGGTCATGCCGCCGCGGCGAGTGTCTCGGCGCGCGCGGTCGCCTGCGCCGGGCCGCCCACGTCCCGCAGAATCTCGTAGAGGGTCGTCCGCTGGGCCGGCTGGAAGCCGGCTTCGCGAATGAGGGTGATGATTTCGTCCACGGTGGTCTTGTTGACGAAATCGGTTGCCTTGTGGACATTTTCCTCGAAGAGCGTACCCCCGAAATCATCGGCGCCAAAATGCAGCGCCATCTGCCCCGTCTTCTTGCCCTCGGAGAACCACGAGGCCTGGATGTGCGGAAAGTTGTCGAGATAGAGACGGGAAACGGCGATGATCCGCAGGTACTTCGCCGGCCCGGCCTGCTTCGGGATGCGCTTTTCGAGCGGGGTGTTCCCCGGCTTGAAGCTCCACGGCACGAAAGCGGTAAAGCCGCCGGTCTCGTCCTGCAGCTGACGGATGTGCTCAAGATGGGTAATGATGTCCTCCTCCTCCTCGATGTGGCCGTACATCATCGTCGCCGTGGACTTCCAGCCCTGCCGGTGCGCCTCGCGATGGACGTCGAGCCAGGCCGACGCGCCGCCCTTTTTATGCTCGAGCCGCTTGCGGATTCGGTCGGAGAGAATCTCCGCCCCGCCGCCGGGCAGCGTGAACTGCCCCGCCTCCTTGAGCTTGGCGATGATCTCGGCAATTGTCATACCTGTAACCCGGCTCATCGTCTGAATCTCCGAGGCGGTGAAGAAGTGCGGGGTCACTTGCGGGAAGCGTTCGCGCGTCGTGCGAATGAGATCCACGTAGTAGTCGAAGGGAATCGCGGTGTTGTGGCCGCCTTGCAGCAGGACTGTGGTGGCCCCTTTGTCCACGGCAGATTGCACCTTCTTCATCACCTGCTCGACGGTCAGCGTGTAGGCGTCCTTGTCGCCGGGTTTGCGGTAGAAGGCGCAGAAAACGCAGTCGGTGTCGCAGATGTTGGTGTAGTTGGGGTTGGAGTCGATGACGAAGGTGACCCGCGGCGAGGGCATGTGGCGGAAGCGCACCGCCTGGGCCCGGTGACCCAGCTCGATGAGATCGCCTGAGCGCAGCAGCGCCAATCCTTCGTCCGGAGTCAGGCGCCCTGCCATTTACAGCAACTCCTGCTCGGTAGCCAGCTGCCGAAATCGCTCCAAGCCGCGCTCCTCGAACGGTGTCAGCCGGTAGGTGAAGGCCTCGAGGTAGGCCTGCAGTTCCGCAGGGGTGCGGTGCAACGCACCGGCAAGCGGCGTTGCCAATTCAGGCAGGTGGCGCAGGCTTTGGACAACCGATGCGCTCAACGACTGAGTGAGGGATTTCCGCTCGGCCTCCGGCAGCGTCTTGCGCGCCGTCCAGACCGCGAAGACACTGGGCAGGGCCTGCCACTGCCACCACTCCGCGCCCAGGTCGGTGATGAAGGGATACCGTGTGGCCAGTTCGCCGCGGCTTGCCGCGAGCGCCTCGTCGCCGATCACGAGCACGGCGGTCACGTCGTGCCGGGCGCCGACCACGTAGCGCGCAGGCAAAACATTGTGGCGCGATTCCAGGATGAGCCGCAGCAACACACCGGAGGTGGAGGTCTGCTCCGTGATCCCGATCGGCTCGCCGGCGAGCTGCCACAGCGGCCGCTGGGAAAACAGGAGCACGCTCATCGCTTCCTTGCCGGTGGCGATGCCCAGATGGCCCAGCCGCTCGAACCGATCGCTTTGCCGCAGGAAATCGGCGACCGCCATCGGGCCGGCGTCGACATGGCCCTGGAGGGCTGCCGTGCCCAACTGCCGCGGGGAGAGGTCGACCAATTCCATCGAGGCGTCCGGCTCCCAATGCGCGTAGAACGGCAGGCAGTTGAGGAAGGGGACCTGCGCCACCCGGGTCTTGGTCAGCGATGAAGCGGGCCTCAGCGAAGGGGTCATCATGCGGGCACCGGTTCTGCGACCTGCTCCACATCGCTGTCGTAGACCTGCACTTCGTGGTACAGCGCATCCCGCTCAACCGGCACGCAGCCCGCCTCGCGGATAAGCTGGATCAGGCGCTCGCGGCCCATGGCAAGCGGTGAGTCGGCCTCGGCGGCGTGCATGATCCGCTCCTCGCCGATCGTACCGTCGATATCGTCTGCGCCGAAGCGCAGCGCCACCGAGGCCGTCTCCTCGCCCATCGTCACCCAGTAGGCCTTGATGTGAGGGAAGTTATCCAGCAGCAGGCGCGCAATCGCGATCGTCTTCAAATCCTCAATGGCCGAGGCCTGGCGGGTGACCACCTTGGTCTTGCCCGGTTGATAGGCCAGAGGAATGAAGGAGAGAAATCCGTGCGTCTCATCCTGGAGCTCGCGCAGCTTGAGCATGTGGTCCACGCGCTCTTCGTGCGTTTCCATGTGACCGTACAGCAGCGTCGAGTTTGACGGAATCCCCAGCCGGTGGGCGATGCGGTGGATCTCCAGCCAGCGCGGAGCGCCCATCTTGAAGGGAAAGAGCTGCTTGCGCACCCGTTCGGAGAAAACCTCCGCCCCGCCACCAGGCAGGGCGACGAGGCCGACGGCCTGTAAGCGCAGGAGCACCTGCTCGATGGTAAGCCGGGCCTTCTTCGAAAAATAGTCGATCTCAACCGCGGTGAAGGCCTTGATCTGGATTTGCGGATGGCGCCGCTTGATGGCGGCGAGCATCTCGCAGAAGTAGTCGAAACTCCAGGATGGATGCAGGCCCCCCACGATGTGGACCTCGCGCACGCCGTCGCATTTGGCGAGGATCTCCTCCATCGTCATCTCGTACGCATCGGAGCGCCCGCGTTTCGAGGCGAAGTCGCAGAATCGGCAGGAGAGGACGCAGAGGTTGGATGGATTGATCTGGCGGTTCAGGACAAAATGGCCGCGGTGTTGCCAGCGGCGCTGCTTGACCCGGTCGGCCAGCGCGCCGAGTCCCAACAGATCCTCCTCCGCGAAGAGTGCCACCCCCTCCTCACGGGTCAGCCGCCCGCCGGCGTCCAGGGTGCGCGCGGTGGCGTCTAAGAGTCTGCTCATGCGAGCCCATACTCCTGCCAGCGGCGGTCCACGAGCCGCTGGATGTCGTCCGTCATCATGATGGTATCCGGATAGCCGGTCTTCCAGGTCGCATCGAGACCCAGCACACCCCGATAGACAGGCCACGACCCCTTCAGCTCGGCCTGGCTGAAGACCACATCGCGCGCCGGGTCGAACCGGGTGAAGATCCCCCAGAGCAGGCTCTCCAGATCCTCCGGGTGCACATCCCGGCTGACGGCCGCGACGATCTTCGCCGAGCCGGTCCGGCCGCTCTGCACGAGCCGCTCGGCCACCTCGCGCCCGCCCGACTCGACCTGCACGGCCAGCAGGCACCCCTCGAGCATCCGTGCGGTCGTGATGCGGGCATCCAGGCGGTGGAGCGCTTCGGCGGCGACGTCGACGGGTGGCGTGGTCGTGGGCTGGCCGTCACGGGTGGCATCCAGCACCATCTTGCTGCCCAGATTCAGGGTCAGGCTGGTAAAATCCAAGGTATCAAAGGGGACCCCGGGAAGCAAGAGAAAATCCTGAGCCGGATCGAAGTGGTCCCGGATCGCGCGCAGCACGGCGGTGATATTGCGGGCATCCACATCGCCATCCACGATGACGAGGCATTTGGTGAGCGCCATCTGCCCCTCGCCCAACAGCCCCAGCGCCGTCTTCATTCCCTCCTTGGCGTATCGCTCCTCCACCGACACCACCGCGAGGCTGTGGAACCCGGCTTCATAGTAGCACCAGAGATCCTTGATCTCCGGATGGATGACGCGCACCAGCGGCAGCATCATCTCCTGCACCGCCTGGCCGATGTACTTGTCTTCCTGCGGCGGCCTGCCGACGAGGGCGGAGAGGTAGACCGGATGGCGCCGGTGGGTGATCGCCTTCACGTGGAAGATGGGAAAGGGCGCCAAGTGCGAGTAGTGGCCGAAATGGTCGCCGAACGGCCCTTCAGGGGCGCGCTCATACGGCGGCACCACGCCCTCGATGATGATCTCCGCGTGCGCCGGCACGTCGAGGCTGATCGTTTTCGCGCGCACCAGCGGCAGGGGGCTGCCCCGCAGAAACCCGGCGAAGGCGATCTCATCGATGCCCTCCGGCAGCGGCATCACCGACGCGATGAGCAGGGCCGGATCCGCCCCGATGATGACCGCTACCTCGAGCGGCTGGCCCTGGCGCTCGGCCTGCGCGTAGTGGAAGCCTCCGCCCTTCTGAATCTGCCAGTGCATGCCGGTGGATTTGTCATCGAAGACCTGCAGGCGGTAGAGGCCGACGTTGCGCTTGTGGGTTTGCGGATCCTGGGTGAGGACGAGGCCGAAGGTGATGAACCGCCCCCCATCCTGCGGCCACGACTTCATGATGGGCAGCCACGAGAGGCGCGGTGTTTCGACCAACTCCTGGGAGGCGGCCTGGTCGACGCGGCGCGGCCGCAAGCCGAGCAGATGCTTCGCGAGGTCGCGCGCCTGCCAGAGCTTGGCCAGGTCAGGCGGTGTGGCCGCTTCGATGAGCCGCCGCAACTGTGCGCCCACCTGCTGCGGGCTACGCCCCAGCGCCCATTCGATGCGCCGCTCCGTGCCGAGCAGGTTGATCGCCAGCGGGACTGCGGAGCCCTTCACCCGCTCAAAGAGCAGCGCCGGCCCCTCGCGCTTAACGACCCGCGAAGCGATCTCCGCGATCTCCAGCTCCGGATCCACCTCCACGGTGATCCGTTTCAAATCACCGTTGCGTTCGAGCTCGTGGAGAAAACTCTGGAGGTCGGGAAAGGCTGCCATAGATTCGGTGATTACGGTGATGAAAACATGATTACGGTGATAAAGCCCGTCGTTCTATCACCGGAATCATCGCTTTTATCACCGGCATCACCGATTATCCTTCGAGCGCTTCTGGTTTCCACGCCCACGCCGTCGGGCACCCTAACACCCCCAGCACCTTGTCCACGAACTGCTCCACTAACTGGTCGATCGTTTGCGGCCGGTGGTAGAAACCCGGGGCGAGGGGCATGATGATGACCCCGGCCTGGGACAGTCTGTGGGCCTGTTCGAGCGCGATCGTCGAGAGCGGCGTTTCGCGCAGGCACAGGATGATGCGGCGGCGCTCCTTCAAGGCCACCTGCGCCGTGCGCGTGAGCAGGGTGTCGCCCAAGCCGCACGCGATCCTCGCCATCGTCGTGATCGAACAGGGAATGATGACGAGCGCATCGAAGGGCGTCGAACCGGAGGCGAAGGGCGCTGACAAATCCTCGTCGGGAAAGGTCCGCTTCACATGCTCGGCGAGCAGCTGCGAGGTGAGGCCGGTCTCCTCATGCAGGACGTGCCGGCCCCATTTGGTGAGGATCAGAAACTTCTCCGCGGGACACCGGCGCAGAAACTCGACGCCATAGGTCGAGCCCGAGGCGCCGGTCAGGCCGACGACGATGCGCATGGTGTTCGATCCTCGCTATTTCACGAACATGGCGTTCTTGACGATCCCGCTCACGACAAAGCCGAGGACGACGAACCCGAGGATGGCGTTGACCCGAAAGAAGGCCACCTCCACATCCTCCACCTTCGCATGCTCGATGACGAGCAAGGCCGCAATCAGGACGAGGAAACAGAAGGCCAGCGGGGTGCGCATCTCGAGCCAATAGAGAAAGACCATCTGCAGGAAGGCCGCCGCGTGCAAGAGACGCGAGATATGCAGCGCCCGCGCCCGGCCGATATCGGCCGGCAGCGAGTGCAGGCGCTGCGCCCGATCGATCGCCTCATCCTGCGTGGCGTAGATGATGTCGAAACCCGAGACCCAGAAAAAGGAGAAGGCGCACAACAAGACCGCCGGCCCCCAATAGGTCGTCGCCGGTGAGACGGCGATCCAGCCGCCGAGGGGGGCGAGCGACCAGGCGAAGCCCAGGCCGAAGTGGCACAGGGGTGTCACGCGTTTGAGATAGGGATAAACGGCAAAGACGGCCAGTGGAATGGGTGCGAGTTGCAGGCACCGGGGCCCGAGGATGGCGGCCGACAGCAGGTAGATGGCCGCCCCGGCGAGTGTGACACCCCACGCTTCGGACAAACGCATGGCGCCTCGCGGGAGCTCCCGCGAGGCGGTGCGGGGGTTGCGCCGGTCGATCTCCCGGTCGATGATGCGGTTGAGCCCCATCGCCGCGATGCGGCCGCCGAGAGCTGCGAAGCCGATCAGGAAGACCTGGCTCCATTGCGGCATCTGCCGGTGCGCCAGGATGGCTCCGGCGTAGATCATCGGCAGCGAAAACAGGGTGTGCTTCAGTTTGACAAAGGAACCGTAGGTCGCGAGCCGCGGCGCGCCCACGCGTTGCCGCTCGGCGGCAGCCGGTGTCTCACTCGTGTTCATCGCAGCTGGGCCCCCTCATCCAACCAGTACGTCTGGAGCCCCCGGTCCAATCGCACCCGCTTGGGCTCGATCAGCCCGATCTGCATCCCGGAGATCATCGCGCCTTCATGCAGCCGTTCGCCGTTGATGACAGCGACGCGCGCCGAGGGCACGGCGTGGTTGTATTCGATCTTTTCGAGGCGCAGCTGGGGCAAGGCCTCGTAGGGTTTCTTGAACCGCCCCCAGGCATCCCGCCCCCGAGACCCGGAGATCCGCTGCGCATCGGACTCGCCCAAGAGCGACGGATTCGCCCGCGCATCGTCCAGAAAATGCCCCAAATCCTGCGCGCGCCGCGCCACGTAGGGGTGGGTGCGCAAGAAGGTGCCGTGGATCTCAAACCGCTGGAAATCCTCTAACATACGGAGCGCGGCCTCGGGGTCGAAGCCGGCGCGCAGCAAATACCGCAGGCCGAGCTGGTCGGCCTCTAACTCCTGTCCCTGGTTGTACCCCGACAGGTGGATTTGGGCGATCATATTGGTGAGGAGCTGGGTCGCATCGAGGCTCCGCTGCGCCGTCGAGACCGACACCTCCCCGGAGGAGACCCCCCGCGAGAGCGTACCGATGGCGATCATCCCCGCCGCCGTCGACAGAAACCCCGTCCATTGGAGTTGCCCGTACAGCTTGACGATGTGCTGCGCGTTGGTGTGGGCGAGTTCATGGGCGATGACGAAGGCCAGCTCATCCTCCGGGGCCTTGCGCCACGCCAGATAATCGATCATGCCCATCGTGACGTAGATCCGCCCATCGGCGAGGGCGGCCGCGTTGGGGTCGGAGTCGCTCAGAAGGTAGACGCGGTAGAACATGCCCGGCCGCTCGGTGACGCGGGTCAGCCGCCCCACGATCTGGTCGAGATCGTAGCCCTTGGCCTTCGCGGCCGAGGGGTCCAGGATGGTGGTTTTCTCCTCCAGCCGATTCGCCTGGATGTTGCTCACTTGGCGCTCGAGGGCGACGACGCTGGGCGACTCGTCCGGCGTCGGCGTCGGCCGGATGGCGTACTGCGCCGTGGCACAGCCCGCCAAGAGAGTGACTAGTGACCAGTGACTAGTGACGAGCCAGAACGTGCGACGTAACATCACTAGCCTCCGTACTGCCAGCCGGTGTCTTTGAGCGTCAGGGCGTCAACGTCTTGGCGCACGCCGGCCTCGACGACTTCGCCGATGACGGCCGCATGGTCGCCGCCGGCGAGGATCTCGCGCACCTCGCACTCGAAATAGGCGATCGCCTCATCCAAAACCGGCGCGCCGGTTTTCCCGAGGTGGTAGGCCACCCCCTGCAGTTTCTCCCCTGCGACCGAGGCGGGCTTCACAAAATGCTCGGCCACCGACTTCTGGTCCTTGCCCAGCACATTGACCGAGAAGACCCGATCCTTGGCCACCATCTGGTAGGAGATGGTGTCCTTTTTGAGCCCGAGGACGACCAGTGGGGGGATAAAAGAGACTTGGGTCAGCCACGTGCCCGTGAAGGCGTTGAGCCGGCCGTCCTGCTTGACGCCGACGATGAAGACGCCGTGGGGAATCTTGCGCAGCGCAATTTTCTTCGCGTTCAGGTCCATGATTATCCGAGAAGATCCAGAATCTCGCCCAGTGGCCGGGCGATGCAGGTGAAGATCGGCGTGTCCCGTAGGGTGAACCGGCTCGCCTGCGCTTCGCGCAGCTCCATCACCAAGTCGAGAAAATCCTGCGGCGCATCCGTTTCGAAGGCCACCACAAACTCCTGGTCATCGAGGCCGAAGGAGTAGGTGGTGTGGAGCCGCACCGATGGGTATTTGTTGCCGGTCTTGATGTGCTCATCCATCGCGGCT
>JACQRC010000052.1 GCA_016206665.1 Candidatus Omnitrophota bacterium | reverse complement strand
CTACCCGAACAACCCCACCGCCGGCGTGGCATCACACGCGGACTTGGAGCGGCTCCTGACGTTCGCCCGCCGGTATGGTACGATACTCTGTCACGACGCGGCCTATTCGGAGCTGGCCTTCGACGGGCTCAAGCCGCCGAGCCTGTTAGAGCTTGAGGGCGCCCGCGAGGTGGCGGTCGAGTTCCATTCGCTCTCGAAGACCTACAACATGACCGGCTGGCGGATCGGCTGGGCCTGCGGCGCTGCGCACATCCTGGCCGGCCTGAGCCGGGTCAAGTCGAACATCGATTCCGGGATCTTCCAGGCGGTCCAGCATGCCGGCATCGCCGCGCTCACCGGTGACCAGTCGTGTGTCACGCGAGCCGTGCAGGAGTACCAACGGCGTCGGGACCTGTTAGTCGATGGATTGGGGCAGCTCGGCTGGCAGGTGACGAAACCGCAGGCGAGTTTCTACGTGTGGGCGCGCGTGCCTGCCTCGCCGCGACAAGGCGGGCCGAAGCGCGGCCTGACGTCGGCCGTCTGCGCGAAGCAGCTGCTCGATCAGGCGAACATCGTCGTGACACCGGGCAGCGGTTTCGGCGCGGCGGGTGAGGGGTATGTGCGGTTCGCGCTGACGATCCCGGTCGAGCGCATTCGGCTGGCCCTGGACCGGCTGCAGCGCTGGTGGTGAGATGGCCGTCGTCCTGCTCGGCCTGGGCTCGAATCTTGGCGACCGGGAATACCACCTGGATCAAGCGCTGAAGGCGCTGCGCGCCACGCCAGGCATCAGGCTGCAGGCGATCTCACCGCTGCTGGAATTTCCGCCGGTCGGTGGGCCGCCGGGACAGGACCTCTTTCTCAACGGGACGGCCCAGATCGAAACCACGCTCTCGCCGCGCGAGCTGCTCACGGCGCTGCAGACGATTGAGCGCCGCCTGGGCCGGCTGCCGGGCGAGGCGCGCTGGTCGCCGCGAACGATCGATCTGGATATCCTGCTCTACGATGAGCAGGTCGTCCAGGAGCCCGATGTGATGATCCCGCATCCGTTGATGCACGAGCGGTTGTTTGTGCTGGAGCCCCTAGGGCTGATTGCTCCGCGGGCGCGCCACCCGCTGTTGCGGCAAACGGTTGAGGAAATGCTGCATGCCTGCATCGCGCGCCAAGGAGCGAAGTGAAGCGATGAAACTCATCCGCGCGATCTCCCAGATGCAACAGTGGAGTAGGCAAGCGCGGCGTCGAGGCCGCACCATCGGCTTCGTCCCCACGATGGGCGCACTGCATGCAGGCCATCGCTCGCTCATCCGGCGCAGCGCCGCCGAGTGCGACACGACCGTGGTCAGCCTCTTTGTCAACCCGACCCAGTTCGGCCCCCAGGGGGATTTCGCCCGGTATCCGCGGGACCTCGCCGGCGATCGCCGGCTCGCCGCCGCAGCCGGCGCCGATCTTCTCTTTGCGCCGTCGGTGGAGGCCATCCATCCGCCGGGCGGCAGCACGGTCGTCGAGGTCCAGGGGATGAGCGACCGGCTCTGCGGGGCGTTTCGGCCCGGCCATTTCCGCGGGGTGGCGACGGTCGTCACCAAACTCTTCAACATCGTGCAGCCGGACCGCGCCTACTTCGGCCAGAAGGATGCCCAGCAGGCGGCCATCGTGCGGCGGATGGTGCGCGATTTACACTGGCCGATGACGATCCGCGTGCTGCCGATCGCGCGCGACCGGGACGGCTTGGCGCTCTCCTCGCGGAACCGGTATTTGTCTGCGCTTGAGCGACGGTCCGCCACCCGGCTCCACGCCGCGCTGCGCCAGGCCGCGCAGTTAACGCACGACGGTGTGCGGGAGCCGGCCGCCATTCAGTCTGGCTTGCGGGAGGCGCTCGGAGGCGACCCGGCCATTCGCCTCGAATATGTGGAGGTCGTCGACCCCGAAACGTGCGAGCCAGTTTGCACGATGGACGACCGGACGCTCGTGGCAGTCGCGGCCTGGGTGGGGCAGACCCGTCTGATTGATAACGTCATTGTCACGCCGGTCAAACGGAAGCTGGCGCGAAACATCAGTCACCAGTCACCAGTCACCAGTCACTAGTCACTCACATGCTGCGCACCATCCTGAAATCCAAGATTCACAGTGCCACCGTCACCGAGGCCAATCTGGCCTACGTGGGCAGCGTCACGATTGACGCCGCCCTGCTGCAGGCGGCGGACATTCTTGTCCACGAGAAGGTCCAGATCGTCAACGTGAACAACGGCGCCCGCATCGAGACCTACTGCATTCCCGCCGAGGCCGGCTCCGGCGTCGTCTGCATGAATGGCGCCGCCGCCCGCTGGGCCGCCCCGGGCGACCGCGTCATCATCATTTCGTACGGGCATGCCGACACCGAAGAGGCCAGGCGCCATCAGCCGAAGATGATTTTTGTGGATGAGGCGAACCGGATCACCGAGCAGCGGCTCGGATACGCGTAGGAGGCGAGGCAGCTGTGCCTGAAACCGCAGCTCAGACCCTGGAATGGCTCAGCGAGGAGCATCTGGCTGAGCGCGACCGTCTGAAGGAACGGCTGTTCGAGCTCAAGCGGCTGCGCCGGGCGGCCATCGTGGCGCACAACTACCAGCACGATGAAGTCCAGGAGGTGGCCGACATCACCGGCGACTCCCTGGCCCTCAGCCAGCACTGCGTGCAGCTGGATGCGCCGGTCATCGTCTTCGCCGGCGTGGATTTCATGGCGGAGAGCGCCGCCATCCTGAATCCGGAGAAGACGGTGCTGCTGCCGGAGATCCGGGCCGACTGTCCGATGTCGAAGATGGCGGCGTGGGAAGCGGTGAAGGCGATGAAGAGTCAGTACCCGGATGCCGCGGTCGTCGCCTATGTCAACTGCTCGGCCGAGGTGAAGGCCGAAGCCGACATCTGCTGCACGTCGGCCAACGCCGTCAAGGTCGTCTCGGCCCTGCCGCACAAGCGGATTGTGTTCGTGCCGGACCGGAATCTCGGCCACTACGTCCAGCGGTTCGTTCCGGACAAGGAGATCATCCTCTGGAAGGGCTTCTGCCCGACCCACCAGCGTTTCACCATCGACGATCTGTTGCAATCCAAGCGGGAGCACCCTGACGCGCTCTTCGTGGCCCACCCCGAGTGCCGGCCCGAAGTGCTGGTCCTCGCCGACCACGTCTGCTCGACGAGCGGGATGGTCTCCTGGTGCCGGCAGGCGCCTGCCGACGAATTCATCGTGGGCACGGAGAGCGGCATGCTCTACCGGCTGCGGCAGGACAACCCGGCGAAACGCTTCTATCTGCCGACCGTGAAACTCACGTGCCCCACCATGAAGATGACGACGCTCGACAAGGTCGTCCAATCCCTCGAGCTGATGCAGTATCAGATCACCGTCGATGAGGCGATTCGCGTGCGGGCCAAGCGCTCCCTCGACCGCATGCTCGCCATCACCCAGGAACAGCCCTGGGCCGCGCTCGCCGGCTATTGATGCTCAAGGTCGGCCTCGTCGGGTGCGGGACGATCGGCACCGCGCTCGCGCGCGCCATTGACCGCGACCTCCCCCGCCAGGCCCGCCTCGTCGCCTTGACCGATCGGGTGCCCCAGGCCGCCACCCGGCTCCAACGCCGCTTGCGGTCCCATCCTGCCATTACGACACTGCCCCAACTGATCCGCCGCAGTCGGCTCGTCATCGAAGCCGCTTCACCCGCCGTCGCGATCGAGGTTGCCCGGCGGGCGATCGCCGCCCGTCGCGATCTCCTCATCATGAGCGCCGGCGGGATCCTCCAGCATCCCGAACTGTTAGTGGCCGCGCGCCGCGCCGGCATCCGCGTGCATCTGCCGAGCGGAGCGGTGGCCGGCCTCGACGCGTTGAAGGCGCTGCGCCTGGGCCGCATTGACCGCGTGACCCTGACGACCCGCAAACCGCCGCAGGCGCTGCGCGGAGCACCCTATTTCACGCGGCGCCGGATTAACGTCGACGCGGTCCGCAAAGAAACGCTGCTCTTCGACGGAAAAGCACTTGACGCGGTGCGCGCTTTTCCGCACAATATCAACGTGGCTGCGACGATCGCCCTCGCGGGGGTGGGACCGCAGCGTACGCGCGTACGGATCATTGCCGTGCCGCGGGCCTTGACCAACAGTCATGAAGTGGAAGTGGTGGGCGAGTTCGGGCGGCTCGTGGCGCGCACGGACAATGTGCCGTCCGCCCAGAACCCGAAGACCTCGGCGCTGGCGGTGCAATCGGCCATCGCGACCATCCGGGGTGTGGTGGAGACGATTCGGATCGGGACGTAGGCCGTCGTGTTCGTGTACCGGGACGATGAAGGGGGGTGAGCTCGCGTGGCGGAAAAGGTAGCAAAGGTTGGCATCAAAAAGGCGCGTGGCTATCTGTATTTCGTCGACAAGCATGGTGACATCTCCAGGGCCAAGATGGCTCGGGGGGGTCGGCGCCGCAAACGGCGTTAAACGTACGGTTCTTCGGTCATTCAGGCAGCCCCTGTGAGACGTGAGTCTCACAGGGGCTCGTGTTTTTGGCACGGGCTACGGCAGAAAGGCAAAAGGCAAAATTCAAAAGGCAAAAGTGCAAGGCAAAAGTCAAAAGTGACGGGATTTTTTCGCGTTGGTACTTTTGACTTTTAATTTGTACTTTTGCCTTTTTCCTTTTGACTTTTACCTTTCGGTCGACGCTTTGCTATAATAGGCTGATTCGAGCGAAGGAGCCTTCGTGCCACCACCCTCCGTCACACCTCAGCCGAACTCCGCGGACGCGATCATTGTCCGCGGGGCGCGTGAGCACAACCTCAAGAACATCACCGTCAGCCTGCCGCGCAACCGGCTGATCGTGATCACCGGCCTCTCCGGCTCCGGGAAATCCTCCCTGGCCTTCGACACCCTGTATGCGGAAGGCCAGCGGCGCTACGTCGAGAGCCTCTCGGCCTACGCCCGGCAGTTCCTCGAGCAGCTCGAGAAGCCTGACGTCGATACGATTGAAGGCCTCTCGCCGGCGATCGCCATCGAACAACGCGCCGCAGGCTCCAACCCCCGGTCGACCGTCGCCACCCAGACGGAGATCTATGACTACCTGCGCGTCTTGTTCGCGCGGATCGGCCATCCTCACTGTCACCAGTGCCGTCGGCCGATCACCCGCCAGTCCTCGCAGGAGATCGTCGAGCGCATCCTGCAGCTCCCCGCCGGCCAGGAGGTGCATCTGCTGGCCCCGCTCGTGCGTGGACGCAAGGGCGAGCATGTGGAGTTGCTGCGCCAGGTGCGGAAGGACGGCTTTGTCCGTGTCCGCGTCGACGGACGGCTGCACGAGCTGGACCAGCCGATTCCGCTCGACAAGCAGCGCGCCCACACCATCGAGGTGGTGGTGGATCGGCTCGCCCTCGATGGCGGCAACAAATCCCGGCTGGCCGACTCGGTCGAGACCGCCCTCAAGGTCGGCAAGGGGATGATGGTGGTAGCCCCCAATCCAAAATCTCACACGAAGGAAACCGTCTTCAGCGAGCTCCTGGCCTGCGCGGGGTGCGGCACGAGCCTCGGCGAGATCAGCCCACGCATCTTTTCCTTCAATTCGCCATATGGGGCCTGTGCCACCTGCGCAGGGTTGGGCACGCGGCTGAAGATTGATCCGGACCGGGTGGTGCCGGACCGGTCGAAGAGCCTGCGCGATGGGGCGATCGAGCCGTGGCGGCGCGGCGGCATGCATATGATCCTCTACTACCGTCGGCTGCTGCGCGAGGCGGCCGATCACTACCGGATCGGAATGACCATGCCCTTTCAGCGGATTCCGCCGAAGCTGCAGCGGGTGCTCCTGTACGGGTCGAAGGAGGAGATTTGGGGCGGACCGTTTGAGGGGATCATTCCCAATCTCGAGCGGCGATTCCATGACACGCAGAGCGATCATGTGAAGGAGGAGATCGCCCGCTACATGAGCGTGCTGGGCTGCCCGGCGTGCCATGGGGCGCGCCTGAAGCCGGAGAGCCTGGCGATCACCATCGGCGGGGAGTCGATCGATGCGGTGACGCGCTTCTCGATCGCCAGGGCCCGCGCCTTTGTCACGGCGCTGTCGCTCACCGCGCAGGAGCGGACCATCGCCCGCCAGGCGCTCAAGGAAATTGTGAGCCGCCTCCAGTTTCTGTCCGACGTGGGGCTCGATTATCTGACGCTGGACCGCCCGAGCGCGGGCCTCTCGGGCGGCGAGGCGCAGCGGATCCGCCTCGCGACCCAGGTGGGCTCCGGCTTGGTCGGCGTGCTCTACATCCTCGATGAGCCGTCGATCGGATTGCATCAGCGCGACAACGCCAAACTCCTGGCGACGCTGGAACGGCTCCGGGGACTCGGCAACACCGTGGTGGTCGTCGAGCATGACGAGGCAACCATGCGGCGCGCCGACTACATCGTCGACCTGGGACCCGGAGCCGGCAAGCACGGAGGCGAGGTCGTCGCGTGCGGCCAGCTTTCGGAGGTGCTCCGCAGCGAGCGCTCGCTGACCGCCTCGTATCTGCGGGGCGATCTGCGGATCGAGATTCCCGCCCGGCGCCGCGAGATCCGCGCCGGGCGGGCCCTGGCCATCCGCGGAGCGCGGGAGCATAATCTCAAAGGGATCGATGTGGCGATTCCGCTGGGGACCTTCACCTGCGTGACGGGCGTCTCCGGCTCAGGGAAATCAACCCTGGTGGATGAGATCCTGTACCGCGCCCTCGCCCAGCACTTCTATGAGGCGCACGAGAAACCGGGCGCGCACGAAGGCATCGACGGCCTGGACTTGATCGATCAGGTCGTCGTCATCGACCAGTCGCCCATCGGCCGCACGCCGCGCTCGAACCCGGCGACCTACACCGGCGCCTTCTCGCTGATCCGCGACCTCTTCAGCCAGTTGCCTGCGGCGAAGGCGCGCGGGTACCGCCCGGGGCGGTTCAGCTTCAATGTCAAGGGCGGCCGGTGCGAAGCCTGCCAGGGTGACGGCATCAAGCGGATCGAGATGCACTTTCTGCCGGATGTCTTCGTGCACTGTGAGGTCTGCCGCGGCCGGCGGTTCAACGAGCAGACGCTGGAGATCCTGTACAAGGGACAGTCGATCGCGGATGTGTTGGCCATGACCGTCGAGGAGGCCCTGGGTCTGTTTACGCACATTCCGCCCATCCAGACCAAGCTCCAGACGGTCGTGGATGTGGGGCTGGGCTACATCGAATTGGGCCAGCCGGCCACGACGCTCTCGGGCGGCGAGGCGCAGCGCGTCAAGCTCTCGAAGGAGCTCTCGCGCCGCGGCACGGGCCGCACCCTCTACATCCTGGATGAGCCGACGACGGGCCTGCACATGGCCGACGTGGGCAAGCTGTTGCAGGTGCTCCACCGGCTCGTGGATCAGGGCAATACCGTGCTCGTGATTGAGCACAACTTCGAGGTCATCAAGACGGCCGACTATCTCATCGATCTGGGACCGGAAGGCGGCGAGGCCGGAGGCCGTGTGGTCGTGGCGGGAACACCGGAGCAGGTCGCGGCGCACGCGGCCTCATACACCGGTCAATTCCTCAAACCGATGTTGAAGCGAAACCATGCGCAGGCGATCACCGCGTAGTTCACCGTGGCTGCTGTTGGCCGCGGCGTGCTGGCTGCTGGCGGCTCCGGGTGCGGTCGTTGCGGCCGACGCCCAGCCGCAGGAGGCTCGCTCACACGATGAGGCGACGCTCCAGGAAGGCGTGAAGCTGTACCGTCTCCAACGGTATGCCGAAGCCCTGCCGTTGTTGCGCGGACTGCTCGTTGGCTCCGTCGGGCAGCCGATCCGCGCTACGGCCTCCTATTATGTGGCCGAGGTCGAATACTACACCGGCCGCCCGGTCGATGCGATGGCGCATTACCGTCAGGCCCAGTCCCTGGCGCCGGAGTCACAGATCGCCAGCCTGGCCCAGTATGGGTTGGGCTGGGCGCTGTACCAGGCCCAGCACTATGAGGACAGCATCGCCGCCTTTCAAGGTTTTCTGCGCGGGAGTGCTCAGGCAAATTTGCAGGACTCGGCCCGCTACGCGTTAGGCATGGCCCAGCGCGCCGCCGGCCATCCGGTGGAGGCCCTCGCGACCTTTGACCAGCTGTTGCAGGCGACACCCAACAGCCCGTGGGCGGCGTCGGCGGCCATGGCCCAGGGCGAACTGCTGCTCGACCAGCACCGACCCACGGAGGCGCTCGCCCAATTTCAGCGGGTGGCAGACCACAGTCAGGAGCCAGCGCTCCAGGCCGACGCGCTGCTGGCTGCCGCCCGCCTGCTGGCCGAGCTGGGCCGGTCCGACGAGGCGTTCAAGGCCTATACCACCTTCCTCGAGCGATTTCCCCACGCTGCCGAGGCTCCGGAGACGGCCTTATGGTGTGCCACCACGCTCCTGCGGCAGGAGCGATGGGCCCAGGCTGAGCCGTTGCTGCGACAGATCGTGACGACGCCATCGGCACCTCCTGCGACGTTGGCCGAGGCCGGGTGCTGGCTGGGCTGGATGGCCGAGCGCCAGGGGCAACCTGCCGCAGCGCAACATCACTACGATGCGGTCCTGCGCGCAGCGCCGCAGAGCGGCTGGGGCCTCGAGGCCCGGCTGCGCCTCGCCACGTTGCTGGCGGCGCAGGGTGAGGTGGATCAGGCCGTCTCGCGCCTGCGCGAGGCGCCGAGCCGGCGCGCGCTCACCTATGCGGCGAATCTGCTGCGCCAGGCCAACCGGCCGCATGACGCCATCGATCTCTATGCCCAGGCGCTGCCCCAGCCGTTGGCGGAGGCGTCCGACATCCCGGCGCTGACCGAGACCGGGGACGCGAGCGGCGCGTCACTGCAGTTTGCCATGGCGACGGCCTACGAGGAAGACCGCCAGCTCGACGCGGCCATCCGCGCCTACCTCGCCCTGGCCCGGGACCCCGCTGCGGATCATCATTGGACCATGAAAGCGCAGCTCGCGTGCGCCAAGCTGTACGAAGAGACCGAGCGCTACGCGGAGGCGCGGGCGCTGTATGAATCGATCGCCCGCAGCCCGGCCGAGGAAGCCAAGTACGCCTACGAACGGCTGGAATGGTTGGATGAACAGCGGCGACATCTGCCGCGATGAAGATTCATCTTGCAACCAACCAGGAGTTGAGGTAAAAAGAACATAGCGTATTTCGGTGATTCCAGTGATAAAGGCTGTGATGCCGGTGATAAAACCGGCATTATCACCGTAATCAAGTTTTTAATCACCGTAATCACCGGTAGTCCTTGGGGATTTTCTTCATGATTACCGAAATCGGCATTGTGGCAGGCGACATCTGGCATTATCTGGAGAGCCACGGCGCGTCGCTCTTTTCGCAGATCGTCAAGGGGATCGACAAGCCGCGCGACCTGGCCCTGATGAGTCTGGGCTGGCTCGCCCGCGAGGGCCACGTCATCGTCCGCCAGGAGGGCTCGGACCACCACGTCGTCCTCCGGCAGTAGGCCGATGCCAGCCGCCTGCCGCCTCGTCCTCTCCACCTGTCCCACTCGTCCCGTGGCCCGGCGCTTGGCCTCGACGCTGGTCCGGCGCCGCTTGGCCGCCTGCGTGAACGTCGTGCCTGGCCTCACCTCCTACTTCTGGTGGCAGGGCACGCTGGAGCGCGCCTCTGAATGTCTCCTCATCATCAAGACCACGCAGCGCCGCGTGCCTGAGCTCATCGCCGCGCTGCATCGCCTCCATCCTTACGACGTCCCGGAAATCATCGCCGTGCCCATCACCGCCGGTCATCGGCCCTATCTCGAGTGGATTGACGCGAGCTGCCGTCCTGCACGGTAAGCGCTTCGGGTATACTTACAGTATCAACGCAAGGAGGCGTGGTCTCATGCGTAACCTGACTCGTGGCGGGTGGTTGACTGGACTCGTGGGCGGTTTTCTCCTCGCTGCCGGCATCGTCTGGGCGCAGGAACAGTTGCAGCTGACCACGTGGTACCCGGCTCCGCGCGGCGATTATCAGAACCTCAGGGTCGTCCCCGCGGCCGCCCAGCAGGCCGATTCCATACCGGACCTGCTCGTGAATGGCATGACACAAATCACTCCTCCTGCCGCCCAACAGATCGACTTCTTGCCAGAGTTTCGCCTCGACGGCTTGGGATTGATCACGCAGATGGGGTTGCAGCTCGCACCCGACCCAGCGGGTGCCGTCCTGGGGGGGAACTTCACTCCAGTGACAGGAGTGGATTTCTTCGGTTCCGGAGACGGCCTGCGGATCACAGGCAACCAGCGACTCGAGTTGAACGTCTTGGATGAGGCCAATGGCACGGGGTTTCTGATCAACTCAGGGCCGGTCAACTTCTCCATGAACGACACTCGGGACTTCTGGGATGAGGTCTCCATTACGGGCGCTCAAGAGATCAATCTCAATGTCATCGCCAGCGCCGATCCCACCCCCCCGTCCGTGCGGATCAACGGCGATTTGGCGGCGGTCTATGCGGTAGGAACGTATGCAAGTGGTGCGGTCATGGCCCCTCCACGTATCGAGGCCGGTTTTCGCCCAACCATGGTGCTGGTGCTGCATAACCGCGTCGCAGCCCCCATGTATGCGGTCCTTCGCTTGAGCAGCATGCCAGTCGGTTTCTCGAGGGCCATCGGCCCTCCGGCTAACCTCGTAGACGGGATCCTGGATTTCGACGCAACGGGATTTTTCTTGGGGGCTAATCTTGCGGTGTACGATCCGGTGACTCCTGGAACGACCTATTGGTGGATCGCCATCGGCCAATAATAGCGTCGGGGAAGCCACGACGCGCCCTTGCATTTGGCCGAATTGTCAGATATACTTGTTACGAAGAAGCAAGTAAACACAAGTAAAACAATCTGGCGATAAGGGCAAACCTCGAGCGATCGAGGGGCGCAAAGCTACGGGTCTCCACCGGGACGACCGCCGGGCTGCCGAACCAGCAAGGAGATTGCCGAGTTACCGACCAGCAAGAGGCGTGGTCGGTTTTTTATTGGTTGAGAATAACCCATGGTCAAGCAAACCACCGAAGCACAGAAGGCCACAGAAACACCGAATGGCGAGCGGGGGATAGCCCTCCTGGTCGGCGTCGTGGCGGTGGCCTTCCTCATGTCCGCGACGGTGGCGAGCCTGCTCCTGCTCTCGACCAACCAGGCCCGCCTCGGCTTTCATGGGGCGCGGAGGCTCCAGGCCTGGTATGCGGCCGAGGCCGGCGTCTGGTGGGCGCAGCAACAATTGCGGAATGACCCGGCCCTCGTGGATAACGACGCCTCAATCGAGCTGACCGTGGGCGCCTTGGGCGTCGATGTGCGGATCATCGACGAACCGGCGCTGCCGCTCGGTTCAGGCATCAAGCGGATCGTCTGCAATGTCGACTATACGGTGAATTAGCATGCGCCGCGCCTGTGGATTTACGCTCACCGAGATGATCATCGTGAGCGCGCTCCTCACCATCCTGGCCGGGGTCGCGATTCCGGTCTACACGGCGGTCACGGAACGGTCCTACCAGCGTTTTGCGAGGGACCAGCTCCAGATGCTCTACACCGCGGAACGGGTCTACCGGTTTGAGAACAATACCTACTGCGACCCGGACGGCGGCGGCGCCCCGCCGTGCGGCGCCGGGGGTTGGACCGGCCTGAGGGTTGATGATCCCGGGCTCGCCGCCACCAATGCGAAGATTCCGGTCACCTTCACCGTCACCGATGTGTTGGCGACGACCTTTACCGCCACGGCGTCGCGCACAGGCGTGGCCGGCCGCAACTCGACCATCAACGAGACCGGGACCTTGACGGAGACAAGCTGGCCATGAGACGCCTGACGCTGCGCAACCGACAGGGTCAGCTCCTCCTTGAGCTCATCATCGGGGCGACCATCATGAGCGTGGTGGTGGCCGGCGCGCTGGCCACGATCCAAGCCGGCCGCCGAGCCATCCTCAGGTCCGGCCGGCGGGGGGATGCGCTCGCGTCGGCCCAGCAAACCTTGGAAGGGCGGCGCAACGACGTCACCAATGGCACCAATGCCCAGCCCGCCACCGGGCTGATTGACGACCCGTTGATTCCCGGCCCCAGCACTTATCCCATAGGGATGCCTGCAGTGACCGACTTGACGGCAAACTTTGGCGCTACGCGGTCGTATACGGTGCTGGACAACCCCACCGATGCGGCCGGCGCGCCGATGCCTGGGTTCAAAGAGATCACAGTGACCGTGCAATGGAACGAACCATGATACTTCGATGCATTCGACTCGGCCGCCAATTGGCGGCCTCGCTCAGCATCGTGGTGAGCGAGCGGAGCGAGTCGAATCCACGACTCGGCCCGCCGTTGGCGGGCCTCGCTCAGTATCATGGTGAGCGAGCGAAAGCGAGTCGAACCATGACCCGCGGCCAAACCTTGTTGGAATTGATCCTCGTCACGCTGCTGCTGACGGTCGTCGGGGCATCGGCCGTGAGTATCGAAATATTGCGGCTCAATCTGACCGGCCCCGCCCCGCGGCAGGCCGAGTTCGGGAGTGCCCTGAACTATGCCATCGCGCACGTCAGCCGTACCGTGGAGATGGGGGACCAGAGTACGATTCTGACGGACGGCCTGGGCGCTCCCAGCACCCTGCAGGTGCGCCAACTGGTCAACGTCGGGGCCAATGGCATCGCCGACCCGGCTGACTTTGACGTGCCGGCCAACTTCATCATCCGTCAGTACCAGCGGGTCAACGCCGCCTTGGCGGCTGACCCCAACGGGTCCAATCTCCTGTACGATCCGGACATCAACAGTGCCGGCCCCACGGAAGTGGTGCTGGGACCCCAGTCCGGAACGCAAAGCAGCGCGGCGATGACGTTATTAACATTTAGCGCGCCGGGGTCCCCGAACCGCAATCGGATCGTGGTGAATCTGAGAGCCCAGGACCCGCAGACGGGCGAGGAGAAACGATTCGTCACCGTCGCCCAGCTCCGGGCGCGCTCGGGGCAATGATGGGCGACAAAACATACCTTGCCCAAGCAGTTATGATATACTGATAGGGCAGTAAATCTAAGTAGATCACAGGAGATGGTCACGTGTTGGACGAGCGGCTGATGGATATCCGTGAGTTGGCGGCGTATCTGCGGTTGGAGCGCCAGACGCTCTATAACTGGCTCCACCAAAAGAAGATCGCGGGCATCAAGGTCGGCGGCGTCTGGCGGTTCGACCGGCGCGCGATTGACCAATGGTTGAAGGCCCAGACGGTGCGGGCGGCGACGCCCCGCTCGAACGGCGCCGTGCCCGGCAACGGAGGACGCTGACGATGCTGAGCCGTCGGACCGTGAGCCTGCTGATCAGACCGCGATGGATCGAGGCGGTCGAGTTGCGACAGGGATGGGGCCGCAAGTGGACCCTGACCAAATGCGGACGGATGCCGGTCCTCAACGAGGGGCCGGAACAGCTCATCTCGGCCATCCAGGGCGCGCTGGAAGCCGCCAAGATTCGCGCCAAGGAGGTCGTGTTGGGTCTGCCCTCCTCGGAGGTGCTCCTGCGACACTTCATCCTCCCGCAGATGCCCGAGAGCGAGTGGCGGTCGGCCATCCAGTTTGAAGTCCGCAAGTACATTCCGTTCAAAGTGGATGATCTGGTGTGGAACTTCCACGTCGTGGAGCAGCCGCAGGCGCACCAGTTAGGGGTCGTCTTCGTGGGCGCCCAGCGGGTCACCGTGGCCCACTACACGAGCCTTCTGGCCAGGGCCGGCTTGAAGGCCAGGGCGATCGAGTCGCCATCGGTCGGGCTGGCGCGGATGATCCTGCGCGGGCAACCAGGACTGGCGGAGGAAACCTTTGCCGTGGCGGAGATCAGCGGCGATGCGGCCCACATCATCCTGGTCAAGGATGGCGTCCCCTACTTCTCCCGGGACGTCTCCCTGGCCGGACGGGACGAAACCAAGCCCATCGAGGATTTCCTGTCCACATCCGGAGAAGCGCCCGCTGCCACGGCGGCCGCCAAGGGCGATGACCGGCTCGACGTGCTGCTCAGCGAGTTGCACTATTCCTTCAACTATTTTCTTCGGGAGTTTCCGGCGGACCATGTCGGCCGCCTGTTTCTCTGCGGGGAGCCGGTGGGCGACGAGTGGCTCGAGCTCTTGACGAAGGAGTTGCGCCTCGCGGTCGAGCGAACGCCCGTGGCCTTTCTGGCGCGCGCCCTGGGCGCCTCCTTTTATGCGGGGGCGTGGGCGACGTCGATCGGCCTGGCCATGCCCGGCATGGGCAAGCACGGTATCGCGATGCCGTTGGCCTGGCGCGCCGACCGGCGTGAATGGCGGCTCGCCCTGGCCATCGAGGCATCGCTGCGGCGGCTGGTACTCAAAGCGGCGGCCGCGGCCGTGGGCCTGCTCATCGCCACGGCGGTCCTCATGCGCGGCCAGGTCGTCGCCGTGCAACGCCAGGCCGAGCTCGAGCGCCAGCAGCGTCCCGCCACCGCGGTCGTGGACACTAGTCAGCTGACCATCGCCGAGCTGCAGGCGCTGGTCGACAAGGCGAACCAGCGATCGCAGTTCATGCGGCGCCGCGTGGAGCAACGCATCTTAGTGACGCCGAAATTGGAGGGGATCGCCCGGTCGCTGCCGGACGGCACGTGGCTGAGCTCGATGACGTACGAGACCATCCCCGGCGAGTCGGCCCAGCCGCAGCATCTCCTGGCGTTAAGAGGCTACTGCTTCCTCGGCGACAAACAGGGCGAGTTGGCGGTCGTGACGAGTCTGTCCAGGCGCCTGAAGGAGAACCCCATGCTCTTCCAGGGTTTTACGACCGCTAAACTCACCTCGGTGCGCAGCCAGCTCCTGGAGAAATTCCAGGTGACGAGCTTCGAGGTCTCCTGCGCCTCAGGAGGCGACGGTGGATCGTAACAAGCGGTTGCCGCTCATCTTGGGCGGGCTCATCGCCCTGGCTACGCTGGTGCTCGGTCTGCAGATGGTTGTGCGGCCCGGCCTGAGCCGCCTGCGCGAGAACCAGACCTTGTTAGCTGAGGAGCGGCAGAAGAGCGAGCTCGTTCGCCAGTTGCAGGACCAGCTGGCGCGGATGGAGCCGTGGCAGCGTCGGCTCTCGAGCGATCAGATGATGGAGTGGTTGGTCAGCGAGCTGACCCGGTTGGCCCGGGAATCCGGCGTGCGCGTGATTGCGATCCAGTCGCATCCCGTCACCCACGCGCCGGAAGCCACCAGCGTCTCTGTCTCATTGGAGATCGAAAGTTCTTATCATGAATTAGGGCGCTTTCTGAGCCTGGTGGAAAGCTCGCCGCCGCTGATCCTGGTGGAGCGGATCGAGATCAAAGCCGCCGCGGCGCCCGCAGCGCCACGGGCCG
>JACQRC010000048.1 GCA_016206665.1 Candidatus Omnitrophota bacterium | reverse complement strand
GGGTTACTCCGCTCGCCGCGTCGTTGGTGTGCAGCGTCGAGAAGACCAGATGCCCGGTGAGGGCGATGCGGATGGCCAACTCCGCCGTCTCCAGATCCCGCACCTCGCCCACCATCATCACATCCGGGTCGTGGCGCAGCATGCTGCGCAGCCCCTGGGCGAAACTCAGTCCGATCACGGGATTCACGTGGAGCTGGGCCACGCCCTCCAGCTCATACTCGACGGGATCCTCGATCGTGATGATCTTGCGCTCCTCGGTGTTGATCGTCTTCAGGCAGGCATAGAGCGTCGTCGTCTTGCCCGAGCCGGTGGGCCCGGTCACGAAGATCAGACCGTAGGGCCGCCGGATCAGCGTCTCGAGCTCCTTGATATGCTCTTCGCGGTACCCGAGCTCCTTTAAGTCCAGCAGCATCTGGTTCGGCAGGATGCGGATGACGACGCTCTCCCCCGCCGTCGTCGGCAAGATCGAGGTCCGCAGGTCGATCTTCTCGGCGCCGACCTTGACGCTGGCCCGCCCATCCTGTGGCAGCCGCCGCTCGACCAGATTCAGATTGGAGAGGACCTTGACGCGCGAGACGATGGCGGGAAAGAGCTGGCGGATCGTCGGCGGCACATCGACATCGTGCAGCAACCCGTCGATGCGGTAGCGCAGGCGCACCTTGCCACGGTAGGGTTCGAGATGGATGTCGGTGGCGCGGCGGGTGTGGGCTTCGAGGATCAACTGGTTGACCAGCTTCACGACCGAGGCGTCGCTGGCGAGATGCTCGATATCCTCGACCGCGTCCTCGGCGACCGGGGCTTGGGTGCCGTTGGTGCGCTGGGTGACCAGCTGGTCGATCGTCTCGGCTCCCAGGCCGTAGTAGCGGCGCATGGCGCCCACGATGTCCTCCTCGGTGGCGAGGACCGGCTCGATGTTGTAGCGCTGCTGCAGCGCCAGACGCAGATCGTCCACGATGCGGATGTCCTGGGGATCGCTCATGGCGACGGTCAGCTTCGAGTCGTGGAGGGCCAGCGGCATCACCTTGTAGTGCAGGGCGACCTTGAGCGGCACCTTCTCGACGACGGCGCGGTCGATGGCCACGTCATGCAGCCGGCGAAATGGCATCCCGTACTGCTGGGCCATCGTCTCGAGCATCTGCTCGGAGGAGAGCCAGCCCCGCTCGACGAGAATGGTCCCCAGGGACCGATTCGACCGGCCCTGTTCCTGGATGGCCTCCTGGAGCTGGGACTCTGTCAGCAGTTTTTTCTGAACCAGCAATTGACCGAGCTTTGGCGCTACCGTCATGGCTGACTCCCTGTTAGCATAACACCGATGACGCCGTTTGTCGATGGGTGCGCCATCATGGTTCGACTCGCTCCGGCTCGCTCACCATGACCCTGAGCGAGGCCCGCCGGAGGCGGGCTGAGTCGAAGGGTCACTTCAACGCCCCGATCATGTAAAACTGTTGTTCCGGCTGGTCGTCGACCTCGCCGGAGAGGATGCGGTCCGTCCCCTGGATGGTCTGCTCGACGGTGACGTACTCGCCCTTCATGCCGGAGAAGACCTCCGCCACGATGAAGGGCTGGGTCAGAAAGTTTTGCAGTTTACGGGCCCGCTCATAGAGCGTGCGGTCCGCCTTTGAGAGCTCGTCGATGCCGATGACCGAGACGATACGGCGCAGTTCCTCGTACTTGGCAAAGGTCTTGAGCGCCGCCATGGCGGTGGCATAGTGGCGAGCTCCGACGATGTCCGGATCCAAATTTCCCGACGAGGAGAGCAGCGGGTCGATGCAGGGATATAACCCCATTTGGACGCGCTCACGCGAGAGCACCATGATCGAATCGAGATAGGTAAAGATCGTCACCACGGCCAGGTCGGTCAGGTCGTCGGCCGGCACGTAGACGGCCTCGATCGCGGTGACCGAGCCTCCGGCCTCAAGCGACCGGATCCGCTCATGAAACTCGCTCACCTCGGAGGCCAGCGTCGGCTGGTAGCCGGTCTCGGAGGGCACGCGGCCGAGTAGCGTCGAGATCTCCGCGCCCGCCTGGATGAACCGGAAGATATTATCAATGAAGAGCAGGACCTCCTTGTTTTGCCGCTGGATGTACTCGGCCAGCGTCATGCCGGTGGCCGCCACGCCGAACCTCGCCCCGGGCGGCTCATTCATCTGGCCATAGACCATCATCCCCTTGGGTAGAATCTTGTGCTCCTTCAATTCGTGGTAGAGTTCGTTGCCCTCGCGCAGACGCTCGCCCACGCCGGTGAAGACGAAGGCGCCCTGGTGCCGCTCGACGATGTGCTGGATCAGCTCCAGAATGAGCACGCTCTTGCCCAACCCGGCGCCGCCCAGAATCCCGGTCTTGCTGCCCTTGAGCATGGGAAACAGCAGATCGATGATCTTGATGCCGGTCTCCAGCAACTCCGCGTGGCCGTTCTGCGCGCCGCGACGCGCCAGCTGTTTGTGCAGATCGCCCAGCCGGATCGCCCGCTTCTCCTGGGCATGGATCGGTCCCTGGCGGTCGATCGGCTCGCCGAGCACATTAACGATCCGACCGTAACATTCGTCGCCCACCGGCACCTCGATGCCGGTCCCCACCCGCTTGACCGGCGCCGAACGTTGCACATTCAGCGTCGAGGACATCGCCACGCAGCGGGCGATGTTGCCGGGATGGTGCTCCGCCACCTCCAGGACGAGCCGCCGGCCGTCCTGCGTGACCGTCTCCAGCACTTCATAGATGCTGGGCAGCGCCTCGGTGGATGCAAACTTGACATCCACGACCGGCCCCTGGACCCCGACGGTCCAGCCCTCTTGTTCAGTGCGCGCGACTCTTGCCATAGAGGAGTTGGGCTGCGAAGATTTCGCGCATGCTGCGGTCGATGACCTCGTGGCGCGCGCGGAAATATTGCAGCTTCAATGACTTGCCCTGCCGCAGGAGCTCCTGATAACTGCCTTCCAGGTGGACCGCCCGGGCCGCGAGCTCCGCTAAGCGGCTCAGGGCGAAGATTTCGATCAGCCGATGGCCGATCCAGGCATTCACCACATACTCCAGCACGTCGGCCATCGAGGATTCCCAGATGACGCTCTCCGCGGGAATGGCCGGCCGATCCTTCGGCGCCCACGCGCGACAGGGCAGGAGCGTCTCCACCGTCACCTCCTGCACCGCAAAGGAGATCGGCTTGGGGTACACGACCACGAGCCGGCCGCACTCGCCGCTGCGGACCTGGCCCACAATGTGATCCCGCACCTGCATGGCCAAGGGCAGCCGGGCTGAGTCATCGATGCCGCGGAAACGTTCAAAGTTTCGGTGCAGGTCGCGCACGGCATCGGCGCCCCGCTCGCCGATGACCGACAGCGGTCCGTCATCGCCGGCTTCATGCGCGCCCAGCGCCACCACCTGGTTGTTCAGGCCGCCGAGGAACCCGGCGTCCGTGGTCACCAGCAGCGCGGCCGTCTTCTCGGTGTCCGGGTGCACAAAGGGATGCCGGACGGCGTTGAGATTGCCCACCAGCGCGAGAAAGTCCTTCGCCGCCGTCGAGTACCGCTCGAAGAGTGCCAGCTGCTTCTCGAGAATGTGGAAGCGCGCGGCCGCAATGCCCTTGAGCACATCCACGACCTTGGTGAGCTCGCTGTTGAACAGCACATCCTTTTTCAGGCGAATCAGGGGAATCATTCCGCCGTCCCCCCCTGCTGGAGGTACGCGGTCAGCGCCTGCTCGATTGCGCGCTTCAGCTCCGGAGACAGCGCCTGTTTCTCCTGAATTTCCTGAATGATGGCCGGATACCGCTGCTGCAGCCAGGCGTGCAGCTCCTCTTTGACTTTGTCGAGCTCCGCCGGCTTCAGCGGATCCAACAGCCCGCTGCGGATCGCGTACAGAAAGATGACCTGCTCGGTGAGGGGCGAGGGCCGGCTCTTGTTCTGGGTCAGAATCTGGGTGATGACCTCCCCGCGGCGCAACCGGGCCTCCGCATCGCCGGAGAGGTCGGCCTTCATCGTCGTCATCCGCAGCAGTTCCTGGTACTGCAAATACTCCAACCGCAGCTTACCGGAGAGCTCCCGCATCGCCGGACACTGGGCGCGGTTGCCGATACGCGAGACCGAGAGTCCGAAATCGATGGCCGGCTTGAACCCGCGCTGGAAGAGCGCGGTGTTCAGGTACAGCTGGCCATCGGTAATGGAGATGATGTTCGTCTGGACATACCCCGTGATGTCACCCTGAATCGTCGCGACGATCGGAAAGAAGGTCATGGTGCCGCCGCCTAACTCCGGGACAAACTTGCCCGCCCGCTCCAACAGCTGCGAGTGGATGTAGAAAATATCACCGGGGTAGGCCTCGCGGCCCGGGGAGCGCTCCAGCAACAACGACAATTGGCGATAGGCCCACGCGTGCTTGCTCAGGTCGTCGAAGACCACGAAGACATCGCGGCCCTGGGCCACGAAATATTCGCCGAGCGCGCACGCCGCGTACGGGGCGAGATATTGTTCACCGAGCGGCGAGGAGGCCACCCCGGCCACGACGATCGTGTAGGCCAACGCACCCCGCTCGCGCAGCAACCGCATCACCTTCATGAAGGAGGACTGGCTCTGCCCGATGGCGCAGTAGATGCACAGCACATTCTTGCCCTGCTGGTTCAGAATCGCGTCGGTGCCGATCGTCGTCTTGCCGGTCATCTGGTCGCCGATGATCAACTGCCGCTGTCCCTTCGCGATGGGAAAACTGGCATCGATGATGCGCACCCCCGTCTCCAGGGCCTCCTTGACCGGCATGCGCTCCATGACACCGGGGGCGTCGCGAAAGAGCGGGTTCGTGACGGCCGCGGCGATCGGTCCCTGGCCGTCCCACGGCTCTCCCAAGGCGGTGACGACCCGGCCGATGAACTCCTCGCCGACCGGAATCAGGAAGGGCTCGCCGCGTGAATAGACCTCATCGCCCTGCCGCACGCGCGCCTTGTTGCCGAGAATGAGGGCGAGCACATGTTCCTCGGTGAAGCCCATGACCATCCCGATGCCGCCGCTGGCAAACTCCACCATCTGGCCGTTCATGCAGGAGGGCAGCCCCTGGATCTTCACGATGAATTCGCGCACGGTCGTCACGCGACCCACTTCGCGGACGTCGAACGACGACGTCGCCGCGGCGGCGGACGTGTCAGGCGCTGGCGTCTTCAACATGGCGTGCCGCCTCCCGCAGTTTGGCCGCGAGCGAGCCGTCCAGCACCAGATGACCGAACGTGATCGTCAATCCGGCGATGATCCGTTCATCGACGGCTTCCTGCAAAGTGATGGAGGCGCCCAGCGCCGTCTGCAATTTCTCTAGCAGGCGCTTGCGCTGGGTGGGCGTCAAGGGATAGGCGGAAACCACCTGGGCCTCGCCCACCGCCTCCGCCTGGCTGAGGCGCTCCAGGGGGATGAGTCCGTTCGCGATCAGCTCATCCAGGTAGCGCGCATGTGTCTCCTCGCGCATGGCCTGTGGTAGGATCCTCTGGATCAGTTCACAGGCCTGCCCCACGGCGATCCGATCGAGCAGCTGCTGCCGCTCCTCCTGCATCGCCTGGCCTGCCTGTTTGGCCTGCGCAATGATGCGCTCGCCCTCCTGGCGGGCATCGGCAATGATCTTGGCCTTCGCCGCCTCCCCCTCCTGCTGGGCCTGATTCAGGAGATGGTTGGCCTCCTGCTGGGCCTGGGTGACGCGCGCCTCGCACTGTTGCTTGGCCTCTGTTAGGCGGCGCGTCAGCTCCTCCTGCTTCTTCAAATAGTCCTGGCTGAGGTCCTGCAGGTGGGAGGTCGCCTGCACCACCTGCTTCGTGAGGATCTGTCGGACGACCCACAGCCCGGCGGCCCCAAACAGGATGATGAAGACGATGAAGGGCATGAGGGACATCGTTCGCATCCTTCCTACTGGCCGCTTGCCGCGAAGAGCTGCCAGACGACGAGAAACGCCACGATCGAAACCGCCTCCGCAAACACCAGCGTGATCGTCATCGCCGTCAGAATCTTGGGCGCGGCCGAGGGGTTGCGGCCCAGCGCCCCAATGGACGAATAGCCCGTCGCGGCAATCACCAGCGCGGGCCCTAAAATGGTGCAGGCGAAGATCAGCAGGAGCGCGACGTTACGGTCCATGGCCCGGTCCTTCGACGATGACGATGATCTCATCCAACGCCACTTTGAGCACGCCGCGCTTAATCGGAAAGAGCTGCTCGTCGACGATGACGGAGCCTGGCAGCAGCCGGCTCACCATCGGCCGATGCAACGACCACACCTCCAACACGCCGCGTTCCCCCGGCGCAATCACCCGGCGCGCCTGGCCCTCAAAGTAAATGCGTTCTTGATCAATCACGAGTACGCGCAACATCGTTGAGTCCTCTTAGGATCGTGCGTCAGGGCAGCCGGGAGGGGGCCGGGGACTCCGCCTTGGCTGGGGCGGCGCGCGGCGGCGCTGCCACAGCCGGTGTACCGTCGCCGTTCGTCGCCGTCGGTCCTGCGGGTGACGGTGTTGCGGAGGGAAAGGCCAACTGCTGCACATTGGACAGATCCTGCGCGGCCCGGGCGCGGCTGTGCCAGGTGAAGAAGAACTGCCCCGCCAGCAGCCCCAGGAAGATGAGGACGGCGAAGATAACGAGCCAGGTCGTCGTGGTGGAGGGCGCGTCCGACTTGACCGGGGCCTCCTCCATCATGACCGGCACCGGCGGACCGCCGGCAAAGGTGAGCAGTTTCTCCATCCGGGCCAGATCCTCTTTGACCTCGGCCAAAGCCTGCAGATGATGGCGGTACATGCCGATGCGCTGCTTGCGGCTGAGGGTCTCGTCCTCCTGCGTGGTCACGATCTCCTCGAGGCGTTTGTGAATGGAATCGCCTAACTCCTTGGCGGAGGCGTGGTAGTCGCTTTTCGCGAGCCGGCCGACGATGAGATCGGTGTAGTTGTCGAGCGCATTGAGCTCCGATTGGGGAATCCACCAGATGTCACGCACCGACACCTCGAAGACGCGGGTCTCGTGAGGCTTGAGCTCGACGCTTTCCTTGTAGAGATAGTACATCGAGCGCTGGTCGTCGTACTCCAGCGTCAGGTCTCCCCTGTTGAGCACATCCTCCGGGGTGACCTCCTGCGGCAGCTCAATCTTCACGGGCATGCTCTGGGGCTTTTCAGCGGAGGGATTGACGATGACGACGCGCATCGTCACCGGATCGCGCTCAGTCGTAACCGGAGCGGCCACCGCCGTCCAACCGGCGGGAGTCGCGAGCAGCAGCACCGAGAGGAGGCAGAGCAGGCCCCTACTCGAAGATGACATGGACCACTGGCGCATCTAAGCCCCCCATCTTCTGCTCGAAGAGTTTTTGCATGAGTTCGGTGGTGCCTGTGATCCGGTCGGCCTGCTTCCGGACCGATTTGATGCTCGCCGACTCCTCCAGACCCTTCTGGATCAGCTGGCTGAAGTCGTAGCCCTGGTCGCCGGCGAGGGCCTTGATCTGCTCGGCCACGGTGTTGATGGTCTGTTTCATCTCCTTGGACTCGGCAGAGCCTTCCTTGGCGATCTTCGACGGGAGCACATCGACCTTGCGGTTTAAATTCTCCAGGGCCATGCCCACGTTGCCGCTCTCGCCGAGAATCGCCTGGACGCCCTTGACCGCATCCAGGGTCTGCTGAATGTAGGGCTTGGTGCCGCTGGAGGAGGAGACCAGACCTTCCAAGGTCGTCAGGGAGGTGGACTCGACCAGGACACCACCGGCCTCCAGGTTGCCGGTCGTGGACTCCTGCACGACCACGGTGAAGATTTTGCCCGCGATGTACTTCGTGCTCTCAATTTCCTTCACCGTGTAGACGTACAGGCCGGGCTGGTCCGAGGATTCGGTCATCGGGGCGGCGGAGACGATCTTTTTGTTGCTCGCATCGAAGATGTCAATCAAGGGCTGCTTGCCCGCTTCGCCGCGGTACTTCAACTCCACGTTCTTGGTACCTGCCAAGACCGTGAGGGGCAGCAGGAGCTTCCCGGCGTACTTCAGGTTGGTGGCTTCTACTTTCCCCGCCGCCGTCCCCACGTTGACGGCCTCGGACTTCAACGAGGTGATGGCCGCGTTGGACGACGTCTCAAAACTCGTCAACTTGGTGTCGATGGTGCTCGTCTGGGCGGTCAACTTCGTGTCAATGAGGCCCAACTGGGTGTTCAACTGCGTCTGGATGCCTGACTCGACCAGGGAGAGCGGCTTGTCCAGCTGGGTGGCGATGGTGTCCGTCACCGCCTTCAGGGCGGCCTCCTGCGTGATGCTGAAGCTGCTGGGGGTGTTGAAGACGCCGCCCGTCGCGATGCTCGCCGTCGAGACGATGGAGTAGGCCTTGCCGCTCACCAGGCCGGTCGGCGCGTTCCATGTCCACCGGTAGAAGCCCTGGGCGTCTGGCGTCGTCGAGGTGAAGGTCTGCAGCACTGTCGCACCGTCGTACACCTTCACCGTACCTGATGTGACACCGCTCACGATGGAACCGTCGCGCGAGAGGGTGGTCGTAATCCCGGCGGAATCCGTGGTGGCCGAGTAGGCGATGGTGGTCTTGACCTCGTAGATGTGGACCACCTGCGTCTCCATGAAGACGTTGATCGTCTGGTCCTGGTCGGCCGTGAAGTTCACCGCCTGGTCGCCGTAGGAGGTCTTGCTCCAGGTGGCGGTGTAGGCGCCGTATTTGTGGTCGCGGACCACCGGCGCGGTCAACCCGGATCCGGCCCACCCGTCCGTGGCGCTGACGGACAACTGGTCGAGGGTGCCGTTGGTGAGCAGGTCCTTGACCACCCACGTGATGGTGTAGTAGTCGATCTCGAAGTTGGTGTCCGAGGCGTCGAAGACCGTGGCGTCCGCCGCGTTCGAGACCCGCACCCGGACCGTCGTTGAGCGGTTGTCCGGAACGGTCCAGGTGTACGTGCCGGCGTTGGTTGCGGAGGCGGTGATGACGTTCGGATAGGTCGTCCCGCCATCGGTCGAGTATTCCAGTTTGACGTTCGAGATGGTGCCCGCGCTCGTCCAGGTGATGGTCCGGCTCTCGTTCGTCACCCACCGTTCCCCGCCGTTCGGAGCGGAGAGGGTAAGCTTGCCGGCGATCTTGAAGTTGGCGTCGCTCACGTCGAAGGCCGCCGCGTTATTCACATCCTCGATACGCACCCGCACCGTGGCGGAGATGTTGTTCGGAATGGTCCAGGCGTAGCTGAAGGACCCGCTGGAGCCTGGCCCATTCGGCGCGGAGGCCGCGATGACGTTCGGGTAGGTGGTGCCCCCGTCCGTGGAGTAGGTCAGCTTCACGTTGGGAATCGTACCGCCCCAAGACCACGTGATGTTACGCGCCTCGTTGACGAGCCAGGTTTCGCCGCCGTTGGGCGCGGTGAGGGTGAAGTTGCCGACGAGACTGAAGTTGGCGTTTGAATCATCGAAGACGGTGGTGTCGGCGACGTCCTCCACCCGAAGGCGTGCCGTGGCCGACGGCACGTCCGGCACAGTCCAGGCGTAGGTGCCGGTGTTCGTCACGGAGGCCGCGATGACGTTAGGATAGGTCGTGCCGCCGTTCGTGGAGTAGGAGAGCTTGACGTTGGCGATGGTGCCCACGGTCGTCCACGTGATGGTTTTGAGCTGGGCAATGCCCCAGAGCTCAGTGCCGTTGGGCGCGGTCAGCGTCAGCGAACCACGAATCTTCACATTGGCCGCGGAGAAGACCGCCGAGTCGGCAAAGTCGCTGGACGATCCCACCTTGACCCGCACCGTGCCGGAGATGGCATCCGGCACGGTCCAGGCGTAGGTGCCGGTGTTGGTGGCCGCGGAGGTGATGAGGGTATAGGTGCTGCCGCCGTTGGTGGAGTACTCCAGGCGCACCGTGCCAACCGTTCCCGTGTTCGTCCAGGTGATGTTCCGCGATTCACCCACCACCCACACCTCGCCGCCCACGGGCGAGCTCAAGGTGAACTTCGCCATGATCTTGACGTTGAAGTCAGAGAGGTCGTTGGCTGTGGCGTCAGCCGCGTCACTCACGCGGAACCGGCCGGTCTGGGTAATGTTGTTCGGCACGGTCCAGGCGTAGGTCCCGCTGTTGGTCGTCAAACCGACGATCACGTTGGGAAAGGTGGCTCCACCATCGGTCGAGTACTCGAGCTTGGCGTTGGGCATCGTGCCCGCCGAGGTCCACGTGATGCTCAACGGATCGCCCACGAAAATGGTGCCCGTGTTGGGGGTGACGATGGTGAAATTGCCCGTGATGCGGAAGTCGGCGTTCGAGGCGTCAAAGGCCCCGATGTCGTTCGGGTCAGACACCTTCACGCGGACCGTGTTGGAAATCGTGTCTGGCACGGTCCAGGCGTAGGTGCTGGCGTTGGTCACCGAGGCGATGATCGTCTGAATGTCCGCCACAAAGTTGTCACGGGAATATTGCAGCTTGACGTTGGGGATGGTGCCCAGCGTGGACCAGGTGATGTTGTTCGTCTGGCCGACCCGCCACTGCTCGGCGCCGTTGGGGGCGCTGAGGGTGAAGGCCGCCCGGATCCGCAAGTTGGCGTTGGAGGTGTCGAAGGCGGTCGCATCCGACGCGTCAGCAACCCGCACCCGCACCGCGCCCGAGACGTTGTCCGGCACGGTCCAGCCGTAGGTGCCGGTGTTGCCGGTCGAGCTCACAATCAGGCTCGGGTAGGTGGTCCCACTGTCGGTCGAGTAGTCGAGTTTCACAAAGCCGACGGTGCCCTGGGTGTTCCACGTGATGTTCTGCGAGGAGCCCACCAGGAAGTTCTCGCCGCCGTTGGGGGCCGTGAGCGTGAAGCCCGCCTGAATCCTGAAGTTGGCGTCCGAGGCGTCGTTCACGGTCGCGTCGCTCGTGTCGATCACCTTCACCATGCCGGTGGTGGTTGTCGTATTCGGAATCGTCCAGGCGTAGGAGCCGGTGTTGCCGGTCGAGGCGATGATGTCGGTGTAGATGGCGCCGTCGGTCGTGTACTGGAGCTTCACGTTCGGGATCGAGCCGGCCCGGTTCCAGGTGATCGTCTGCCCAGTCGCCACGACCCAGTTTTCGCCGCCGTTCGGGGCGGTCACCGTCAGCGACCCCTTGATCGTGAAGTTGGTGTTGGACGTGTCCAGGACAGAGGCGTCACTGGCGTCCGTGATGCGCACCTTGAGGGTGTTGCTGATGGCATCCGGGACGGTCCAGGCGTAGCTGAGCGCCGCGGCCGATGTGGAGGCGGTGATGACCACGGTCTGCAGCTCGTTGGCGAAGGCGTTGGTCGAGTACTCCAGCTTGACGTTGGCGATGGATCCGCTCTTCGTCCAGGTGATGTTCGTGGACCCGCCCACGATCAGCGTCTCACCGCCGTTGGGAGCGGTCACCGTGAGCGCGCCCTTGATCGCAAAGTTGCCGTTGGAGAGGTCGTTCACCGTGGCATCCGAGGTGTCGCTCACCCGCACCTTGACGGTGTTGCCGATGGCATCAGGCACGGTCCAGCCGTAGGAAAGGTTGCCGCCCAGCGTCGAGGCCACGATGACGAAGGTCTGCAGCTCATCCGCGAAGCCGTTCTTCGAGTACTCCAACTTGACGTTGGCGATCGAGCCGTTGCGCGTCCAGGTGACATTCTGCGAGGTGCCCACGATCCAACTTTCGCCGCCGTTGGGGGCGGTCACGGTGAGCGTGCCCTTGATCGTGGAGTTGGCGTCCGATGTGTCGAAGACGGCCGCGTCAGCCGCGTCCGTAATCTTGACGCGCAGCTGGGTGCCCAGGGCATCCGGCACGGTCCACGCATAGCTGAGGGTGGCGGCCGGCGTGGAGCCCACGATGAGGTTCGGGTAGGTGACCCCGCCGTCCGTGGAATATTCGAGTTTCGCGTTGGCGATGGAGCCGCCCTTGGTCCAGGTGATGCTCCGGGATTCGCCCGTCAGCCAGACCTGGCCGCCGTTGGGCGCGGTGAGCGTGAAGGAACCTTGGATCTTGAAGTTCGCATCGGAGGCGTCGAACACCGTCGTGTCGCTGATGTTCGTGACCTTGACGCGAACGGTCGCCGAAGGCACATCCGGCACCGTCCAGGCGTACGGCGTGCCGGCGGTGGCATCGACGGAAGCGATAATCACATTCGGATAGGTCGCCCCGCTGTCGGTCGAGTACTCTAACTTGACATTCACGATCGAGCCGCCCTTGGTCCAGGTGATGCTCTTCGACAGACCGATGCCCCACTGCTCGCCGCCGTTGGGGGCGGTCACCACGAGCGAGCCGGCGATCTTGAAGTTGCCGTTGGAGGTGTCGTTGACCGTTACGTCGGCCAGGTTGGTGATCTTGACCCTGGCCGTCGTCGTGATGGCGTCCGGCACCGTCCAGTTGTAGGTCAAGAGCGATGAGGCGATCGGGTTGATGATGGTGTTCGGATAGGTCACCCCGCCGTCCGTCGAGTACTCCAACTTGGCAGTACCGATGGAGCCCACCCGCGACCAGTTAATCGGCTGGCTCGTGGCCACGCCCCACACCTCCCCGCCGTTTGGTGAGGTTAATGTTAGCGAACCCTTGATGGCGAGGTTGGCATCCGAGGCATCGGTGACCACGCTGTCGGCGGTGCTGGTGACCTTCACCCGCACCTGGCTGGAGATGGCGTCCGGAATCACCCAGGCATACGGCGTGGCGGTCGAGGCGACCGAGGCGGTGATGACGTTCGGGTAGGTCGTGCCGCCGTCGGTGGAGAAGTCCAGCTTGACGGTCGCAATGGTGCCGGTCTTCGTCCAGGTGATATTCTGGCTGTCACCCACGATCCAGTTCTCGGACCCGTTCGGCGCGGTCAGGGAGAGCGAGCCGCGGATGGCAAAGTTCGCGTTGGAGTCATCGTAGACGCTCGTGTCATCGGTGTAGGTGATGCGCACGCGCGCCAGGGCCGTCACGTCGTCCGGGATGGTCCAGGTGTAGCTTAAGGCACTCGCCGCGGTGGAGGCCACGATGACCTTGCCCGGGTCCGGCCAGGTCAATCCGCCATCGGTGGAGTACTGCAACTTGACGTTGGCGAGGCTGCCGCCCAAAGTCCAGGTGATGTTGAAGGAGGAGCCGACGATCCAGCTCTCGCCGCCGTTGGGGGCGGTGAGCGTCACCGACCCCTTAATGGAGAAGTTCGCGTTGGAGGCGTCGCTCACCGTGGCATCCGTCGCATCGGAGACGCGCACCTTCACCGTCGAACCCGGCGTGTCCGGAATGGTCCAGGCGTAGGTGCCCGCATCGTCGGCCGGCAGCGGGTCGGCCGCGGTGGAAGCGATGATGGTCGTGTTCTGCAGCTCATCCGTAAAGCCGTTGGTCGAGTATTCCAGTTTCACATTGGCGACCGAGCCGGTCCGAGTCCACGCGATGTTCTGCGGTGTGGCGATGCCCCACTGCTCGCCGCCATTGGGAGCGCTCAAGACCAGGACACCGCGAATCTTGAAGTTGGCGTCCGAGGCGTCTGTCGCATCAACATCGGCAGCATCGGTCACCTTGACCCGGACCGACGTAGAGATGGCGTTCGGAATCGTCCAGGAGTAGGTGCCGGTGTTGGTCGTCGAGGCCGTGATAGGGTTCGGGTAGCTCACACCGCCATCGGTTGAGTAGTCCAGCTTCGCGTTCACCACGGTGCCGGTGGTGTTCCAGTTGATCGTCTGCGGTGAGGCGACCGCCCAGATTTCGCCACCGTTGGGTGAGACCACGGTCAGGCTGGCTTTGATCTTGAAGTTGGCATTCGAGACGTCGAAGACCGTGGCGTCGCTGGCATCCGACACCTTCACGCGGCAGGTCGCCGACGGTGTATTTGGAATGGTCCACGCAAAGGCCGAACCGGCCGGGGTGCTGCCGATGATGAGGTTCGGATAGGTCGTCCCACCGTCGGTGGAGTATTCCAGCTTCACATTGGCCAGCGCCGTGCCGTTCTTGGTCCAGACGATGTTCTGCGCCGCACCACCGTAGGTCCACTTCTCACCGCCGTTGGGCGACGTGAGGGTCAGCGAACCGGTGATCTTGAAGTTGGCGTTGGATTCGTCAAAGACGGTCGCGTCGGCGGTGTTCGTGATTCTGACCTTCGCGGTTGAAGAGAGGTCGTCCGCCACAGTCCAGTTGAAGGTGCCGAGCGAGGCGTCCGTCGAGGTCGTGATGCTCGCGTAGGTCGTGCCGTCCTTGGTGTATTCCAGCTTGGCGTTGGCGATCGAGCCGTCGCGCGTCCAGGTGATGTTGTTCGCGGTCAGCGCCACCCAGCTTTCGCCGCCGTTGGGCGCCGTGATGGTGAGCTTGCCCTTGATGGCGAAGGCGGCGTCAGAGACGTCTTTCACCGTAGCATCCGCCGTGCTCGACACGCGCACCTTCAGGTTGGTCCCGATGGCATCGGAGACGGTCCAGGCGTACTGGCCGTTGCCCGCTCCGGTGGGCGGGTTCGTTTCAGCCGTCGTCGAGGCGATGATCTGGAAGGTCTGCGATTCATCGAAGAAGGCGTTCTTCGAGTACTCCAGCTTCACGTTGGCGATGGTGCCCACCATGGTCCAGACGATGTCCCGGCTCTCGCCCACGATCCACACCTCGCTGCCATTGGGGGAGCTCATGGTGAGCGACCCCTTGATGGTAAAGGCCGCGTCGGACTGGTCATTCACCGAGGTATCCGCCAAGTTGGTCACCTTGACCATCAGGTTCGTCCCGATGGCATCCGGCACCGTCCAGGCGTACTGGCCGTTGCCCGCCCCAGTCGGCGGATCCGTCTCGCCGGCGGTCGAGGCCACGATGAGGCCGCCAGCCAGATAGCTGGTGCCGCCGTCGGTGGAGTATTCCAGTTTGACGTTGGCAATCGTGCCGGTCTTGTTCCAGATGATGTTGCGGCTCTCACCCACGATCCAGGTCTCGCCGCCGTTGGGCGAGGTCATGGCCAGAGTGGCCTTGATGCTGAAGTTGACATCCGAGGCGTCGAGGACGGTGGCGTCAGCCGCATCCGTGATCCGGACGCGTAATTGTGTGCCGATGGCGTCAGGTACCGTCCAAGCATAGCTGAGGTTGGAGGCGGGCGTTGAGGCGACGACCGCGTTCGGATAGGTGGCACCACCATCGGTGGAATAGTCAATCTTCACGTTGGCGATGGCCCCGCCCTTGATCCACGTGACGTTGCGGCTCTCGCCCACCAGCCACGTCACCGCCGTGTTGGGCGCCGTGACGGTGACGGAGCCCTTGATGCTGAAGTTGGCGTTCGACTCGTCGAAGACGCTCGTGTCGTTGAGGTAGGTCACCTTCACTCGCGCCTGAGTGGAGGGGTTGTCGGGCACGGTCCACGCGTAGCTGGTACTCGATGCCGCGACGGTGTTGCTGATCAGGTTGCCGGCCAGATAGGTAGCGCCGCCGTCCACCGAGTATTCGAGCTTCAGGTTGCCTGTCAGGGTGCCGGTCTTGGTCCAGGCGATCGTCTGCCCGGAGTTGATCGGCCACTGCTCCGTGCCGTTGGGCGCGGTCAGGGTCAGGGACCCCTTGATGGTGAAGTTGGCATTCGAAGTATCCGATAGGTCGAGGGTGTCCGGGGTCGTGTCGTAGCTCACCCGCACGCGGATGTCGGTGTCAATGGTGTCCGGAATGGTCCAGGGGTAGCTCAGGTCGGCGCCAGGCACAGAAGCGATGATGACGTTGGGATAGGTGATCCCGCCATCCGCGGAGTACTCTAACTTGACGTTGGGCAGCGTGCCGGATTTGGTCCAGGTGACGTTCTGGCTGGTGCCCACGATCCAGGTCTGCCCGCCGTTGGGTGCTGTGAGCGTGAGTGAGCCCTTGATGGTGAAGTCGGTGTCCGATGGGTCATTGACCGTGGCGTCGCCGGCATCCGAGACGCGCACACGGACGACTGTACCGATAGCGTCCGGAATCGTCCAGGTGTAGCTCAATGGGGCGGCCGCCGTCGAGGCCGTGATCAACCCGCCCGCCGGATAGGTGGAGCCGCCGTCCGTCGAGTATTCCAGCTTGACGTTGGCAATGGAGCCGCTCAGCGACCAGGTGATGTTTTCCTGCGTGCCCACGATCCAGGTCTGCCCGCCGTTGGGTGCTGTGAGCGTCACCGAGCCGCGGATGCTGAAGTCGCCGTTGGAGGTGTCGAAGACGGTGGTATCGCTGAGCAGAGTCACCTTGACACGGAACTGGGTACCGACGGTGCCCGGCAGAGTCCACGCGTACTGGCCGTTGTTGGCCCCGGCCGGCGGGTCGGTGTCCGCGGGTGTCGAGGCCACGATGACGTTCGGGTAGGTCGAGCCGCTGTTCGTCGAGTACTCTAACTTGACGTCGGTCATCGTGCCGGACTTGTTCCAGGCAATGGTTTGGGCGGTGCCGGCTCCCCAGAGCTCGCCGCCGTTCGGGCCGGTCAGCGTGAGCGAGCCCTTGATGGCCAGGTTGGCGTCAGAGCCATCCACCGTCTCGGCGGCGTTGGTAACGCCCTGTACACGAACCCGGATGGTCGTGCTCACCACGTCAGGGATGGGCGTCCAGTTATAGGTGGTGCCTGCCTGGTTGGTGACGATCGTGTTCGGGAAGGCTGAGCCCCCGTTCGTCGAGTAGAGGAGGTCCACGTTGCCCAGCGAACCGTCCTTGGTCCAGGACAGCACCTGGGAGGAACCGACCGGAAAGACCTCGCCGCCGTTCGGGTAGACCACGGTGATCTTCCCGCGAATCTTGAAGTTGTTGTCCGAGACGTCGTTGCGGGTGGGCGCGCCGACCTCGCTTACGCGCACCTTGACGGTGGAGCCGATGGCATCCGGGATGGTCCAGTTGTAGCTGCCGCTGCCGTCCACCGGCGCCGGGTCGGCCGGGGTCGAGGCGGTGATCTGCACGGTCTGCAGCTCGTCGGAGAAGCCGTTGGTCGAGTACTCTAACTTGACGTTGGCGATGGCGCCGTTGACGGTCCAGTTGATGGCCTCGGAGGTGCCGACGTAGAAGACTTCGGTGCCATTGTCCGGCCTGGTCACCTTCAGCGATGGGACGATGGCGAAATCAGCGTTCGACTCATCCGTGACATTCGCGTCGGCCTCGTTGGTGACCTTGACACGGGCAAAGGTACTGATCCCGGCAATCGGCACGGTCCACGCGTAGGAGCCTGACGCTCCACCAGCAGTGAGCCCCGTTGCGATAACATTGGGATACGTACCTCCGCTGTTCGTGGAATACTCCAGCTTGACCGTCGCGAAGGTACCGGTTTTGTTCCATGTAATGGTCTGGGATGTCGTGGCAGGCCAACTCTCGGTGCCGTTGGGAGCGGTGATCGTCAAGCTCCCACGGATGGAGAAGTTGCCATTGGAGACATCGGTGACGTTTGCCGCGTCGGCGGCGAGTTCAGCGAGCACCTTGCAGTTGGCGTTGCAGGTGTTGTTCGGAATCGGATTCCAGTTGTAGGACAGGCTGCTGGGCACGACCAACGTCGCGATGGTCGTCGGATAGCTGCCGCCGCCGTCCGTGGAGAGCTTGAGCGTCAGGCTGCTGTAGTCGAGGTTGCCCTGCTTCGTCCACACAATGTTGCGGGTCGTGTCCCCGACAAACCAGACTTCGCCGCCGTCCGGGGCGGTCAGCGTCACCTGACCTTTGATTTCGAGGTTGGCGTTCGAGACGTCGAAGTTGCGTGGATTAGTGGCATCGGTGGTATCGGTAATCTTGAGCCGCAGGTCGTTCTGAATGACGTTGCCGATCGTCGCATACGAGTCCGGAATGGTCCAGGCGTAGGAGCCGGCGTTGCTGGTGCAACCGCTGGTCACCGTGGCCACGGTATCCGGATAGGTCAAGCCGCCATCACCCGAAATGGCGATTTGAATCGTGTGGCCGGCCGCAGAGTTCGAGCAGGTCCAGGTAATGTTGGGATTGGGGGTCTGGCCGACCCGCAGGACCTCCCCGCCGTTCGGGTAGGTCAGGGTCAGTGGTGGAAACTCTGCCACCTCCCAGTCCGCTGACTCGCTGGCGGTGCCGGCACGGGTAAAGGTCAAGCCCGTCGTCCCGGTGACCTCGCCGCGGGTGGAGAGATCGTCCAACAAGTTCTGCGTGGCGTTGTCGCCTGCCGCGTAGCCGAACAGCAGGATGCCTCGCGACGTGTCGATGGCGGTACCGAACGTGGGTGAGGTCGAGGTAGTGGTAAAGGTCGTGGTATTGCGCTGGACGAGGGTGTTGGAGTCGGACATCTCCACCAGGTACCAGACGATGTCGACGGTGTCGTCGGTCGCTGTGCTGGAGGCCGCCCGCGTGAAGGTCAGGGTCGTGGTATCGGCGATCTTTCCCCGCACTAACAATAACCCCTCCATGCCGTCAATGCCCGAGGTCGCGTTCCCATTGCCTGAGAAGGTGTAGACCAGAAAGGCCTTGTTCACGTCGGCGATGGCTGGGCTCAGACTGCTCACCGTGGCTGCGGTCTGATTGTACGCGATGGTCGCCGTGCCGGTTCGCACTGAGGCATCGGTAAGGAACGAGACCACCTGGTAACCGACGCTCACCGTCTTGGTGATGCCGGCCTCGCTGGCACTCCGCAGGCGCGCAATGGTAATCTGGTTGTTGGCCGGGAAGGTGGCGTTGAAGGTTGCGACTTCGGTATCCGTCGCGGTCGTCAACGCGCCGTTCACCTGGAGGATAGGAAAGGTCTTGGTCGTGTCAAAAGTTGAGCCCAGGGTGATCGTCTTGATTTTAACGGTGTCGGTGAAGCTCGACATGCCGCGCTGGACGAAGACGCCGTCCGCAAACTCGATGACCTGCCAGGAGGCGGTGGCGGTCTGGTTGGCGCCGCCACGCGTCACGCTCACCGTCGTGCCGTCCTCGAAGGAGGCGATAAAGAGCGGGTTCTGGTCCCGGGCATTGTTGGTGACGCTCATGTTGATCGAGACCAGGACGATCGATTTCGAGACATCGACGGCGGACGGCAAAGTGGCTGTGAGGACGATGTCATCCGCGTCAAAGTTCATGGTGCCGCGGTAGACGGCCTTGACCTGAACCGCCGAGGCGTCGGGCACGGCGACCCACAACGCGCCCAGGAGGCCAATGCTCATGATGAGGCCACGCAGTGAGCGCGTCACGGCTGGTCTCCGCTGGATAAGGCGTCCACGGCCGGCTTGAGGAGACTGACCTTGGTGGCCTTCAGCTGGATCTTTTCCTGCTTGCCTGCGCCCTCCACCATCTTGTCGTACTGGACGCGGACGGTCGCGCCGGGACGGATTTCGGCCAGCAGCTTGGCGTACTCAAGTTTGGTGTTCTGATCCATGGGCAGGAGCATCTCCCACTCCCGCCCGGCCGCTTTCTTGTAGGTGACGGCAATGAAGGAGGGGCTGATTCCGCTCACCTCGCCGCTCACGGTTTCACTGGTCGTGCGAACGTTGGAAGAAGGCGGCGCGGCAACAGGAGGTGCGGCGAACGCCAAGCGCACGAAGCAGAACGAGCAGAGGGTGAGGGCAACGAGGCGGCGCCAATGGCGGCGGACAGACAAAAACCTCCGGCGGAGTTTCCGCCAGAGGTCATGATGAGACGCCACAGCGATGGCATGGGCAGCCGGAACGCCCCGCCGCCCATCCGGCGTGCTCCAACGCGTTCCAGCGTTTAACCGCCAGTCACTGCTAACAAACATCCGGCATCCTCTGTCGCCAGAGGCTGCCGGATCGCTTCGTGCGAGCATTCGGCAGCTTGACGACCGTGGCCCGTGCGGGCTGTAGGCTCATCGCTTTGCGTCCCACGGTTTCCCGTGGTTTGCCTTTATCGTGCTAACGAGTTGTCAGACGTTCCTGCCCGACACCAAAAAAAACGCATCGCCGCACCTGGGCGCGATGCTGTCCTTCTTCAACGTTGGTGCTCGGGGTACACCATCTAAAGTCTTTGCCTATCCTCGTTGATCGATGCGCCTGGACAAATTTCTTGGTTCAAGTATGGCTGACGATTGCCTGTTTGTCAAGGGCGCCTGATTTACCGCGCGCCTAACAGCGGTTGGGCCACTAACACATCGCCCTTGAACAAGCGCATCGACTTGTCGAGCTGACGGGTGATGTGCGCCACGGCCAGACCGGCCGTGTCGACCTCGCCCAGCCGGATCTCGACCACCGGTTGGGAGCCTTTCATGAGCATGGCTGAGGTCCCCTCCTTGGCCCAGTCCACCCCGGCCACCTCTAACACCAAAAAGCCGTACTCCTGGTTGACTTGATAGACCTTCATGGCCGGCCCGGGCGGGGTGGTGTTGACGGCCGTATCCTGCAGCAGCTCGGCAGGGGCCTGCTGGCTGACGGGCGCTGCGGGAGGCGATGTGGTCGCCGGTGCCTCGATGGTGGGACGGATCTCGCCGGCGGGCGCTGTCAGGATATCGGAGGCCGCCTTGGTCCGGCGCAGCTCGATGTCGCGCTGGGCCAGCTGCTCGCGCAGTTCCGTCACGAGCTTCTGGCGCCGCTCCATTTCGGTGGCCAGGGTCGTGACCCGCTCATTGGCCTCGGTGAGGGAAGCCTGGGTGCGGCGGAGCTCCTCGCGCGCTTCCTGCAGCTGCGCGGTGGAGCCCTTCTGGCTCTCGATGGTCTTTTCCAACTCGCGCTGCAGCCGGTCCAACTGCATCTTATATCCTTCGCGGTCGGCGGAGAGCTGTTGCTCGCGTTCATTGGAGGTCGTGTGGGTCGTGGTCAGCTCGCTGTTGAGACGGGTCAGCTCGGCCTGCAACCGGCCGATCGTGCGCTCCCGCTCGCTCAAGGTCACTTGGAGCTGTCCCTTGTCACCCTGCAGGGTCGCCAACTGCTCGCTCAGCTGGCGGATCTGATTGTGCATCGCCTGCAACTCTTCATTGACCCGCTCCTTGCCCCTCTGAGACTGGAACAGCGCCTCCTGGGCCGCGGTCGCCTCCTCATGCACCTTCGACAGCGCCCCCTGGCTCTGCGTGAAATCCTCGACGCGCCGCGCCAGCTCCTTGTTGCGCTCCGCGATGGTGGCCTGCGCGTCGGTCAGCTGGCCCTCCACCTGGGCATTGACCTTGCGCAAATCAGAGAGTTGGGTCCGCAGCTCCCGGCTCTCCTGGGTGAGCCGTTTGACCTGGTCATTCAGCGCCTCAATTTGTCCAGCGCCGTATTCCTGCTCCTTCGCCAATTGGGCCTTGGTGTCCGCGAGCAGCTGGCGTGTCTGACGCAGTTCGAACTCGGCATCCGCCTTCGCCTGCTTCGCTTCATTTAATGCGTTGCCGGCGGCCTGGGCCTTCGCCTGGGCCTCCGTCAGTTCAGCCTCGAGTCTGACCGCCGTTTGGCCGGCCTCCTGCTTCGCCGACTCGAAGGCCTGCTGGGTCTGTTTCAGTGTTTCTTCCATGCTGAGCAGCGTGCTCTTGGTCTCGGCAAACTGGGTTTCCAGTTGGTCGGCATGTGCTTTGGTCTGCTGCTGAAAGGTCTCGAACTCCTTGCGGGTCTGCTGCAAGGCCGCATCACGCTGCGTCAGCTGGGCCTGGAGCTGGTCCCGTTCCCCTTCCAACTGACCCGACGACCGGCGCAGATCGACCACCTGATTGCGCAGGTCACGGTTCTCCTGCTGCAGGGTCTTGAAGCGCACGTCCAGATCCGCCAGCTGCGCCTGGCCGTGCTCGGCGTCCTTCCGCGCGGTCGAGAGCTGCCGCTCGGTCTCCGCGAGCAAATCCTGGGTCTTCAGGAAATCCTTCTTCGTCTGGGCGAGGCTCTGCTGGACATCCAGGAAATCGCTCTGCAGGGCATCCCGCTTCTTCTTGGTCTCGGCGAGCTCCCCTTCCATTAATACATTGATCCGGCGCTGCTCGCTTAAGGCCCCCCGCAGGTCACGATTCTCCTGCTGGAACTTGGACAGCTCGGCCTGCAGCGCGGCCTGGGTGGCCTGCGCCTTCTCCTCCTGATTGGAGAGCTGCGTCTTGGCCTCGCCGAGGGTCTGTTGACTGGCGCGCAGCTCATCCTCCAGCCGCATGGTCGTCTGCTGGGCACCGGAGAGCTGCGCCTGGAACATCTGGTTGTCCTTGTGACTCTCGCGCAGCCGGGCCTGGAGTTGCGCGACCGCGTCCGCCGCCTCCCGTTTGGCCGTCTCGAGCGCGTCGCGCACCTCTTTCAGCCGCGCCTCATCCTCGGCCATCTTCCGTTCCTGCTGGTCGCGCAACCCGGCCAGCTGCGTGTTGGCGCGGCGCAGATCCGACAGTTGGGCGGTGAGACTGCGCTGCTCATTCTCCAGCCGCTGGCCCTGTTCCATCAGCGTGGCGACGCGATCCTGCTCATACTCGAGATCCTTCTGGACAGCGTCGCGCTTGCGCTCCACATCATCCAGCGCCTGCTGGGTGCGGCGCAGCTCCTGCTCCACCTGTGCGCGGCTCTTCTCCCCCTCCGATGATTCCGTGTGCAGGGCCTGGCGGCTGCGCTCGGCGTTGGCCAGCTGGGCTTCCAGGCCGGCCGCCGTCTCCTGGCTCTGCCTGAGCCGTTCGCCGGTCTGCGTCAGGTCGTGGGTCAGCCGGTCGCGCTCCGTTTCCAACGCGCGGTGGGTCTGCCGCAGCTCATTCAGTTGGTTGCGCAGATCACGCTCCGTGGTCTGGCCGCTCTTCACCTGCTGTTCCAGATTCGTGGCTTGGAGACGGCGGTCATCGGCGTCACGCCGCAGGTTGGTCAATTCCAGTTGCGTCGTGCGGATCTCCTGCTGGACGCGGCGCAGCTCCTGCTCGAGATCGGTGCGATCCTGCTGCAACCTCGTGAACTCGGCCTTCACGCTGCCTTTTTCCTGGCCGGCATTCGCCAGCTGGATTTCGAGTTGGCTGTTCCGCCGGCGCACCTCGGCGAGCTGGCTCTCGAGATTGCGGGCTTCCTGCCGGGCATCGCGCAGGGCTTGTTCCAGTTCGGCCGCTCGGATGTCCGCATTGACCGGCCGCGGTGGAAGTTGCTGCAGTTGATGCGCAAGCTCCTTCTGCTGCTGCTGGGCGTCCTCGAGCTCCTGCGTCCGCCGGGCCAGCTCCGCCTGCAGTTCCGAGAGCCGGGTTTCCAGCTCGGCGCCGGCCGTCCCGGCAGCGACGGACTCGGCGGGGCCGGCCTGGACCGCCTGGGGCGGACCCCTGAGCTGGGCTGCCAGACGGCGGTTCTCCTGCTGGAGCGCGCGCACCTGGACTTCGAATTTGGCCGAGCGCTCGCGGTGGAATTGGCGGTCGCGGCGCAGCGTGGTCACTTCCAGTTGCGCGGTGGCCAGGGCCTGCTGGGCGCGGCGCAGCTCCTGCGCCATCCCTGAGGAGAGCAGCCCGGTCGTGTCGACGGCGCTCGTCGCCGATGGCAACGCGGGATCGTACGGCGGATCAGCGAGCGCCGTCTCCCCTGACGTGGCGGCCATGGCGTCCAGTTTCTGGTGGGCCTGTGCGATCGCCTGCTCGAGACTCTGTTGGCGTGATGACTGCGCCTTCCCAGCCCAGGCCACGGAAGGGGCCGCCCAGCTGAGCAGACACAGCAGACCGCCGGCCCATACGGCGAGCGCTTTCCCGCGGTGGCGTCTCATACCCGACCCTCGTTCATGGCGTGGACCGTCTCCGTGTTACTTGTGCGATGACGATGCGGCGGTCGTCGAAGCGGTGGCCTTGGTGGCCGGTGCCGCGGCTGATGGCGCCGTCTTGGGCGGGTTCGCGACCCGCTGGCCGGCGAGGGCATAGTCCTCGCTCGCGCCCTTGACCGGCTTTTGGCTGACGATGCCGCGCAGGGCCTCGCCGTGCAGCTCGCCACGCCAGAAGACGACATCCTGGTTCTCGTTGGTCTGCATCGTCTCCCAGATGGGGACACCGTCGTCGCCGATGCGCGCTGAAAAATTGGTGGTGGGGTAGCCCTTGGCGGACAGATGCTTGGAGGTCACCCTGCCCTGCTCAAAAGACACGATGTCCTTGATGGGCGAGGCCTTGCCTTTCGGCCCGGAGATGGGGGTCCAGTCAACCGCCCACGTGGTATCATTCCAATAGGTCTTCGGGTCGACGGTCGATGCTGAAGACTTGGAGGGCTTCTCGGCCTTCGCCTTCTTGGCCAGCTGGACGAAGGCCCGCGGGTCTGCTTCCCAGGCCGACAGCCCGGAAACCCCCAGCACGATCATCACACCAGCCCCTAACACCACACGCACACCCCGTCGCATCCTTGCTCTCATTCCAGGCGCTCCTTCCCATCCCATGCCTGCCAGGTGGCGATGTAACTCCGCACCCAGTTGGCGTCCTGGGCATGCGGCTTCAGATCCAGGTACTTCCGAAAGTGTGTCAGCGCCTTGTCGCGGTTCGTCAAGTGCTCCGCGTAGATGACGCCGAGATTATAGTAGGCATCCGCTTCGTCGGGGCTGAGCTCCAGCACTTTCCGGAACTCCTTCTCGGCGCGGGCCCACTGCTTGTTCCGCGTGAACATCAGCCCCAGATTGTAGTGCATGGACGAGGTTTCCTTGCGCAGCTGCTCGTGCTGGCGCGCCAGGCGGTTGATGTCCCGCGGCACCTTGGCGGCCTCCGACTTGAGCACCAGGTTTCTGGACATGATCTCCGCGTGGCGGTTCTTCAACTCTTCGTACTGCTGCTGTGTGGCATTCAGGTCGGCCTGCACGCGCGCGGCGCGCTCGGTGGCCTCCTTGGCCTCGCTGCGGCTCGCCTGCAGGGCACGCCCCACCGCCACCAGCTCGCGCCGCTGGCTGTCCACCTGCTTGCGCAGATCCTTTTCCCGCGTGCCTTTCTGCAGCGCCACGACCTCCTGCTCGAGTGTGTTGCGCTCGGCGACCGCCTGCTCCTGTGAGCTCTTCAATTGGGCCAGCTCCTGCTGGAGCGGCTCGACCTGCTCCCGCAGCTCCCGACTCGCCTGCGTCGTGGCCTGCAGCACCTTCTCCAGTTTGTCGCGCTCCTCGGCGAGCACTTGCTGGTCGGCCTGGCGCTGCTTGATCTGCTCGAGCAGGTGATCCCGTTCCTGGGCGAGTGCCTGGCGGGTCGTCTCCAAAGCCGCGTAATCCTCTTCCATCTTGTTTTCTTGGCTGTTCAGCATCTCCAGGTGGACCTGCAGCTCTTTGTTCTGCGTTTGCAGGGACTCCTGTTGCCCTTGCAACGCCTGGCTGCGCTGCTGCAGGTCACGCAGGCTCGCCCTGGCAACCGCCTCGCGGGCGCGGGCCGAGGCCACATACCGGCTCACCCGGAACCACGCCCAGCCCGCTCCCGCAACACCTGCGACCACCAGCATGCCGACGAGCCATGACCACCACAGGCCCGCCGCCGGGCGGCGTGGCGCCGGATCGGGTGCGCTCATCTCATCCGGCGTCATGGCGCCGTCTCCACGGCCTCTGGCATTTCCAGCGTGGCCGGTGCCTCGCCGCCCGCAAGCGGCGGATAGTCATGGAACGACTGGAACTTCCCGCCGATCTCCAGCTCATCGCCGGTCACCAGGGCTTCCCCGCCCATGATGTGCGGCGTGATCAGGACGACCATCTCCTGAATTTGATTGTCCTGCGCGCGGTTGCCAAACAGGGTTCGGCCCAACAGCGGAATGTCTCCAAGGATGGGCAGTTTCTTGTCGGTCGTCTTCTTCTCTTCCTTGCGCAAGCCGCCGATGATGACCGTGGAGCCGGATTTGACCATCACCCGCGTCTCCGCGGTGGAGGTGTCCACGATGGGAATCTTGTTGTTGGTGGGCGTCGTCAGGGTGCTCACGACGCTGCTCACCTCCGGTTTGATCTTCATCGTCACGTAGCCATCGGTGTTGATGGTCGGGGTCACGAGCAGCTGGATACCCACGTCGATGAACTGGACCTCTTCGGCGGTCGTGGAGGTGGTTTGGCCCGTCGTCGTGGTGGTGGTCACGTAGGCCTCCCGGGTGCCGACGTGGATGCGCGCCTCCTGGTTCTCCGTCACCATGAGGCGCGGGTTCGAGATGATCTTCGTCTGGCCGAGGGTCTTCAAGTATTCGAACAGCTTGTAGCCGGTCCGGTCGATGGTCGTGAAGACCAGCTTCTGGCTGGGAACGGGGTTGCCCTTGATGCCGGCGAGAAACGGCACCGTCATGCGCTTGACCGCCACGGTCTCGGAGGGCGCGGTGCCGGTCGTGCTGCGCCGGAAGTCATGGCTCGCCGGATCGAGGCCGTGAAACAGCGTCTTGGCAAAGACCGACTCCCAATCGATGCCGGAATCGAACTCATCGTCGAGGGTCACCTTGATGATCTTGGCGTCGATGAGCACTTCGCGTGTGGGCCGGTCCAGCGCCTGGATGAGCTGCTCGATTTCCGCCAACCGGCTGGGCAGGGCGCGCACGATCACCTGGTTGGAGCGCTCGTCGGACTTGATGACGCCTAACTTCTTGGTTTCGAGCTCATCCTTGAGCCGCTCCTCCACATCCTTGGCCTTGGCGTACTTCAGATCCACCACCTTGATGGCCGAGCCACGCTCCAGGGTGGCCAGCGACTCCCGCATCTGTGCGAGCCGCTCCGGCGTGTCGATGACGAGCACCGTGCCCGAGTTGTCGTCGACGAGGATCCGCCCGATCTCGCTCTTCAACGTGTCCAGCAGATTGAAGGCCTGCTCGGGAATCGCGTACTGCAGCCGGAAGGTCTCGACCTGCCGGGTCTCCGCAAACCGGCGGCCGTAGAGCGCCTTGTATTCCGCCTCGGTCATGATGTTGTAGACGTCGCCCCGCTTCTCGTAGGCGAGCTCATTGCTGAGCAGGATGATGTCGAACACGTCGCGGATCGGCACATCGGTGAGGAAGAGGTTGACGCGGCCGCTCACCGTCTTGCTGACGGCCATGTTCAAGCCGCCCTTCATCGCCAAAAACTTGAGGGCATCGGTCACCTCCGTCGAACGCAGGTCCAGCGAAATCTTCTCATTGAGCCCCAGCAGGACCGGTGCTGCGGCCGGCTCCGCCGACGCAGGGACGGCGGCCAGCTCGGTGCGCTCTGCCGGTTCGTCCCCGGCGGCGAGCGGAGCGCTTAACGCGAGCAGCCCGCAGGCGAGCAGGAGCGACGGGCGGACGGCGCCGATCCTCATCCTACCGCAGCACCAGCTCTTCGCCTTCATAGGTCACGGTGACACCCTCGGTCGTGATCTGCTTCACCTTCACGCCATGAATGTCGTCCCCCACCTTCACAAAGTAGGTGCGCTGCGCCTCGTCATCCTCCAGCAGCGCTTCGGGCTTGGCCCCGGGCGAGATGCCCACGACTTTCAGGCTCGCGACCATCTTCTCCAATTTCTGCCGGATCGACTCGGTCACCATCTGGGGGGCCACGGCCTCGGCACCGCCGGTGAAGGGGTTGCGGCTCTGAATCAGCCCCACATAATAGGCGAGCGGTTTCAAGGCGGCGCTGCCCGGCGCGGCGGCGATCACGCCGCCCTGGCTCGTCGTGGCCGTCCACTGTTTAGGTTTCGGTGTCATCACTAACACCGCCATGACGAGATAGACACCCAAGCCCGCCAGCAGGAGCACCAGCAGCCGGTTGGCGAGGCGCAGATTGCCTAACAGCGCATCGGTCTGCGGTTTGCCGCCGTAAGCCGGTGCGAGGCGCTGAAAGCGCAGCGGCGACAGCCGACGCCACCGCTCCTGGATCCAGGCCAGACCTGAGGCGCGTGGTGGCGCTGCCGGCTTGCCGGTCGCAGGGCCTTGCGGCCCTTCGATCATCCGGAGAAGCCGCTCTTCTGGAGTGCCCGGCTCGGCGACCATCCTGCCTCGATCTCCTGTTGAATCAACTCATCCACCAGGGCGCGGTTCACCGACCGCCCGCTCTGCATGACCAACTGCCGCAGCGCCCGATGGCAGAGCATCGCGATCCGCCGGGGATAGCCCTCGGTGCAATGGTAAATCTCCTCCACGGCCTCGTCGAGAAACAGCGGCAGCCGCGACCGGTAGCCGGCCTCCTGCAGCCGAAAGAGAATCATCTCCCGCGTCTCGTCCAGATCGAGTGGCTCAAGCGTCGATTTCGAGCTGATCCGGTCGGTCAGGTTGGGCATCTTCATCAGGAGCGGCAACAACTCCATCTGGCCCAACAGCACGAGCTGCAGCAGCTTGGCATCGTTGGTTTCGTAGTTGAGCAGAATGCGCAGCGCTTCGAGGGAGAGGCCGTTCAACTTGTGCGCCTCATCGATGAGGAGCACGACCGTCTTCATCTCTTCCAGACCCTTGCGGAAGAGGAACCGCTCTAACAGTTCCCGGTAATCGACAACGGTCTTCGCGCCGGTGTCATGCTCGATGCCGAGGGTGCGGATGAGGGCGTCGAAGAACAGGTCCTCAGAGGGAAAGGTGGGGTCGAGGACCAGGTGAAAGACGAAACCCTCGCGCTCGCGGAGCATCTGGATCAGCTTGCGGCCGAGGGTCGTCTTGCCGGTGCCCACGTCGCCGAGGACAACGGAGAGGCCCCGCTTGAGGCGGAACTCGATCATCAAGTTCGCCAGCACCGCGCGGTGCCGGCGGGATTGATAGAAGAAGGCGGGGTCAGGGCTGGTGGAGAACGGCTCCTGCTCCAGGCCCAAAATCCGATAGTAGCTCATCTGATCTTCTGGCGGATCAGCCGCAAGGGATAGCCTTCGTCCTTCAGCCGACCGATGGCTTTCAGACGGCGGCGCACCTCGGCCTTGCGGTACAGGCGCTGGTTCCCCTCCCGCCGGGCGACCTGCAACAGCCCCAAGGCGGTATAGTAATTGAGCGTCTGGTACGACAGGTCGTACCGTTCGACAATCTCATGGGCGGAAATCATGGAGTTCGCGGCATGTGCGACCGGCATAAGTGACAATAATTACAGCAAATCCTGTGATTCCTGTCAAGTAAAATACCTTTAACAATTACAAGACTTTATTCCAGCACCCCTTGCGCCACCCGCGACCAGCGCGAGGGCGCAAAGGTCGCGTCGAAGGCCAGCTCGACGGCTTCCCCGCCGGCCAACCGTGCGAGGAATGCCTGGAACCGCTCCATGCCGTAACGCCGCAGCAGGAACTCCACGACCATCCGCGACTCCACATAGCCCCGCTCCACATCGGCGGGATTCGACGGCTGCTGGAACCGCCGGTCGACCCAGGCCAGCGGGATCCACTGCACCTTCGAGGTCAATCCCTCCTTGAGCGCCTGTTCCTGGGGCGTCAGCGCCCTGGGTGGCTCCATCGCCTGGGCAAACCCCTCATGCACCCAGGTGGGCAGGCCCCGGCGGTAGGCCTGATAGAGGAAGGCGTGGCCCAGCTCATGGGCGAGCAGGATGCGTTCCCACACCCCGTCCAGCTCATCCTCCCGCACCCGGATGCGTCCGTCGTAGAGCCCCAGCGCCCAGTCGCGCCGGTCGGCGATCCGTGTGAAGTCGCCCCTGGAATAGACAATGACGGTCAGCATGGGCGGTGCCGTGCCGAAGTTCTTCGCGATGCGGGCATACTCCTCCTCCAGCACCTGCCCCAGGCGCCGCGCGCGTTGCGGATCGGCCTGGCCCTGCATGCGAATATCGAAATGGTCGGTCTTGCGGCTGGCGTAGCCCCGTTCGATGGTTCGGTCGCGCCGGGCGCGCGAGATCCGCTCCGCGACAGCCTCCCGTTGCTCCGCCGGCACCTGGTCCTGGGCCTGCTCCCAACAGCGCAGGGCCTGGTCAAAGTCGCTGCGCTCCAAATAGTAGAGATCCCCGAGGCGCGCCAGGGCTGGGCCGTGGTCGGGAAGATGGGTCACGGCCTCTTCTAACAGCTCGATCGCCTGGTCGACGTGGCGCTGGCCGTACGCCTGGAGCGCGTGTTCGGTGAGCATGTTGGCGAGGTTCTTGCGGAAGGTGGTGTCGGTGGGCGCCAGCAGGACCGCGTGGCGCAGATGGTCGATCGCTTCTTCGAGCCGGCCGGCCTGCGCCGCGGTGACGCCCAGATTATTGAGTTCGGTGGGAGTGAGGGCCCAAGAGGGTTTGGGTTTGTTCGAGGCGTCGTCGGCGGGGAGCGTCGGGACGACGGTCAGCCACAGCAGGATGCCGAGGGATATTCGCCACTGCCAACCGTTCATGCGATGCCGCGCAGCGCGGACGTGGCTGATACCTCGTCGGTTATTCGTGGGCCGCCAGATACCGCTCCGCATCGAGCGCGGCCATGCAGCCTGAGCCGGCCGCCGTCACCGCCTGCCGGTAGACCCGGTCCTGCACATCGCCGCAGGCGAAGACGCCCTCCACGGAGGTGCGCGTCGTGCCGGGCTTCGTCAGAATGTAGCCGTCCGGGGCCATCTCGATCTGGCCCTGCACAACATCCGAGTTGGGTTGGTGGCCGATGGCATAGAAGAGACCACCGCAGGTCAGCTCACGCGTGGCCTTCGTCTTGACGTCCTGCACCTTCACGCCGGTCACCACATCCGTGCCGAGGACATCGAGCGGGATGGCGTTCCAGACCATCTCGATCTTGGGATGCTTGAGCAGCCGTTCCTGCATGATCTTCGAGGCCCGTAGGGTGTCGCGCCGATGGACCACGTAGACCTTCGAGGCGAACTTGGTGAGATAGGTCGCCTCCTCCACCGCCGAATCGCCGCCGCCGATCACGACGAGCGGTTGGTTGCGGAACGCCGGCAAGGCGCCGTCACAGACGGCGCAGGCCGAGATGCCCTTGTTCCAGAGACGGTCCTCCGAAGGCAGGTGCAGCCGTTTGGCGTTCGCCCCGCTGGCGATGATGATGGCGCGGGCCTTGAGCTCCCGTTGCGCGGAGGCGACCGTGAAGGGCTGGCGCTTGAGATCCACGCGGGTCACATCTTCGCTGTGGATGCGCGTGCCGAACCGCAGCGATTGCTGGCGGAAGGCCGCCATCAGCTCCGGGCCCTGGATGCCCTTCGGGAACCCCGGATAATTTTCCACCTCGGTGGTAATCATCAGCTGGCCGCCGGGAAGGCCCCCACGCGTCTCGCCCTCGAACAGGACCGGCTGCAAGTTGGCGCGGGCCGCATAGACGGCCGCCGTGTGGCCGGCCGGCCCGGAGCCGATAATCACCACCTGCTCGATTGCCTCTGCCATGCGCACTGCTCCTTCCCTCGTCAGGCCCGCGCCGCGGGGCTCCGCGCGCTGCCGGTCACTGCGATCGAAAGACGCTCACGATGTTCGAAAAGTCGTCGGTCCACTCCTCCGCGCCCGGCCGCCCGGTCACCCGTTCCCAGCGGGCATCGGAGGCCAATGGGCCCAAGTCGCCCTGCCGCCGGGCCATGACCACCCATTGCGAGGATGACTTGCCCTGGTCCCAGTCGGCCTGGGCGACCGCCTTCTCCAGTTGGGCGACGCAGACCAGTTGGGCTCCTGCCGCCAAGTCCCCTAACACCGGCTGGAGCTCGAGGTAGCGGTTGGAAATGTGGAAGGCCAGGAGCCCGCCGGGCGAGAGCTTGCGCAGATACAGGGCCACGGCCTGCCGGGTGATCAGATGCACGGGAATGGCATCCGAGCTGAAGGCATCCACGATGATGAGCCCGTAATCTCGGTCCGAGGCGCGAAGCAGGGACAGCCTGGCATCGCCTAACACCACATGGGCGTCCGGCGCGCAGTCCTGAAGGAAGGTAAAGTAGCGCGGGTTGCGGGCGAGACGTTCGACCGCCGGGTCGATCTCGTAAAATGTCCACCGCTGGCCTGGTTTGGCGTAGCCTGCCGTGCTGCCGGTCCCCAGCCCGACGACGGCGACCTGCGGTCTCTTGGCCGTCTCGTTGAAGGCGGCGAAGATCTGCCCGAGGGGGCCGGTCGGGTGGTAGTAGCTGAGGGGCTCGCACCGGCGGGCCGGATCCAGACTCTGTCGGCCATGGAGGGTGGTGCCGTGGTATAAGTCGTAAAAGGCGCCGCTGGCCTTGCGGGTGAACATCACCCGATAGACGCCGAAGAAACTGCGCTCCACATGCAGCGCGCGCTCCCAGTCGGCGGTCAGGAACATCCCCACCATCAAGAAGGCCCCGAGGCCCAGGCCAAAGCGAATGGGGCGGTAGCGAAAGGAGTAGCAGATGAACGTCGTCGGAACGCACAGCAGGCCAAGCCACAGCCACCGGGGTTTGGCTCCGAAGAATTTCAGGTGCAGCACCAGTCCGGCCACCAGGGCGCCCAGGGCCAGGGGCAGGGCCACATCGAGCCAGTGACTGCGCGGCCGCGGCTGGCCGACGATGGTGCTGGGGCGCAACAAACAGGCCAGGACGATCGCCAGCGGATATTCCAGCACCGTGTTAAACACCAGCGGAGCCACGAGGGCATTGAAGACGCCGCCGAGCACGCCGCCAAGCGACATATAGAGGTAATACTCGGTCAGATGCCGGGGCTGCGGCCTCTCCTGCGCCAATTCGCCATGGCAGACCATGGCGGCCACGAAGAAGGTGGCGAGGTGGAGGAGAATCATCCCCCACATGGGTTTCGTCACTTTGGTGACCATCATCACCGCCAACGGCAGGACGATGAGGGGCAGCCACCGGACCATCCACCGGTGGGGCACCGGGGGCCTGCGGGCGAAGACGATGATGAAGGTGAGCAGGTACAGAGCCAGCGGTACCACCCACAAGAGCGGAATCGCCGCAACGTCGGTGGAGATGTGGGTCGTGACACCCAACATGTAGCTGGATGGCACGAACGACAAGAGCACCCACCACAGACGCCGGCTCACGGTCGGACCGCCGGCATGCTCAATCGATCCGGCCACCGGCGCCGCGGCGGATGCGGACGATGATCCGGGTCGCCTGATGGCGGCGCCCGACCTCCACACGAGGAACGCGCACACCGACATCAGCACGATGAGGCAACTGTAGCCGGCCGCCCACAGGCGGCTCTGGTCGGCCAGACGCAGGTACGGCTCCACCAGGACAGGATAGGCCAGGAGGGCCGAGAGACTCCCCAGGTTGCTGGCCGCGTAGAGAAAGTAGGGATCGCCCGACGCTGGATGGCCGGTGCCCGTAAACCACCGTTGCAGCATGGGCGCGCTGGATGAGACGACGAAGAAGGGCACGCCCACGGTCAGCGTCATGAGGCCCAACAGCCACGGAATCGGGTTGGTCTGCACCGGCGGCGCCCAGCCGGCGGGCACGCGCAGCGGCAGGAAGGCCAAGGGGATGAGCACCAGGACGAGATGCAGTCGGGATTGGCGGCGGAGGCCCAGCCCGGCGGTCGTTGCGTGGGCGTAACCGTACCCGGCCAGCAAGGCCGCCTGAAAAAAAACGACGCAGGTATTCCACACCGCCGGCGTGCCGCCCAACAGCGGCAGCGCCATCTTGGCGAACATCAGCTGGACCATGAACAGCAACCAGGCGCTGGTGAACAGGGTCAGCGAGAACAAGGCGACCAGCAAGCGTTCCTCCGGTTTATCGGTAGTTCTCGACTTGCAGCGCCACGCCAAAATCCCGCGCGCGCAGGTGCTGGATCACGGTCTGCAAATCATCGATCTGCTTGCCCACCACGCGGACCGTGTCGCCCTCGATGCGCGGCTGCACCTTGAGGCCCAGCCCCTTGATGGCCTGCACGATCGCCTTGGCCTTGTCCTGGACGATGCCCTCCTGGAGCGTCGCCGTCTGCTTGAATTTGCCCGCTGGGGTCTGCTCGATGGGCCCTTCGCTCAACGCCTTCAGCGACACGCCTCGCTTCGCTAACTTCTCGCGCAGCAACTGCAAGACGTTGCGTAACTGGAGATCCTGGTCGGCCGTCAGCGCACAGGTCAGCGTCGCCTCATCCCACGCCACCCCGGCGCTGCTGCCGCGGAAGTCGAAGCGGGTGGCGATCTCCTTCTGCGCCATCAGCGCCGCGTTGCGCACCTCCTGCAGATTCACCTTGGAGACGATATCAAAGGTGTGGTCTTGGGCCATGGATCAGTTGTAGCGCAGCACCCGCGTCACCGCCTCCTGGGGCGTCCGCGCAAAATGGATGTACCGGCGCACCGCGTTGGCGGACTGCTCGCCACGCGCCTGCTCCACCGTCCGCCGCCAACAGGCGCCCAGAAAGACCATCGGCTTCGGTCTGAGCAGATGCTTGTGGGTGTATTCTAACACGAGACTGAGCTCCAGTAAGGTGCCTGTGCCGCCCGGAAAGATGATGAAGCCATCCGCGATCCTGACCAGCCGCTCGAGCCGGCCGAGCAGGGTGGCCATCCGAATCTCGCGGTCGATGTACCGGTTCGCGCGTTGGTGATACCGCTCAACCGTGATACCGATCGTCCGCCCGCCCGCCTCGCGCGCGCCCTTCGCCGCCGCCTCCATCGTACCGCCGTAGCCGCCGTTGCAGACGACACAGCCGCGTTGGGCCAGCGCCTGTCCGACGGCATACGCCTGCCGCCACGCCGAGGATCCCGACTGCGGACGAACACTGCCAAAGAGGGTGATGATGGATGCAGACCACGGCATCAGGTACGACCGGCGCGCAGGAGGTTTAAGGCGCTGCCGGCCTTGAACCAGCCGATTTGGTCCGCCGTGAAGGAGTGGTGGACGGTGACCGTCTCCCCGCCATCGGCGGGGCCGTTGGCGTGCTGGATCGTGACGGTGAGGGGCCGGCCGGGCGCTAAGCCGGCAAGCCCCGTGATCGAGACCCGGTCGGCGGCCTGGAACTTGTCATAGTCTGCCGGGTGAGCAAAGGTCAGCGGCAGGAGGCCCTGCTTCTTCAGATTCGTCTCGTGGATGCGCGCGAAGGAGCGAGCGAGAATCGCCTTGCAGCCGAGGTAGCGCGGCGACATCGCCGCGTGCTCCCGTGAGGAGCCCTCGCCGTAATTCTCATCGCCGATGACGACCCAGCCGAGACCGTTGTGCTGGTAGTCGCGGGCCGCCTCGGCGATCGAGTGGACCTTCCCCCCCTCCAGCCAGTTCTTCGCCTTGCCCGCCTCACCCGCAAAGACGTTGACCGCCCCCATGAAGAGATTTTCAGAAATCTTATCGAGATGGCCGCGATACGTGAGCCAGGGTCCTGCCGGCGAGATGGCGTCGGTCGTGCACTGGCCCTGCACCTTGATCAAGATGGGCAGGTTGCTGAGATCCTTCCCATCCCACGGCTCAAACGGTGTCAGTTTCTGCAGCCGGTCGCTGCCCGGCGGGATGGCGACCCGCAGCTGCTTGCGCTCGGCAAGCGGCAGGGGTGCTACGTAGCCGGCGAAGCCTTCCGCGAATCCCTTCGAGGGCAACTCCTGGGCCTCCGGCGGCTGGAGGGTCACCCGCTTGCCGTCGGGCGCTGTCAAGGCATCGCGCACGGGATTGAAGCGCAGATCGCCGGAGAGCGCCATCGCCGTCACCAACTCCGGGCTGCCCATGAAGGCGAGGGTCTCGGCGTTGCCGTCGTTGCGGCGGGGAAAGTTGCGGTTGAATGAGGTGACAATCGCGTTCTGCTCCCCCGGCTTGATGTCGTCGCGCTTCCACTGGCCGATGCACGGGCCGCAGGCGTTGGCGAGCACGGTGCCGCCGATCGCCTCGAGCGCCGCTAATTGTCCGTCGCGGCGGATCGTGTTGTGAATCTGGTCCGAGCCTGGCGTGATGAGAAAATAGATCTTCGCCTTGAGGCCGGCCTGCGCCGCCTGCCGCGCCACGGCGGCGGCCCGGCTCATATCTTCATAGGAGGAGTTGGTGCAAGAGCCGATGAGTGCCGCTCGGAGATTGACCGGATAGCCCTCTTGCTCTACGGCCTTCGCCACCTCAGAGATCGGCCGGGCCAAATCCGGCCGGTGCGGGCCGACCAGATGCGGCTCAAGCCGCGAGAGATCGATCTCGACGATCTGATCAAAACAGCGCCGGGGATCTTGAGCGACTTCCGGATCCGCCGTCAACTCGGCGCGGTGCTGCTCGGCCAGGGCGGCGAGCGCTTCGCGGCGGGTGGCGCGCAGGTAGGTCGCCATCCGGTCATCAAACGGAAAGACCGAGGTGGTCGCCCCCAACTCGGCGCCCATATTGGTGATCGTTGCCTTGCCGGTGCAGGAGATGGAGGCGGCGCCTGGACCGAAATACTCGATGATCTTGTCGGTGCCGCCCTTCGTCGTGAGGATGCCGCACAGTTGCAGGATCACGTCCTTGGGCGCGGTCCAGCCGGAGAGCTTCCCGGTGAGATGCACGCCGATGAGCTGCGGGCACTTCACCTCCCACGACAGCCCGGCCATCACATCGGCGGCATCTGCCCCGCCGACGCCGATCGCTAACATCCCCAATCCGCCGGCGTTGGGCGTGTGCGAATCGGTGCCGATCATGAGCCCCCCCGGCACGGCATACTGCTCGAGGACGACCTGATGGATGATGCCGGCGCCCGGCTGCCAGAAGCCGATGCCGTACCGCTGCGAAGCGGTGCGCAAAAAGTCGTAGACCTCCCGGTTCGCCTCCAGCGCATGCTTCATATCCTCGGCGACGCCCACGCGCGCCTGGATCAGATGGTCGCAGTGCACCGTGGTCGGCACCGCCACCTCGTCGCGCGAGGCCAACATGAACTGGAGGATCGCCATCTGGGCGGTCGCGTCTTGCATCGCGACCCGGTCCGGCTGGAGCGTCAGGTAGGATTGCCCGCGGATGAACGGCTGGGTCGACAGGTCCGTGGCGTGGCCGGCGAGAATTTTTTCGGTGAGGGTGAGCGGGTGGCCCAGTTTCTGCCGTGCGGCCGCGTGGCACTCCTTCAGCCGACGATAGAGCCGTTCGATACCGGAATCGGGCATCTCAGGCCGGGGCCGCGGCTGATTGACCCGGAACGACGGCGCGCAGGGTGTGCTGGGGAGCGATCTGGAGGCCCTGCTCGTAGGGATGCATGTTGATGGTGTCCCATGGGCAGATCTGGGCGCAGAGCTTGCAGCCGATGCACCGCTCCAGGTCCACCTCCACGAGTTTCATGTAATTCTCGTGGTACTCGACCCCGGGCACGATCTCGATGCAGTCGACCGGACACACCGCGATGCACACCTCACAGCCGGTGCAGCCGTGCTGGTCGATGACGGCCAGCTCCCTGGGCTGTTTCTTGCGTGGGGATTTCCCTGGCATGGCCACGCTGGGTATCTTACCGATTCCGCGCAGATTTGGCAAGCGCGCCTAACAGTCCCGCGACAGCCAGCCCCGCGTAGGCCCACAACGACAGCCACAGCCCCATCCCGATCGTGATGGCGATGAAGAGCGAGCTGGTGTTCGTCGTCAGCAATTTCCAGAAGCCGCCGCCGGCGACCGTCGCGCAGAGGACCGCAACACCGAGCGCTACCGGCCTGCGCCCGCCCAACACGGTCAGCAGCAGCCCGCAGAGCAGGGCCAGTCCTGGCAGCACGTAGACGGCATAGCTTTTGGCGCCGATCTGCTGGGGATCGCGCGTGAACATCTCCAGCAGGGCCATCGCGACCTTCGCGTTTTTCGCATTCGCCATCTGCGGAATCTGGAGGCCGCTCACCGAGGTCGGCACGCCGGCGGCCTTCAGCTTGGCGTAGGCCTTGTCCAACCGCTGCTGCTCGGAGGGCGGCAGGGTCTGGTTGACGGTCGAGGTGACCTTCTTCACTCCGCTCTTCGCCGCCCCGAAGAGCTTGCTGATCCCTCCGGTCACCCTTTCAGAACCCGGCAGCGACTGCACCGTCGAGGTGATCTGGCGCAGCGCCTCCGGCGATCTCACATCGACATGCGCCCACGGCAGCACAAACCCCACGACGGCTCCCGCGACACTGACCCAGACGAGCACGCCGAGCAGCTGTTTCATGCGCACCTCCACCCCCCATCACAAGAACGCGCCCCGGACGGATCCGGGGCGCGTGAGGCAACCAAGACGAACCGATCTTATGACTGCGTAGACTTACACTCGCCGCCCTTGCAGCATTTCAGACACTTGAGACCCACGAACACCGAGAGGGCGCCGACGACCACCTGAATCCACGGTCGGCCGGTGAGCCCCGTCAAAAAGCGGTACAGCGCCGGCACGGCGTTGATGAGACCGCCGACCACGAGCAATAATCCTGCCAGGCCTTTGCCTCCACCAGTGCCCATATCGTCTCCTTCTGGTTAGTCCCTTCAGAATCCTGGGACTGATGTACAGCGGTTGGGCGGCGGCGACTGCTTGATCTTCGCTAACAGCCCGGTCGCCTCGGTGATCGCCTTGTGCTCGGCATCCTGTTTGGTCGAGCCCTGGGCCTTGACGACCCACGCGCCCGGGTCGTTGTTCTCGACGGTCACGTGGTACGTGGTGCCGAGCCGGTAGGAGACGATGGTGACCGGCCAGCCGGCCAGGGTCTCTTTACGTTGGGTATATTCCTCAGGCTTCATGGGCGGTTAGGGCTTCTCAATCGGTGCCGCCACCAGGTTGCCCCACTCGGTCCACGAGCCGTCATAGTTGCGGACGGTCTGGTAGCCGAGCAGATATTTCAGGACGAACCAGGTGTGGCTGGAGCGCTCGCCGATGCGGCAGTACGCGATGACCGGTTTGGTCCCGTCGATCCCCTGGCCGCCGTAGAGCTGCTGCAATTCATTGGCGCTCTTGAAGGTGCCATCCTCGTTGCAGGCCTTGCCCCAGGGAATGCTCTTGGCGGAGGGAATGTGGCCGCCGCGTTGGCAGGTCTCCGGCAGCCCGGGCGGAGCGAGGATCTCGCCGGAATATTCCTGCGGGCTCCTGACGTCGACGAGCTGGGCGGCTTTGGCTTTCACCGCCTGCTGGACATCGGGCAGATAGGCGCGAATGGAGAAGTCGGGGCGTTGCGCCTTGTAGGTGGTCGCCTTGACCGCAGGCGCGTCGGTCACTAACTCGCGGCCCTCGGCGATCCACTTCTTGCGGCCGCCGTCCATGAGCCGGACATCCTGGTGGCCGTAGATCTTCAGCTGCCAGAAGGCCCAGGCGGCGAACCAGTTGTTGTTGTCGCCGTAGAGGATGATCGTGGTGTCGTTCGCGATGCCGGACTCACCGAGGAGCTGCTCCAACTTGGCCTGCGGCACGATGTCGCGCAGCTGCGTGTCGCAGAGCTGGCTGTCCCACGCCCAGCCGACGGCGTTGGGCGCATGCCCCTCGCTGTAAGCCTTCTTGTCCTCGTCCACCTCGACCAGGCGGATCTTGGCGTCATTGAGGTGGTTCTGGACCCACTCGGTCGTGACCAGCACATCAGAGTTGGTGGCGGTCGTCGTTGCCATTGCCATGGTGACCCCCCTTGCTTACCTGCTGTAACCTTTGATTATATGGGCTGAATGGGTGGGGGTCAACCAGAAAATCTAAAATTCAAGATATCCCCGTCCTCGACCACGTACTCCTTGCCTTTCAATGAAGCCTTGCCGGCTTCGGCCACGGCCTTCTCGCTGCGCAGGCCGATCAGATCCGCATAGGCCATCCGCTCGGCCCGAATGAAGCCCCGCTCGATGTCGGAGTGGATGACCCCGCCGGCCTGCGGAGCCGTGGCTCCTCGCCGAATCGTCCAGGCGCGCACCTCATCCTCCCCCACCGTGAAATAGGAGATGAGGCCCAGCGCTTCGTAGCTGACCCGCGTCAGGCCATCCAGCGCCGATTCGGTGATGCCTAACTCCTTCAGGAAGGCGGCGCGCTCGGATGGGTCGTCCAGCTGGGCCAGCTCCTCCTCAATCTTGGCGGAGACCTGCACCACGTGGACGGCCCGCGCTTGGCAGGCCTCGCGGACGTGCGCGAGCAGGGTCTGGTCGCGCACCGCATCCTCGTGGACGTTGACGATCAGCAACAGCGGCTTGCGGGTGAGCAGCGAGGCGCCACCGAAGAGCTTGTCCTCCTCCGCGGTGATGGCGAGCATCCGCAGGGGTGACCCCTGATTCAGATGCTCCTGGCACCGCGTGAACAGGGATTCCTCAGCGGCCCGGTCCACCTTGCCCGGCTTCGTCTTCTCCTTGGCGATGCGGCTCAAGCGCGTCTCCAAAAACAGCAGGTCGTGCAGGATGAGCTCACTCTGGATCGTCTCGATGTCGCGCAAGGGATCGACGCTGCCCTCGAGGTGGAAGACGCGCCCATCCTCGAAGGCGCGCACCACGTGGCCCAGCACATCGACGTGGATCAGCTCGCGCAGGAGTTCCTCGTTCTTCCTGGACTCCTTGGTGAGATCCGGCAGCAGCAGGTACTGGATGGTCGCCGGGGTGGTCTTGCGCGGATGGTAGAGCCCCACGAGCTCTTCGACGCGCGGGTCGCGCACCGCGCAGATGCCGGGAGTCGCCACGCCGCTCACGGCCGCATCAGGAGGCGGCGTCACTCCGGTAAGCAGGTGAAAGAGGGTGCGCTTGCCGGATTGGGGCAGGCCGATCAGGCCGATCTGCATGAGCCGTTAGCGGGATCCGTACCGAGTAAAAATGGGGACGGTTCTCATT
>JACQRC010000004.1 GCA_016206665.1 Candidatus Omnitrophota bacterium | reverse complement strand
CTCGTGCACCAGCCCGCTGAGCTTCACAAGCTGGTCCGTCTGCCGGGCATGTTCGAGTTGCTGCCGCAGCGCCTGGCTGAGCGTCGAATCCGCCTCGCCCTCCTGATGCTCGGCATCAAAGAGCAGAAACTGCGTTCCATCATGACGTGAGGTGACAGTCACGTGGTCACCGTCTCGGCCGATCGTCCCGACGACGGTCAGCTTGATGCCCCGCAGCGTAAATCCCGCTTCCTGGACAGCCCGCTGCACTTTTCCCACGTCAAGGCCTCGACCCTGCGGGAGCGCGGCTTCTGTGACCCCTTGCTTGAGATGCACCCGAATCCCCTCAAGCCCTGCGCGTTGTTTCAACCGCTTGTCCAGCCCCAACGCGCAGAAGGGACACGCCAATCCGTCCACCTGAAGCTGGAGGCCTTCGACTTCCGCTGAGGCCTCCTGCGGCATCACCGATCCGACCACCAGCAGGAGCAGGAGTAGACTCGCCGCGTGTCGCATGTCACTGATCCTTTTTGCTGAAGGATGCGATCGCTTCCTGGACCGCCTTGGCCACATTGCCCAAGCAGCAGGAGCCTTGGGGATTGGTGACCTCGCAATAGCAGTTGCCCGCCTTCACCTGGGCTTTAATTTGTTCGATCACCGTGCTCTTGTCAGTCGCTTCGATCTCCGCGCGGATCTTCTGGGGCGTCCAGCCGAAGCAGTAACAGACGGGTGCCGACGGCTGGTGGGGTTCCTTCAGTCCCACATCTACCGATAGGTCCGCCTGTCTGAAGAGCGCTTCGCCTGGTCGGAAGTAGACGACGTCGCAGGTTGCCGTGCGGCAAAAACAGAATTCCTCCTGCCGCGGAATCCGCGCGCGGGCCGCCGGCGTAAGCAGCGCCCCTAACGTGAGGCGCTTCACCGGTCTGCCCAACGCCCCGCACGCCGGGCATGTCGTCGGACCACAGGCGATGGGAGGATGGAGCTCGCAGCACGACTCGACAGCCGTCGGCGTTGACTCAGGATTCGGACAACAGGCCTGGCTCATCGTTGCTCCTCCGGTCGTCGGGCTCGGTAGCCGGTTCGGTTGATGGCGGCGAGCATCTGCTCGACGGTCACCTTCGACGGATCGTAGTCCACCCTCGCCATCTGGTCCGTGACTCGCGCCTTGACCACGTGCACGCCGGGCAGCCGCTTCAGGCTCGATGCCACGGTCAGCTCGCAGGTCGCGCAGGTCATCCCCTCGACCGGGATGATCACCTGCGCCAGACCTGGAGCCGGTCCTGGCCGAGCGTCGGTCCGATGGTGACCGGCGTAGGTGTAGAGATTCAATCCAACAAAGGCCGCCACGACTGCCGAGGCCAAGATCAAGACGGTCTTCGTGGTTTTCCCCTGCACCATCTCGCAGGCCTCGGTCCGGCAGCGCCGTGTTTCCTTCACGTAGCTTCGCCAGGCGTAGGTGAGCAGGGCCATCGCCACGCCGATGAACCACCAGTGATACCGTCCTAACAACGCCCCAAATCCGAGACTCCCAAGCCCCACAAGCACCAAGAGGACCGGCCCCAGACAACACACGGAGGCCAGCAGTGCAGACAAGATCCCGAGTTTCTGTGGTTTTATGGTGACCTCCTTTGCTTGAGGCGTTGTTGTTCAATGATTGGACAGATCGCTTTGCCTTTTGGCCGGAAGGCCGGTGGACAGCCGCGCCTGACTGCAGCGGCGACCCGTCGTTCAATCAAGCGCAAATCGGCGATCTTCTGCTTGAGTTCGGTCAGCTTGGCCTTGAGGAGCAGCTGCACATGGCCGCAGGGGCAGCGTCCGCGGTCGGCCAAGTCCAGGATTTCCTTGATCTCGTCCAGCCGCAGGCCCAGCCCTTGGGCTTTCCTGATGAAGAGGAGGCGCTCGACCGTCTCGGGTCCATAGAGCCGGTACCGCCCCTCGGTCCGGCTCGCCCGCGGCACGAGCCCCAGCTCCTCATAGAAGCGAATCGTCTTGATCGAGACGCCGCTCTGCCTGGCGATGACGCCAATGAAGGTGGGTTGCATCCTACGTTAAGTATAAACTATCCAGTAGACTGGAGAGTCAAGAGAAAAATCAATGAGCGCGTGAGTTACGTCGGCCGTACGGCCTCCGTAACCGATGGCCTCATATCAGGTATACTTGTTGAAGGTGCCGCAGACTCGTGGCCTGCGCAGGAGGAGGCTTGATGACGGCCAGAGTGATGGTGTTGGTGGCGTGTCTGACCTGCGGATTCGTTCCCGCCGGTTGGACCAAGGATATTCAAGAACTGCCGCGCGACCTGGCGACCTGGTCCACCCTGTGGATGGAGGTGCCTCAGGCCGTGTCTGAGGAGACGCGTGCCAACGGCCCGGTGCAGGGCATCGTCGTTGGTCCGTGGGAGGGGATGGCCTCGATGGTGGAGACGGTGGGTGGAGAAGCGACCCGCGGGATGGCGCAGGGCCAGACCTTACAACCGGTCGCCGCCCGGACGCCGTTCGGCCAGTACGTGAACGGCGAAACCGTCAGTCGGCGGTATAACAAGAAGGGCCTGCCCGCAGGGCCGATCCTGCGCTACGACTTTTAGCCTACGCGGAGCAAAGCCATCAGCAATCGGCCATCAGCAATCAGCTGATTGCTGGCTGCTGATTGCTGGCTGCTGATTGCCCTATAAGACGCCCGTCCGTAGCCATTCTTGAAGGACCCGCCAGGTATGAGGTGCGCGGGTCTTTCGTTGCCTTAACGCCCTCTCCAGCCGGCGCAGATCCGGCAGCGTGTCGATGTCGTGCCATATCGGCAACCGCCGGACCGAGTAGCCCAACCGCCTGGCATTCGCCAGTGTCCGCCGGCACACCGATGAGGAACTCCAAACCACCCCGCGAAAGAGCGCGGCGCTGACCGGCCGGCTGATGCCGAGCAGATAATACCCTCCATCGTCGGTGGGCCCCACCACCAGATCATGATCTCGCAAGGCCAGGAAGGCTTGCTGCAGATGCCGCCCAGGCAGTGTCGGGCTGTCGGTCCCGATGATGACGACCGGAACGCCAGGCCGCAGGAACTGTCGGAAGGCCACGAGCATCCGCGCGCCGAGCGAGTGGCCGCGCTGGGCCATGACCGCGAAGCCGCGTGGGCGGTGGCGGGGCGCAGGCGGCTGCGGCGCATAGGCGATGAGGCGCCGACGCACCGGCACGCGGCGCGCGGCGGAGGCGGTGTCGCGCAACAGCGCCTCTGCGAGGGCCGCCGCTTCACGAGACGTCAGGGGCGGGACGAGGCGCGTTTTGACGTATCCAGCGCGTGGGGTTTTGGCGAATACGACCAGCGTACCGGACATCAGGCGGCAGGACGGATGCGGTCGTTCCCTGCCATTTCCGTGGCGCCGACGGGGCGACGCTGCCACAGCCATCGCGGCAGCCAGACGACGGCAATGATCAGCAGTATGAGGCCGGCCAGTTGCCAGAGCTGGCGCGTCGAAGTCAGCGCCGCGCCGATGCAGGTGTAGAGTACCACCCAGGGCACCAGCCCTAACGCGGTGGCCAGCGTGTAGGCCCGGAAGCCGACAGGCGAGAGGCCGAGGCTGTAATTCAGCAAATCATAGGGCACATTCGGGATGATCCGCAGCAGCAGCACCGTGGCGAAGCCGTGGCGGCCTGCCGAGGCATCAATGCGGGCCAGCCGTCCGCGCAAGTGCCGCTCCACCATCTGACGGCCCACGTAGCGCGCGATCAGGAATTCGAGGATGCCGCACAGCAGCCCGCCCGCCAGCGTCCAGACCGTCCCCCAGAACCGCCCGAAGGCGAGCCCGCCGGCCAGCACCATGAAGGTGAACGGCAGCAGCATCCAGATGAACGGACGCACCAGCGCGCAGACCCCGACGTAGATGACCGGCGCCCACGGGCCGAACGAGAGGATCCATTGCTGGATTACCTGGGGTGACCACGCGCGGGGGTTGATCCCGTACTGCCAGGCGACCGTGATGGCGATCATCGCCACCAGGACCAGCCCCCCCGCCACGAGCCATCGCCGCTGACCGCCATACTGTTCCATGTGGTTCAGGATACGCCGGCCGGGGCCGTTTGGCAAGGGCGGCCTGTGTGATAGAATGGTTTGCCATGGTGCGTATCCCACGACAGGCCGAGAAGGAGATGACCGAATATCGGGCTGTGCGGACGGCGGCCGGCTGCCTCGACCGTTCCGCGCGCGCGTGGTTGGAGGTTGGCGGCTCCGACCGCATCACCTTCCTCCACAACCTCTGCTCCAACGACATCAAGCGGCTCGTCCCCCACCAGGGCTGCTATGCCCTCCTCCTCAACGTTCAGGGCAAGATCGAAGCGGATCTGACGATCTGGCATCTCGGCGAGTCACATCTGCTCGAAACCGACCGGGAGCAACTCGCTCACGTTGGGCGCTGGCTCGAAAAATATCTGATCACGGAGCGGGTCACGCTCGCCGACCGCAGCGACGCCTTCGCGGCGATGGCGCTGCAGGGCCCCCAGGCCGGCGCCCTCCTCACCCGGCTCTGCGCAGGCGATCCCCATCTGGAGCCGTGGCAGCACGCGACCATCTCCGTTGACGGGCACCCCGCGCAGGCGATGCGCGTCAGTTGCACCGGCGAGGACGGCTATCAACTCCTCCTCGAACCATCGCAGCGACGGCCGGCCTGGGAACGGCTGGTAACACTCGGCGCCGTGCCGGTGTCGCATCCGACGCTGGAGGTCTTGCGCATCGAAGCCGGCATCCCGCGCTATGGCCTTGATATGGATGCGGAGACGCTGATGCCGGAGACCGGCCTCACCGACGCGGTGAGCTACACGAAGGGTTGTTACCTCGGGCAGGAGATTGTGGAACGGATCCGCTCACGCGGGCAGGTGCAGCGGCGGCTGGTGGGGCTGCGCTTGGCGGGCGATGCGATGCCGGTGCGCGGGGCGGTCTGCCGGGTGGCGGATCGCGACGTCGGGGCGGTCACGAGCGCTGCCGGCTCGCCCCTTCTGCAGCAACCCGTTGCCCTCGCCTACCTCCACCGCAGCGTCGAGCTCGGGCACACCGTCACGGTGGAGCTGCCCAACAACAACACCACCTCGGGTGAGGTGGTGGCGCTGCCATTTTACCGGCCAAAGACTGCCAACTAAAACAGACCACGAAAGCACGAAACCGCACGAAATCACGAAATGGCGTTTCGTGTTTTCGTGACCTTTCGTGTCTTCGTGGTATGTTTTAGGTGTTACTGAACCAGTTTATTCCCGGGCTTCTTCGGCGGATCCGTCCTGGGTCGCTCAGGCGCTGGCGGGGCGTTCTTGCACTGCGGGGTGAGCTCCTTGTTGACCTTCGCCCACTCGGGCGACTCGTCCTCGGTGGCGACGATGGCGTTGATCGGGCACTCCGGCAGGCACAGCCCGCAGTTGATGCAGACCTCAGGGTCGATGATCATGAACTGCTCACCCTTGTGATCAATCGGATGGATGCATTCGACCGGGCAGACCGTGGCACAGACCGCGTATCGCTCGCCCAAACATTTATCGGTAATCACGTAGGACATGAGAGAACCTCCTTCAGGCGTGTGGTGGTCGTAGTATAGCCACCGCCACAAATTACTGTCAAGTCAAAAACCTGCTACGCCTCCTGCCGGTACCGCACATACTCCTGCAGGTGCGACAGGCTCCGCAGATCCGGCATCCGGTCGAGGTAGACCTTGCCGGCGAGGTGGTCGCACTCGTGCTGGATGACCCGCGCGAAGAAGCCCTCGGCGCGCAGGGTCACCGGCGCTCCGGTGCGCTCGTAGGCCTCCACCTCCACCCAGTCCCAGCGCGGTACCTCGCCGCGGAACCCCTCGACGCTCAGGCAGCCCTCCCAATCCTTGAGCTGCTTGTTGGCATTGGCGACCATCCTGGGATTGATGAGCACGGTGAGCGGAATGGCGGGCGCCTGCGGATAGCGGACGTTGCGCTCCACCTCGATGACCACGATCTGCTGCGAGACATGCACCTGGTTCGCGGCAAGGCCCACACCGTCATACTCGCGCATCGTCTCGATCATGTCATCGATGAGGCGCTGGATGGGCTCGGCGGTGATCTCTTTGACGGGCACCGGCTCACAGGGGTTGCGCAGGACCGGATGGCCGAGGCGGGAAACCTTCAGGATCATGGTTCGACTCGCTCCGCTCGCTCACCATGACCCTGAGCGAGCGACGAACGGAGTGAGGAGCGAGTCGTGGATTCGACTCGCTGGCGCTCGTGCTTAGACAAGCTCAGCACTTGCCCTGAGCGAGGCCCGCTGTCGCGGGCCGAGTCGAAGGGCTCGCTCACCACGATGCTGAGCG
>JACQRC010000047.1 GCA_016206665.1 Candidatus Omnitrophota bacterium | reverse complement strand
GAAGGTGCCCAGATAGGGGCCGATGGTGTAGGCCGAGATGGCGATCGTCACGATGTAATCCAGGAGGAGCGCCCAGCCGGCCACAAAGGAGATCATATCGTTGAAGGCGTGGCGGGCGAAGCTGGAGGAGCCGCCCGCCTCCGGCATGGCCGCGGCCAGCTCCGCGTAGGTCAGGACCGTGCAGAAGAAGACGGCGCCGGCCAGCAGCAGGGCCAGCGGTGTGGCGCCGAGGGCATAGAGCGCCGTGACGCCCAGGGCATAGTAGATGGAGGACCCCACATCGCCGTAGCCGATGGCGAAGAGCTGAGGCACGCCCAAGGTGCGGTGGAGGGAGCCGCGGTCAATCGTAAAGACCCGTTCCGACGGCCCTTCCGTAAAATCAATGCCTGAGGGTTCGGCCATGCGGAATAGTATAGCGGAAGACGGCAGCTGGGTAAAGGATGCTTGACGAGATAGCAACCAGCAATCAGCAATCAGCAATCAGCGAACGGTATTTTGCTGATTGCTGACGGCTGACTGCTGATTGCTTGTGATTAGGTCTGACTGACGTGGGCCGCGATCTTGGCGAGCAGTTCCGGCGGGTCGAAGGGTTTGGTGAGATATTCACACGCCCCCAGGGTGGCCGTCAGGTGGCCGTCGAGCAGATCCTCCACGCCGGTGAGCATGATGATGGGAATCGACCGCAGCTCCGGCTGGCCCTTGAGCTTGAGCAGGGCCATCTCGCCGTCCAACTGCGGCATGTTGATGTCCATGAGGATCAGGTCAGGCTTGGCCTCCTTGACGGCGGCGATCGCCTGCGCCCCATCGCCGGCCAGGACCACCTCATACCGCTGCGCCTCGAGGAGCTGGGCGACCGAGGCCGCGAAGGCGGCATCGTCATCGACAATGAGAATGACGGGCGCGACCGATGCTTTAGCCATGGGCCAGCCCTCCCACCAGTTTCGCGGTGGCCTCGGCGTCGAGGACCTTCTCGACGAGAAGGCTCATCTGCTCCCGCAGATTGACGTGGCGGGGCACGGGCAGACGGCGGTGCTGATGGTCAAACTGAACGCTGACCACGGGACGCATCGGCATCCCGGGCGTCACTTCGGACACCTGGCCGTACTCCCCGCTGCTCAACTGCACCCAGGTGCCCACCGGATAGAGGCTGATCTGGTCGAGCAGGGCGCGTAGGTACTTGGCCTCGAAGAGGTCGCGGCTGCTGAGGAGCGCGGCGATCACATGGGCGGCCGGGGTCGGCTGCTGCCGGTGCGCCCGGGGGTGGGTCAGGCTTTCATAGACGTCGATGAGGCCGATGAGCTGGGCCCATTCATGGATGGAGCCGGCCTTCAGCCCGGCGGGATAGCCGCTGCCATCCGCCCGCTCGTGATGCTGCTGGGCCACCTCGGTCACCCCCTCCCAGGCAATGCCCCAGCTGCGCAGCAGCTCGACGCTGTATTGCGTGTGCTGCTTGATCTCCTTAAACGCCTCGCCGCTCAGTTTGTGCGGTGTGGCCGCGATGGAGAGCAGCTTGGCCATGCCCAGATCGTACAAGAGGGCGCAGATGCCCAAGCCCCGCAGCTTCGCCGCATCATAGTGGAGGCTGCGGGCTGTGGTCAGGCTCAGGATCGTCACATTGACGATGTGGCCGATGAGGTAGTTGTCGTCGGTCGACCGGCCGGTCACATAGAGCAGCGCATTGCTGTGGTCCAGCTGTGCGATGATCTTCTGGACCAGCTCCGGCAGCGGCAGCGAGCTCACGGGTTGGCCTGCGCTGGCCAGCTGCACGAGTTGGCGGACGGTGCCGAGCGCCTCCAGATAGAGCATCTCGGCCGCCTGTTGGAATGGGGCGCTGGGCACGATCGGCGCGGCGGTCGGTGTCGGTGGCGACGGCTGAGCGCTCACCGGCACGGCCCGCGCCGGAGGGACGGCGGCAGCCGAGCTCATCGGCGGGGCGGTGGGTTTGTCAGGCGGCGTCGGGCCGCCTTCAAAGAGTTGTGAGAAGCGCATCGTCATACCCTCGGTTGGTCCGTACGGACCGGGTTCGGCGCGCGTTGCAGCACCGTCAATAGCTGTTCGAGCGGCAGCGGCTTCAAAAACGACACGGCCCCATCACGCTTGAGGCCGGCCAACTCATCCTCGGTCGGTGCATAGGCCGTCATCAAAATGCAGATGGTCTCCGGGGCCAACCGCTTGATCTCCTGGATCGTCTCAGCGCCGGAGCCGTCGGGCAGCCGCAAGTCCACGATCGCGATCTGCCAGGACTGCCGCGAGACGGCGGCGATGGCAGCCGCTCGGCTGACGGCCGGCGTGACGGCGTAGCCCTTGTCCCGCAGGATGGCGCCGAGGCTGCTGCAAATCCCCGCATCATCGTCGACGATCAACACCTGGGGTTTGCCGTTCTCCTCAGACATGGCTCATCGCCTCCTTCGGGGCAGAGGGAAGGCCCACGGTGAAGGTGCTGCCGTGGCCCGGTTCGCTCGTGACGTGAATGGTGCCCTCATGGGCCTCCACGATCCGCTTCACATTGACCAGCCCCAGGCCGATGCCCTGGGCCTTGGTCGTAAAGAGCGGCTGAAAAAGTTTGGCCTGCGTCTCGGCATCCATGCCCATGCCGGTATCCTGGACGGCGGTCGTGATCCGGCCCTCGTCGCGGGCGCACGTCACGATGATCTGCCCATCGGCCGGTGTCGCCTGGACGGCATTGCGCAGCAGATTCGCGAAGGCGCGCAGGAGCTGCGTATGCTCACCCAGGACCATGGCTTGACCGGAGCCGAAGCGGGTCGTGAGGCGCACGCGGTGGCCCGCCGCGTCGGCGGTGACCATCTCGACGGCCTCTTGGAGGACTCTCGTCATGTCGAGCGGCGTGCGCACCGGCGGGCGCGGCCGGGCGAAATCGAGAATGTCGTTGGCGATCGCCTTCATCCGCTCGATCTCGCGTGTGAGCAGGACCACCTGGTCCGCCAACTCCTGATCCTGCGGCTGCAGCTTCGTCTTGAGAAAGTAGGCGATGTTGTTCATCGTCGCCAGGGGCGTGCGCAGATCATGACTGATGCCTGCCGCCAGCTGGCCGATCGCCGCCAGCCGCTCCGAGGCGACCACCTGGGCCTGGACCGCCTCCAGAGCCTCCTTGGCCTCCTCGACCTGCACTTGGCGCTCGGCGAGCGCGCGCAATTCCTCGACCCCCTTGCGACAGGCCATCACCAAGAACACGACCTCAAAGACCACCCAGAAAGCGTGCTCCACGGACCGCCATATGGTCGCGGCCGGCACGCCGTAGACCGACAAGGGGAACCAAATGCCTAAGGCCAGGTGGTCCAGGTAGACCACGGCGCTGGCGGTGATGAGGACTGGCCAGTCCCGGTAAAAAGCCAGGAGCGCGAGCGACCCAAAGACATGAAAATGGGTCTCGATGCGCCCGCCGGTGACATGGACCAGGAGCGCCGATTGGAGCATCTGCCCGACGGCGATGACGTGGCGGGTGTACGGTGTACTAGGACGTCGAATGATCAGATAGAGAGGGTAGGCCATGATGAGGGCCCCCAACACCGCCGCCGCGATCACATGCTGATGGATCGACCAGTATTGGGCAATCCAGGTCCGCGGGGACCAGACCAGCGCAATGGCGATGCCAAAGAGCCATTGGCCGATGAGCAGCCAGAAAAACATCCGGTCGGTGCGGAGGATGACCTTCTGCAGGTCGGATCTGAAGATCGCCTCAGCACGCGGGGTGGTCACGGTGTTGCTCCTGGCCCCTGCCACAATTCATCATCGGACGCGGTGATGGGACAGCCAAAGACCGGCGTTGGCTCGGCCTGCGGGCCCCGCCCTTCGGTTAACGTCAGGGCTAATTGCTGGAGCCCTGGATTCTCGCGCTCGCCACCCCGCCGGTCGGTAATCCCCCCACGAAAGATCTCTCGACCCTGACGGTCGTACACGAGAATGGTCCCAGAGGTGAACGCGCCAAACCGCTGGGCCTGCACGCCGCCACGATCAAAGACCATCCGGGCGCCCGGCACCTCTGTGCGGATCGTCTTCACATAATCACTCTCTTCCCAGGCTGGCTGGTCCGAGACATCCAGAGGGACGAACACCGACGCGATGGCGACTGCGCCTGGATGGGCTGCCAACGTTCGGACCAGCTGTTGCACCGTCGCACGGGTACAGACACATCGGGGGTGCAGGAACGCCAACACGGTGGTCTGGTCAGGATGATGGATGAGAGCGGCTGGGGAACTGGACTCGGTCTCGGTGGGCCAGAGGGTCAGACGCTGACCCACACGACCCGGCGTGTAGTCATAGGCCATCGCCAGATAGGTCGCTGCAAAACATCCCACCAGCCACATCGTACCGATGACGCCGTGCCTCCACAGCCTTCGCGGCGACGTCACCGCCACAGCAGGGGTCATGGGCGATCGCCCTTTCCGTTGTCCTGGTCAACCCCCGCGGAGGCTTTCAACCGTTCTAACTCCTGTGTCCGTCGCTCCAGCGCCGAGCTCACCTCAGTCAGGCTGCGCTGCGCGCGCACGAGCGCCGAGTTTTTCTCCAGGAGCTGGCTGCGTTGCTGGACCAAGGCCTCAATGGACTGCTCCAGTTCGGCGGAGCGCTTGAGCAGCTCCTGCTGGGTGCGATGCAGCACCTGTTGCTCGGACTGCAGCCGGCTGGCCGCCCAGGCCACGGTGGCCGTGACCATGCCGTACAAGGCGATCGTCCCCAAGACCTGGAACAGCACATCGCCCGGATGCGTAAAGGGATTGGCGGCGCCGACCATGACCGTCGGGCCTGGCACGGCACCGCTCCATTGCAAGAGACACAAACTCCCGAACAGAAAGGAATCCCCCACCGCCACCCACGAGCCGGCCCGGACCGAGAGCAGCATGAGGATTTCGACGATCGTCAGCAGGTAGAGCCAGCTGATGGCGCTGAACAACCCGCCGGTGACATAGATGGCGAGGGTCTCGATCAGCGAAATGCCGAAGACATACGTCATCCAGATCGCCCGCAACCTCCGGAGCGCGCTCACCCGGGGCAAGGGGATCCAACAGGCGGCGGCCAACCCGATCGCGCTGAGGCTGAGCCAGGTGATGGTGACGACCGGCAGCGCGTAGCCGAACTGGCGGCAGACCAAGGCGATGAGGACCAGCGGCGGGGTGACCCACCAGGTGGTGAGGCACTTGACCCGCAACGCGCGCAGATAGCGCGCGAAGAGGTCGGCCTCGGCAGGGACGGCGAGTCGTGGGGGCATCATGCATTCGACCTCGATTGGATGAAGGCCTCGATGTCGGCCGGCTTGACCAGCCAGCCGCCGATCTTCGTGGCGCGCAGCTGTTTGGCCCGGATGAGCTGCCGCACTCGCTCCTCGGTCAAACCGAGTCGCTGGGCGACCTCATGGACCGACAGCCAGGCCGTGATATTCAGATCACCATTGCCTGATGTGGGTTCCGGCATGATGGGTCTCTCCGACAAACAGCAACGCCCTACTCGCAGGGCAAGTAGGGCGCGGCAACATCGAACCACTTCGGTAGCCCAGCGTCCCCGGATGCCGGGGTCTGTGGCTTTGCGTCCTACCCTTGCGAGTAGTTTGCCCTTATCGGTGGATCACCAGCAGATTGTCTCTTAGTTAGTATACCACAGCATTTAGCGCGACGCGGCCTTATTTAGCAGCGGGTCATGGACCAGCAGGGCGAACAGCACCGCCCCGCAGGCCAGCAGGACCGCGATCGAGGTGAAGGCCCCCTGATAGCCAATGCGGCTGATCAGCAACCCGGCGACAATCGGGCCTGAGGCATCCCCGATGTCCCAGATCGTGCCAAAGATGCCCAGGGCCGCCCCGTACTTGCCGCTCCGGCACAGATCGGCGACCAGGGCGTGCGTCGCCGGGGTCACCACGGCCATCCCCAAACCAAAGCCGGCGACGAGCGGCGCCAGTTGCCGCACCGTCGTCGCCCGCACCAACAGCGGCAAGATCACCATGCACAAGAGCAGCCCGCCGATGATCATCGGCTTGCGCCCCACGCGATCGGAGAGCGCTCCGGTGAGCGGCTTGCCCACGAGGGCGGTCACCAGCATGAGACTGAGGATCAGCCCCACCTGCGCCTCATTGATGCCTTGCAGCCGCGCGTAGAGCGGCAGCCAGCCGATCACCGCGCCCACCCCCAGAAAGAGGCAGGCCTCCATCGTGCTGGTGAGCAGGATCGGCTGATGCCGCAGGACCGCCAGGGCCCCCCGGCTAAACTCCTGCCAGCGGCGGGCATCATATTGCGCATACTGGGTCTCCTTGGGCAGGCGGAAGAGCAGGAGCAGCGGCAGAAAGCCCAGCGCGCCCACGATGAGGTAGCTCACCGCATAGTTGGTCTGGCTGGTCAACAGCACCCAGCCGCCGAGGACCGGACCGATCGCCGCGCCCAGCTCGGCCACCGCGCTGAACCAGCCCATCCCTTCGCCTCGGTCCTGGGCGAAGAGATCCGCGACGTAGGCGCTGGCCACCGGACCGAAGATGGCCGTCGCCATCCCATGGAGGAACCGCAGCGTCAGCAGATGCTCCGGCGTGCGAACGAACATGTAGAGAAACGGCGGGATGGCGAAGAAGATGGTGCTGAAGAGGAGCATCGAGCGCCGACCGACCACATCGGAGAAGACACCAGCGGGAAACTTGAGGAGGATCCCGGTAATCGTGGAGGCGCCCAGGATGAGGCCGATGAGCGCGGGCGAGGCGCCCAGGTCCTGGGCGAAGCGCGGCAGGAGCGGGCTGCGCGCCATCGAGTAGCTGAGGCGCGCGAAGGTGCCGATGAGGCAGAGCTGGATGAAGAGCGAGGTCTGGCGCCTGGTCAAGGGGTAGGCCGCGACTGGCCGCGGCCGATGCCGGTCAGGTTAGCGCTTTGGCGCCGGCGGAGCGTCGGGAGTACCCATGAACGGGCAGGCGCCCATCTTGCCCGGCAAGGGGCACCAACCGCGGTTCTTGGCGATGGTGTAGACGCCGCAGAAGACCCCGGTGAGGCTCACAAAGATGATGATGGCCCCCACCCACTGCCCCACCGCCTTCAGCGTCCCCTTCTCCCGGCTCGCCCGCTCCAACACCCAGTACCCCGACGCCGCAGAGATCAGCAGCAACCCGGCCATCATCGTGCACCTCCTTGCGTCATCCTGAGGGCATTATACTCCTGTCACGTACGCATAGCAATCAGCGCTGGTTGCTGGTTGCTCGGCTTTGGCGAGTTAATAGCGAGGCATAGAGGGATCGACGGCTTCGGCCCACGCGTCGATCCCGCCGGCGAGGGACTTGACCTTGCGGAAGCCCGCGGTATCGCGCAGGTGGGCCAGCGCCTGGTAGCTGCGGTTGCCGTGGTGGCAGTAGAGGACGAGGTTGTCGGCGCTGTCCAGCTCGTGGATGCGCTGCAGAAACTCGCTCAGCGGAACCAGCTGGGCGCCCTCGATGTGGCAGATCTCCCACTCGTTGGGCTCGCGCACATCGATCAGTGTGATGCCGTTCTGCTTGAGCTGCTGCGCCAACTCCTCGGCCGAGATCTCCCACTGCGCGCGCTCCTTCGACATGGCAGCGGTCGCGGCCTGGCTGATCCCGCAGAACTGCTCGTAGTCGATCAGTGTCGTGATCGTCCGCTGCGTCCCGCAGATCGGGCAGTCGGAGGCCTTGCGCAGTTTCAATTCCCGGAAGGCCATCTTCAAGCCGTTGAAGAGGAGCAGCCGTCCGATGAGCGGCTCGCCCTCGCCGAGGATCAACTTGATCGTCTCGGTCGCCTGGATGACGCCGATGATGCCCGGCAGAATGCCTAACACGCCGCCCTCGGCGCAGCTCGGCACCAGGCCTGGCGGCGGCGGCTCCGGATAGAGGCACCGGTAGCACGGCCCGCGGCTGGCATCGAAGACGGAGGCCTGCCCCTCGAACCGAAAGATGCTGCCGTAGACGTTGGGCTTGTTGAGCAGCACGCAGGCGTCATTCACGAGATAGCGCGTGGGAAAGTTATCGGTCCCGTCCGCGACGATGTCGTAGTCTTTGATGATGTCGAGGGCATTCGTCGAGGTGAGCCGCGTCTCGTAGGTGCGGATGGTGATGTGCGGGTTGAGCGCCTGCAGATGCGCCTTCGCCTGCTGCAGCTTCGGCTTGCCCACATCCTCCGTCGTGTAGAGGACCTGCCGCTGTAGATTCGAGGCATCGACCACGTCAAAATCGACCAGGCCGATCGTCCCCACGCCGGCCGCGGCGAGATAGAGCGACAACGGCGAGCCCAATCCCCCGCCGCCCACGCAGAGCACCTTGGCGGCTGTCAGCTTGCGCTGCCCCTCGATGCCCACCTCCGGCATGATGAGGTGCCGGCTATACCGGGCCACTTCTTCTTTGGAGAGCTGGGGCAGCTCCGAGCCGCCGGCGATCGAGGGCAACAGGGTGATCACATCGCCTTCGCGAATGGGTGTCGCCAGCCCCTGCCGGTTGCGGATATCCTCGTCATTGACGAAGACATTCACGAAGGAGCGGACCTGCCCGTCCTCCTTGAAGAGATGCTTCCGCAGCTCCCCGTGCTCGGTCGAGAGCTGCCGCAGAATCTCCCCGATCGTCCGGCCGTTCACCGACAGCTGCTCCTGACTGCCGACGTAACGTTGAAGCGGCGTTGGGATCAAGACCCGAGTTACCATCAGCCTGCTACCTCACACCAGTCACCAGTCACTCGTCACTCGTCACT
>JACQRC010000046.1 GCA_016206665.1 Candidatus Omnitrophota bacterium | reverse complement strand
CGTTGGTCCCGAGAATGTCCACGGCCGGAATGAGCGGCGCCATCACATCCAGGAACACCACGTCGCCGTTGGCAATCGCCACCGGGCGCTCCGGGTCTTCCTTATGGATCCACGTCGCCAGATCATTCACAAACGTGTAGTACTCCTTCGGATGCTGGGCGGCGTTGCCTTTGCCGCCGACGATGCCGTGGACCCCGCCGTAGTTGTTCTCATTGCCCAGCACCCACATCAGGATGTACGGCTCATCCTTGAACTCCTCGACCATCTGCTTGACGCTGTTGAACATGTTCCGCCGCTGCTCGGGATTCAGGTAATCGGTGCCCTGCTCCCAATTCGCCCCGGAGCCGACGGTGTCCATCCCGACGAAGTCGCCCATCAACACCATGAAGCGGTCCTGCTCATACAGCGCCCGCAGCAGCGCCTTGTTGACGCTGGGCCGCCCGGCGCCGTGATGGAACAGCCGCAGCGTGTTGGCCCCCATGGCGCGCAGGAGCCGCCGGTCGCCGACGACCGGCTCGTTGGGCTCCTGCGCGTTGTTGCGGTTCAGATCCACCCAGCTGTCCTCCAGGCTGTCGTTGCGGTTGTTGTCGTTGACATCGGCGCGCATCCAGTCGGCGAGCGTCCCGTCGTCCGGGCTTTGGCCCGTGGGCGTCGGCGCGTAGGTGACGGCGCGCACCACAAACGGCTGCCCGTCCAGGCGCAGCTGCCAGTGGCCGTTCGCAAACTGCACCAGCTGGACGTGGCTGCCGCCGACGGTCTTGATGATGGGCTGCTCCGTCAGGTCCTCCGGCGCATCGACGACCTGCCGGGGCGGCACCTTGATGAGGCGGCCGGGATCGACCAACACCACGTCGTTCTCGACGGCGTTGTCATAGCCGTGCTCAATGAGAATGCGCGCGCCCACGAGCTTCAAGCCCAGCTCCGGATGCGACCGGGTCAGGTAGTGAATCTTGTCGATGGCGGCCCGGCCCACGTACCAGGGCGTCTTCCAGTAGGTCCAGCCGATCGAGGTGGGGAAATGGACGACGATGGCGTTGTAAGCCTTGATCGCGTGCGCGATGTGGCCGGCGCGCTCGAGGGCGAGGGCCGCGTAGTACTGCCGCACGCCGGGCTCCTCGGGCGCCAGCGCCCATTTGTAAAAGCCGCGCTGCTGATCCTCGGTCTGCAGGACGAACTCCCAGTGATTCCCGGCCAGCGCGCCCTGTTTCTCCATCTCGCGATAGGCCGGATCCCGGTACATGCTGAGCTCATTGGGCGCGATCCCTTCACCGACGGCGGCGGCCAGACCCGCTTCGTCGCTGACCACATAGCGGTAGGCCGTCGTGCCCACCCCCTCGAAGCGGCCGTACTTCGTGTACTGGACCGGCAACTCCGTTCCGGAATCGAAGAGCGCAAACGGCGGCCCCTGCGCCGTGGCCATGAGCCGGTCGATGAAGGCCTTGGCCGCATCCGCCGCCTTAGTCTCCGGCGGGCGCGGGGCATGCCCCATGGCCATCCGGCTCTGCTTGACGATGAGAAACGTCTCGTCACCGGTGCGGTGGCCCGCGGGAGAGCCCGCCACGGCCGTGCCGGCGGAGATCGAGACGAAGCCCGGCTCCCGAATCAGGTAGATGACGGGAATCTTCCCGGCGGCGTCGGTTGGCTGCGCGTCGGTGATGGTTTCATGCACCTGGGGTTCGGCGATCGCGTAGGAGACCAGCTGGTTGGCGAGCGGAGCGCCGTGCGCGTCGCGCACCTCAATCTCAAATTTGACCGGCAGCATGGCGCGGTCCACCACATAGCGGGTCTGCTCCGTCCTGATTTCAACCTGCGGCTCGTGCGGCACCATCGCCGCAGGCTGCAACTGCACCAGGCGCGTGATCGTGCCGACCCGCCTGCCGCGGCCATCCTGCGCGCGCACCTGCAGGCGGCCGCCGAGCGGCCGGCCGGGGCGCAGGTCCCAGCGCCCCTCCCACCAGTGACGGCTCAGCCGTTTCGCCGCCTGCCACGCGCCCTTGTCCCAGCGGAACTTCACCTCGGTCACGTGGTCGTCGCCGTACAGCAGGAGGGGCTGGTCGGCCGGCGCGGTCCCTTCGGCGGGTGAGAGCAGCACGGCCTGATTGTAGCGTTTCAGCGCCTCGTAGACCGGCCGGGGCGTGCCCTCGGTGTCGTCGCTGCGTTCCATCGCCACCAGCCCGAACCATTCCTCCGGGTCGTCGTCATGCGTCGCCTCGTCATTCGGCCGGTCGTAATTCTTCCACCACTCATCGTTCCACTCGAAGACGCAGCCGCCCGACGCGCCGGCCTGCAGCAGGTCATCCCACATGGCGACCACGCCCCGGCGCTGCTCCTCCGGCGAGTTGCCGCCGTAGCCTGGGCGGTCCTTCGGGTGGCTCTTCGAGACCGACAGCCCGAATTCGGTGATGATGAGCGGCTTCGCCGCCGCATGCGTGCGCTTCAGATGCCGGACATAGCCATAGTAGCCGAGACTATGCGCGATGCTTGAGGGGCTGTAGGTGTAGAGATTGAAGCAGACGGCATCCCAGAAGGAGTGGTCGAGCCCGGCCAGTTCCGGCCAGTTCGCGAACGAGACGTAGCGCGTGGGATCCGCCTGCCGCACCGCCTCCCGCATCGTGCGCAGCAGCTGTTCGGTCGCCTCGACCCCCGCCGCATAGACCCGCTCCAGGGGGAGCTCGTTGCCGACCAGGACCAGCAGCACATTCGAGCGGCCCTGAAACTTCCGGACCTCATCACGGATGACCGCCTGCACGGCCTCCTGGTAATTCGGCGAGGTGTAGTCGCGGTACTGGTCGATCCAGATGCCCTGAATCACCATCAAGCCATACCGGTCGGCCAGGGCCAGCTCGTCCGGCGTCAGCGGCGACCAGGTCCGCAGGGTGTTGAAGCCCGCGTCGCGGATCCGCTCAAAGTCGCGCGCCATCAGCCCGGAGCCGACGCGCTGGCGCCAGGGCAGCGTGCCGGGCCGCCAGGGCGAGTAGCCGACGCCTTTGATGAGGAACCGCTCGCCGTCGACGTAAAACCAGCCGTCGCGGATCTCGACGCGTGGCGCCGGCGGCGCCTCATCGGCCGCCACGGCGGACGGCCACAGCAGACTCACCGCTATCAGCAGACCGCTCAGCAGACGCTGCATCGCTCACTCATGGTAGCGCTTCCCCGGGTGTCCAAAAAGAAGGCGCGCGACGGCGCGCGCCTCCTCCCATGCCTGACTCGGTTACGAGTGGGGCTGGTAGGTCGTTTCGGCGGCGATCTTGTTGATGCGCCCGCGGCTGGCCACCGCGACCTTCCAGAACCAGCCCTTCGGGTCCCAGCATTGCGCGAAGGAGAGCTCGTTGACGACCTTCTCGAAGGCCACACGCGCCTCTTCGTAGCGCGCCTGCGCCATCAGGGCTTCGCCGAGGATGAAATAGCACGTGCCCACATCGTTGAGCGCCCAGAAACTGAACGCCTTCTCCTTGGGCGCGAACTCCTCCAGCGACCCCTGTTGCTTGACCGCATCGGCCTCGTAGAGGCTGATGCATTTCTTCGTGTAGAGCTCGACCGCCGTGTAGTCCTTCACATCGAGCGCTTGCCACGCCTTGGTCGTCAGCGTCTCGGAAGTGTAGTCGCCGAAGTCGTAGCTGGTCCGCAGGGTGTTGAGCTGATCCTTCGCCGCCTCGGAGACCTGCCAGAACCAGCCCTTCGGGTCCCAGCACTGGCCGTAGGACAACTTCTCCAGAATCGCGTTGAAATCGGCGGAGGCGGCCTCCATCTTGCCCTGCTCCTTGAAGGCCTTGCCCCGGATGAAGTAGCAGGTCGCCACGTCGTTGAGCGCCCAGTAGTCGAAGGCGCGCTCCTTGGGCGCCGGCGCGTTCAGGCTCTGGTTCTGCTCGACCGCCTTCGTCTCGTAGAGCGTGATGCACTTGCCCGTGTAGGCCTCGACGGCGGCATAGTCCTGCGCCGCGAGCGCTTGCCACGCCTTGCCGGCCAGCGTCGCCGAGGTCATGTCGCCGAAATCGTACGAGGCGGCTGGAGCCGTGGTCATCTCGGCGCCCGCCACCGTGCCCAGCAGCAGCCACCCCATCACCGCCGCCGTGATCGCTGTGGTTCGATACGACATGGTGCCTCCTCCTTCTTCGCTTTGCCCTACCCCTTCACCGCGCCTGCGGTGACGCCTTTGACGATATGCCGCTGCATGACCAGATAGACCGCGACGATCGGAACAATGGTAATGATCATGCCCGCCATCAACAAGGGGTACTGCGTCAGATGCGCGCCCTGGAAGACCATGAGGCCCCGCTGGAGCGGCATCAGCGCCTGGCTCGAGAAGATGAGCAGGGCCAGCAGGTACTCATTCCACACCGCCAGGCTCGTCATGATGACGACGACCGCGAGCGCCGGCCGCGCCAGCGGCAGCATGATGTGACGAAAGACGCCCACCCGGCCGCAGCCGTCAATCTTGGCCGATTCCTCCAACTCCCGCGGGATCCCCTCGAAGAAGGGCCGGAGGATGAAGATGCCCAGCGCCAGGCTGCCGTTGATCTGCGGCAGGATGTAGCCGAGCTGCGTATTGATGAGATGCAGCTTGGTCAGCAAGACGTAAATGGCGATGAAGGAGCCGGGGATGGGAATGAACATCGTCGCGAGCAGCAGCGCGTAGAACAGCTCCTTGCCCCGGAACTTGAGGCGGGCAAAGGCGTAGGCGGCGAGCGACGCCACGAGGACCACCCCCGCAACCACAGAGATAGTATACCTGACCGAATTCCAGAAGTAGCTCCCAAAATGGCCCTGCGTCCAGGCCGTCGCATAGTTCTGCCACTGGGGCTGCGCCGGCAGGAGCCGCAGATCCGTGAAGACCGTGGCCTGCGTCTTGAGGCTGGAGGAGAGCATCCAGAGCAGCGGAAAGAGGCAGGTCACGGCCACCGCCCCGCAGAGCAGATGCGCCCCCGCCTCCCCCAGCCATCGGCGGATCCGCACTTCCCACCGCACCGTCGGTCCGGTCATCGGCTTACCCCTGGTAGACCGCGCGGGCCACGCGCTGCTGGATCATCGAGGAGGCCAGCAGCACGAACCCAAAGACGACACCCAGGCTGCACGCATACCCGAACCGCGACGAGCCGAGCATCGTGGCGAGAATCCGCGTCACCGGCACCTCCGTGTGGTAGCCGGGACCGCCCTGGGTCGTGGCGACGATGACGTCGAAGATCTGCATCGTGCCCAGCACCGTCAAAATCGAGACCTGAAAGAAGATCGGCACCATGAGCGGCACCGTCACATGCCAGAACCGCTCCCACGGCCCGGCGCCGTCGACGCGCGCCGCCTCGTAGAGCTCGACCGGCACGCTCTGCAGGCCGGCCAGCAGAATGATGAAGCCCCAGCCAAAGCCCTTCCACATATGGATGACGGCCACGGCGGTGAGCGCGGTGGCCGGGTCGGAGAGCCAGCTCCGCTGCCAGGCGCCCAGTCCCAACAGCTGCAGCGCATGATTCAGCACGCCGTACCGACCGTCGTAGATCCAGCTCCAGATCAGCCCGACCACGATGCCGGAGAGGATCGGCGGCAGAAAGAAGATGACGCGGTACCAGCGTCCCGCCCGTAGCTCGCGATTGATCGCCAGGGCCAGGCCCAGCGCGAGGGCATTCTGAAAGACGAGCGCTAACACCGTGATGTAGGCCGCCTGGGCAAAGGAGGTCCACCAGATGGGATCGCGCAGCAGCTCGAGGAAATTGTGGCCGCCGACAAAGGTCGGCGTGTGCGCGATGCCGTCCCACTCAAAGAAACTGAGTGTCGCCACCTTGTAGAACGGATAGATGCTGAAGGTCAGAAAAAAGACCAGGGCCGGCAGAATGAAGCCGTAGTTGCCGGCGATGCGGCGCAGCGCGGAACCCGACTGCCAAAAATGCATGGCTACCCCTTCTGCTGCTTCCGTTGCCGCGCCAGTTCGCGCTCCTTGACCTGCTGCACCTTCTGAGCGACCTGCTCGGGCGTCCGCTCGCCGATCAGAATGGCCTGAATGCCCTTGCCCCACGCCTCCACGACCGGGGCCAGCTCCTGCACGGGCAGGGTGGATGGATGCACCGCGTGCTCCATCCCGTCGGCAAAGGGAGCCAACTGCGCCGGAATGGTGAGGGCGGCCGCATGCGTGGAGGGCAGATTATGCGTCGCTTCAACGAGGAATTGCTGCTGCGCCGTGGCCGTCAGCCATTGCAGAAAGCGGATCGCCGGCTCGCGGCGCGGGGTGCGGGCATTGACCATGAAACTCGACCCGGCGCCGCCCCAGATGACCACCGGATACTGATCCGAGAGCGCCGGCGGCAGCGCCACGCCGTACTCCAGGTCCGGATTCATGCCCTGATAGACATTGACGCACCACGAGCCGTTCAAGGCGATGGCCGCGCCTTCATTCGCGAAGACCTGCTCGGCGCGCTTGTTCACCATGGTCACGACCCCGTCGTACAGCAATCCGCCGTCGCGCAGCTCCACGAACAGCCGCAGCACGCGAATCCAGTCCGGGTCGGTGTACGGCACCTCCCCGCGGATCGTCGCGAGCACCTTGTCGCGGCCCATCAGATTCCAGGCATAGTTGGAGGCGAAGCAATCGAGCAGCCAGGTCTCCCCCCAGCCGCTGACAAAGGTCGGAATGCCGGCCGCCTTCAGTTTCCGCCCTGCGTCGAGCAACTCCGCCCAGGTGCGCGGAAAACTCTTCGGATTGAGCCCCGCCCGTTGAAAGAGCCGCTTGTTGTAGACGAGCTGAATCGTCGTGACGTCGATGGGCACGCCGTAGATGCCCGCGGGAATGCCGTAGCCGTTGTCCGGCCCGAAGGCGTCCATCTCGAGCGCCTTCGCATAAAACCGGCTGCGCCACGCCGCCCCGTGTTGATCCATGGCCGGCGTGAGGTTCCCGATGAACCCCGCCTTCACGAGGCTGGCGAAGTCGCGCGATTCGCCGAGGACGCCGAAGATGTCCGGCAGGGTGTCGGTCTGGGCCGCCCCGCGAATCTTCTGCGAGTAGAGCTCCGACGGGGCATAGAGCTCAAACTTGACGGGCATCCCTGTCTCCAGCTCGTAGCGCCTGGCCAGAGACTGAAAGGCCTCGTCCCGGTCCGTCATCCAATGCCAGATGGTCAGCGCCGACGAGGACGACGACGGGGCGCACCCTGCGCCGGCCAGCAGAGCCAGGCTCAGCATGCCGGCGAAGCATCGAGGAATCAGAGGCAAGAGGATTGGCGATTTTGACACGATATTGGTGAGCATTCTACTCAACGCACCCCTGCGCTGTCAATGAGGCGTTGCTGTGTTGGGGCTCAGCAGCCCGTTAGGTTAGTCGCCGATATCAGGCGCTGCCGTCAGGACGGTCAAATCCTTCCCAAACTCGAGGGCCACCTCCAACAATTTCGGACTCTGGTCATCGAGCTTGGCCAGTTCATTCACCCGCACGATCCGCGCCCGACCTGCGAGGCGCGAAAAGGGAAACCCGCGCGCCTTCTCCCGCGGAATCGAGATCGAGACCGTCAACAACCCGTCGGGCGAGAGCAGTTGATACTGCCCTGTCTCAAATAGCGCCCCGGCGAGGCTCAGGTTTTTCGTCACCCCGCCCTTGAATTCCTGGGTCTCCACCTCGGTGTTCGGTTTCGTCAAAATCGGCACGGTCAGATCGATCCGCCGATGCCGCCGCCGCTCCGGTCCCTGTCCCTGCACCGAACTCACCCCCCTTCTTCACATGTTTTCTTAACCTTTATCATATGCCTGCCCGTCCCGGTCGTCCACAAGAAAAATCCACTCTATCCATACAAATTATAACGGGTTATGAGGGTCCTCACGCCTCCGGCCCCACCGCTTGCGCCGCTCTGATCGTTTCAAGTTGCTCCATGAGTTTACGAGATCGATCGGGCTGGAACACGTAGAACCAACGCCCCGTTGACTGAGCCAGTATCACCAGCAGACTCCCTTGCAGCGCCGCCCGCAACAGCGGCAGCAGGTGGCGCATGGGTGGCAACCAGCGCCCACCATTTCGCTCGGCCCTCGTTTCACTCGCTGCACTCGCCGGCCCGGGGGCGCGGCCCGCGGCCTGCCCCGACCTGTCGGCCTCACTCGACGCCGCAGCCACCGGCGCCGCCGGGGTGGGTGCTTGACGCGAGGCGTCGCCTGAGGTATCCTTAGCAGCAGGAGGCCCCGATGCAGAAGACCACCCTATCGACGCGGCAGGCCGAAGAGCTATTGGAGCATCTGCCCGTGGCGACGAAGATTCGGCTGGTGCGAAAATTTGAGCAGGAGACCTGGCCGGAGCGCTTCCGACAACTGCTGGCCCGGATTGATGCAAAGCTCCGGCGGAATCCGGGGCTGCGCCGCGAGCTGATGAAAGACGTGGGTCCGGGGCGCCGGGCCTTCTATGCTGCACGCGGTCGTCGACGCTAACGTCTTCATCAGCGCCCTCCTGCACGGGCGCGGTACCCGTCCTCTCCTCACCGCCTTCCTCGCGCGTCAGTTTCAGTTGATCACCTCCACGACCCTCGTCGATGAATTGGCGAGCGTCATCGGCCGGCCCAGATGGTCCCGCGCCTTCGATCCGCTTGACTGCCACGATCTCTTCACCAGTATCCGCGAGGCGGCCACCTTCGTCACGCCCAGCCACCACGTTACGGTCTGCCGGGACCCCGAGGACAACGCCCTGCTCGACGCCGCCCTTGCCGGCCGGGCCGACTGCCTGGTCACCGGCGACCACGATCTCTTGGCCCTCCACCCCTTCCGCGGGATGCGCATCCTGCGGCCTGCTGAGTTTCTCCGGCTGCTGACCTGAGTTCGGCTCTCCGTCTTCTCCCGACTCCCCATCCTCCACTCCCGACTGCGTTCCGACCGGCCCGGGGGTGCTACCCGCGGCCTGCGGCGGCGCTTCTGCGTCGCCCAGACTGCTCGCCGGCAGGGGCAGGGTGACGACCAGACGTGATGTATGCGGCGTCGAAGCCTCTGTCCAAGCTGGTTCGAACATGCTCGTGTCTTCAGGTTCGTGTTCGAGGGTCGCTTCGAGTTGACCGCCATACGGTGCGATCAGCTGGCGGACGGCTTCGAGGACCTCTGGTTCGTTACTTAGCACGCTGTGAGAGAGCGGTCCTCGTGACGAGGCTTCAGCAGCAAAGACCAGACGGTCCTGCGCATCTACGTGGATCGATAATCTCAAGGTGGCACCGTAAGCCAGTTTCGTCCGTTGCAGAAGCGGCACCATCAGGCCCAATCCTGTCATCAGCACCACTTCTCGTGGGAGCGACGTAACCGCTGCGGCCCGTGGCTCGACCTCCGGCGGCAGGATCCGAAACGGGTGCTCGTGCGGCGTGGCAACGAAGTTTCTCCATTGGTCGGTGAAGAAGAGTGCGCCATGCAGCGGTTCCAAGGCCTCTCGTACGGTGACGATCCGCTCAGCATCGGTTATCAGCTCCAGCCAGACGCGAGCAACGTGTTTGATGAAGTCGGCATCGGCATCAGCGTGCCGGGTAAAATAGGCGCTGAGCTTGGAATCGTCACCCGTGGGGACGGTAGGCAGGAGGGGCTGCAACTGGTTGATGACTGCGATCAACTGGTCCACGGCGGACCGAAGCGCCTCTGGAGATCCGGAACGCATCTGTTGGAACAGCGTAGCCCGCGCTGCGCGAAGCGGCTCCACTTCGACTTGCGAACCGTACCTCTTCGCGGCCTGGGTGAGAGTCATCACCAAGTGATGCAGCCGCGTTCCCAGGGCGTGACGTGATGCTGACCCATAGGCGGCACGGATGACCCCCGCCGCCGGGCGTGCCGGGTTGCCTGCAGCATCGTTGGCGGTGACCGACCGTCTCGGGTTGTCCCGGCTCGCGGCGCCAGCCGGCCCGGGGGTGCTACCCGCGGCCTGCCCTGCGCCTTCCGCCGGGTCCTGCCCGCCTGACCGATGGCGTACCGGGCCGTTGCGCCAGAGCGGGTCCTCGTCCTGCGGCTGGTAACCGAGCCGCGGCTGACCTGCCCCGCCAGCGGGGCCGAGGTCGCCTTCCAGCGTCCCCACACCGTCGTGGCCGAGCGCGCGACCCACGCGGTGGCGGCGGGTGGGGTCGGGAATGCCAGTGAGCCCCGTGGCCCCGCCTGGCAATGAGGAATCAGGGACAGGAAAGCGGATGGTAAACGTCGTCCCTTTGCCCAGTGTGCTGTTGACGGTGATGGTCCCCCCATGCTCTGTGACCATGTCTTTGACGATCGGTAGACCCTGTCCCGTGCCCCGAATACCCGCCGGCTTCTTGGTGAATGACGTAGACCAGATGAGGTCTAGATCTACCGGCGCGATGCCATGTCCCGTGTCTGTAATGCGGACGAAGTCCTCGTGATCTCCTGTGCCGGTCTCAATGGTCAGCTCACGCACCGGACTCTCCGCCATGGCGTGGAGGGCGTTCGCGAACAAATTCCCTAAGACTCTCAACCACGAGAATTCATCCATTCGAGCGAGGAGTGGCTGCTTGCTGTGTCCAGGGATGCCGATGAACTGCAGGTTAGTCAAGTCGAATCCCTGATCGGCGATCATCTCATAAAAGGGTCCGGGTAGCGCGTGTGAGACCAGGTCGCCGAACGGGGGGTCAATGTGGGCCCATTGCTCGCCTAACGCATCGGCCCGTTCCATCAGGACGAACTGCAGCTCATCCACAAAATCTTCCGAATCCCTACCCCGCCCCGGCCCATCCGCCCGTCGGCGCAGCCCCGCCGCGAACCCGCCGCCCACGAGGCCGGCGAGCACCGCCGCGTCCGCCGGCAGGCGAAGGTGACGGG